>JABSQA010000036.1 GCA_013213825.1 Henriciella sp.
GCCCCGGGCACCTTCGGCGAACAGAACATATTTGCCGAGCAATTCCATGCCTGGCTCATAGTCCGGCTTGTGGGAGCCATCTTCGGCAATGCCCATGCCGCCTGCAACGACGCCGCGGACTTCGCCTTTGTCGCCATAAACAATCTCAGAGGCGGCAAAGCCTGGGAAGACTTGGACTTCCAGCTCTTCTGCGCGTTCGCCGAGCCAACGACAGACATTGGCAAGCGAGCCAATAAAGCAGCCATGATTGTGCATGAAGGGCGGGAAGGCGAAGGTTGGCATCGCCATAGACCCGTTCGGGCCGAGCAGCTTATACGTGTCGGCATTCACCTCAGTGCGGATCGGGCGGTCGTCACGGGTGCGCCAATCTGGGATCAATTCATCCAAGGCTTTAGGATCGAGCACCAGGCCAGACAGAATATGAGCGCCAATCTCACCGCCTTTTTCCAGGACGACCACTTCCAGCTCTTCTCCGGCTTCATTAGCCAATTGTTTGGCTCGAATGGCGGCCGCAAGCCCGGCTGGGCCGCCGCCCACGATGACCAGGTCAAATTCCATAGACTCGCGTTCGCTCATCAAATCTCTCCCGAAAGCTGGCAGCACGACTTGCGCGCCATTTAGGTATAATCCACTATCTGCCCATCTCTTTAGCCAAAGTTTACAAGGTCTCAATGCCCCAAAATGCCTCTGCCGCAGCGTTAAAGGCACTCACCGACTGGTGGGAGGATATGGGTGTGCCCGCCGACCAGGCGGAAATGGCGGCCTTGATGAAGGCGTCTCAAGCCGCCCCGACGGGGGTCTCAGCGGCACCGAAGCCCGCCCAAACCGCTGTAAATCCTGAGCAGACCGGCGGCGAACGCAAGCGCCGACGCAGCAAGTCAAAGACGCAGACCGACTGGATTGCCGAAGCCGGCGCCCTCGCCGCTTCCGCCGATTCGCTCGAATCACTCAAAGCGGCGATCGAACGTTTTGACGGCTGCCCGCTAAAAGAATTGTGCGAAAAAACGGTTGTCTATGATGGCACGCTCAGCGCTCCCGTCATGGTGCTTGGCGAAGGCCCAGGCGGACAAGAGGATCGGATCGGCCTGCCTTTTGTCGGCAAAGCGGGTCAATTGCTCGACAAGATGTTGGCCGCGATTGGGTTGGATCGCAAAACCAATACGTTCATTTCCAATGTCAATTATTGGCGCCCCCCTGGCAATCGCAATCCAGAAGCCGATGAGCTTGCGGTCTGTCGCCCCTTCGTCAATCGCATGGTCGACTTGGCTCAACCGAAAATCATCATCGCCACGGGCGGGGTTGCGGCGAAGACTTTGCTCGACACCAAAACCGGGATCATGCGGCTGCGCGGGTCGGAGCGGCCATTCGAGACGCCGGCTGGCACAAGCGTGCCTATGGTGCCCATGTTCCACCCCGCCTATCTGCTCCGCCGCCCGCAAGATAAAAGCCGCGCCTGGCGAGATCTCTTGCTGGTCCAAGCGCGGCTGAAAGAGATGGGGGTTGAGGTTTGATTGAGGAAGAACAGACCAGCCTGGAGCGAATTGCACGCATCTGGGTGGCCTTCGTCCTGTACGGAGGACTATTTGGGTTTCTTGTCTTTGTCGGGATGGTGTTTGGACTGAGGCAATCACAATGGTATGCGGCGGCCATCGCAGTGATCGTCGGAGTTCCCCTTGGTTTTGGACTTGCGCACGTCCTCGGCGCGAGAAAACTGGCGGCGAGGATCCTTGGATTTCTTTACTATCTGGGGTGGCTAAACAGCTAAATGCCCGCACCGCTCTCCATCATCATCCCAGCTTTAAACGCTGAGGCGGTGCTCCCAGCATGCCTCGCCGCCCTTATGCCAGGCCTTGAATCCGGGCTCATCCGGGAAGTCATACTCGTCGATGGCGGCAGCGAGGACCAAACCCGGCGCCTGGCAGAGGGATCTGGCGCGACTGTCATATCAGCGCCCGCCACGGGTCGCGCCGCGCAGCTGCGCTATGGCTTTGACCAGGCGCGCGGCGATTGGCTGCTCTTCCTGCACGCCGACACGGCTTTGTCGCGAGACTGGGCCGAGCGCGCCAAAGCGCATATCACCGAGCGCAAAGACAATGCCGCTGCTTTCACCCTCGCCTATCGCTCTGATCACCCGATGGCGAAAGTTGTCGCCCGGCGCGCCAATTGGCGGGCCCGCAGCCTGGGCCTCCCTTATGGCGATCAAGGCCTGCTCATCTCACGCAAGCTCTACTATGAGATTGGCGGCTATCCAGATACGCCGTTTATGGAAGATGTTCAGATCATTCGCGCGATTGGCAAAAAGCGCCTGAACCTCCTCTCCGCAGAAGCCCGGACCGATGCCTCAAAATATGATCGCGATGGTTGGCGCAAACGCAGTTGGCGCAATGCTTATCTGATCACGCGATATTTGCTTGGCGCCAAGCCGGAATCTCTGGCTAAATTGTATCGATAGAAACCACAGATCAGGCGGGGAGTGCAGACATGTCGCTAGACGCAAGCTGGGACGATGAATTGGAAGCCGGTTATGTCTATTTACCGGACCATCCCGGGCCTGGCACGCCCGGATGCGTAGCCCGCTCGATCGATGTCTTCGCCCTGGACGAACGCCTGCGCGGTCTGCAAATCATCCTCGATGTGGACGAAAATAACCGCGTGATAGGCATAGAGATATTGCGATGAAACGACCACAAATTCTGATTTTCGCGAAACCCCCTCGCATCGGCTTGTCGAAAACGCGTCTAGCCAAGAGTTTAGGCTCGAGCGTTGCCGCCCGTCGCATCGCCACCGCCCTGCAAGCCAAGACCGTGCGCGCCAGTTTGCGCGGGCCATGGGAGACGATTCTCTACACCGCGCCTGATCGCGAACTCGACAATTCTGTGGGCGGCATTTGGCCAGCACAGCTTGAACGTCGAAGCCAAGGTCCCGGCCATCTCGGTGACCGTTTGAGCAAAGGTTTGCGCGAAGCCCCAGCAGGTCCCGTATTGTTCATTGGCAGCGATGCGCCGGATATTTCGACCGCCTTGCTGCGCCAAGCGGTACGCGCGCTGAGTCGCCATGATGCCGTGTTTGGCCCAGCGCCAGATGGCGGTTTTTGGCTGTTCGGACTGAACAAGACGGCCCGGACCAAGAGCCCGTTTTATGGCGTCCGCTGGTCCGGCCCGCATGCGATGGAAGATGTCTGGGCCAATCTGCCAGAGACCAGTAAAGTCGCGGTCTTGCCGCAACTGATTGATATTGATGACGCGAAAGACTGGGACATCTGGCATGGTCGCCATGATGCCGAGGTCGAAGCGCATAAGGATGCCCAGACGCATACCGCGCCCGCCAATCAGAAACCGGGTCTATTTTCACGGCTATTCGGACGAAATTAGTCCGCGCGGAACGCACACCAATCTGGTTTTTTACTCAAGGCGCGGCGGCCTTTATGGGGCCAATCGCCAAGATGCCCCGCCGCCTTGCCTGCTTCAGCAACATCTTGCCCATTCGCAGATAGGGTGATGACTTCCCGGTCATAACGGTCTGCGCCGGAATTGCTGGTAATCACCAAATCGGCATTGCGGGTGAGCTCCACCATAAATTCTTTGGCTTCAAAGCCTAATTCGCGTTCAAATTCGCATTTCGCGCCGCCGCGGGCGCCAACGCCTCCGGTCTCAGGCGCGTCGACATTGGCCAGGCGAAATTTCATCCCATCGATCCGACCACTATCACCGTCCGACCAGTAGATATTGGAGGACGTCGCGGTCGAGTTGGTCTGCGCGGCAGGATCCGCGCAGGCCACCAACACAGCAAACAGAGGTAGCAAAGCATGTTTCACACGCTTTGATTGAATCGATTCGCGCCCCCTCGGGAGAGTCGAATATCTCTAGCTGTCTATTTGGCGATCCAACCGAGATCTTTCGCGACGCCATAAAAGGCAAAAGCGCCAAGTCCTAAGGGGATTAATGCTTCAGGGCGGCCGCCGATCAGCAGCGGTAAGCCAACCGCGAAGACCATCATTGTGCCAATCAGAATCCGCGCGCCTGTCTGGATCGCAGAGCGGGCGCCGTTCGCGGCAGTTTCCACAGCTCGAAAAATCATTTCACGTCCCTCCTGATCCATCCTTTTATCAAAATGCGGTTTCTGCGCCTTTGAAGAAATCGGTTGAATTTTCACCGATCAGCACCCTTGCTCGTCGCTTTCATGCACTGTGAAATTACGCTAACCAGCTGAAATGACGTCTCTTCTCATCATCTATCACTCGCGCACCGGCGGCGCGCAGCAAATGGCCCAAGCCGCATTTGACGCGGCCAAGGAGGAGGCAGAAACGCGGTTGCAACGCGCCCACGAGACCGGCCCAGATGATCTGCTTTCTGCTGGGGGCTACTTATTCGTGGCCCCGGAAAACCTCGCCGCGCTTTCGGGAGAGATGAAGGAGTTCTTTGATCAGGCCTATTATCCGGCCCTCGGAAAGATTGAAGGGCGTCCTTACGCGCAGATGATTTGCGCGGGTTCGGATGGCGAAAATGCCGTTCGTCAGTTGGCCCGCATTGCTACCGGATGGCGTTTAAAAGAAGTTCACCCGCCGCTTATCGTCTGCACGCACGCGCAGACCCAAGCCGAGATCCTGGCCGAGAAGACCATTTCTGAAACCGATCTGGAACAGTGCCGAACCGTCGGCGCCACTTTGGCAGCAGGACTCTCTATGGGCGTGTTTTGAGCGTGCGCAGACTACTTCTTACCGCCTGGCGGCATGGCTGACACGAACGCGAATCCTTCATCCAGCAAAGCCGTGATTAAAGCGGGATCGCCCAGCATTTCTTCCGTAAGGCAAACATAATCGCGCATAGTTGCGCCGTAGGATTTAAACGGGCCAGCGCCATGACTGTCCAATAGGTCTTGCTGACGCGCTTTCGGCAAACGGATCCCCAATTGATCGTCTTTGTTGATTTGAGAAAACATATGCCCATTGGCGGAAGTATAGGGATTGGCTTTACCTTTTCGCGGATATTTTCCTGATGCGGCAATCGCGGCCTCATACAGGGCAATCAGATCAGTTCGGGTCATAGGCAGGCTCCGCGTTTATCGCTTAGCCTTCCTTTTTCGCCTTTGTTGCAATGAAATCCAAGCCCGCATCAAAAGTGGATTGCCAGACCACCCGCGCGAACCGGTTTAGACCAATGCGCGAGGCCTTGATTTTGACAATCGGCGGTAAGGTGCCACGATCGCGAAACCGAATGCGGGCGCCGGTTTTGGAAACGTCCAGGATAATCCCTTCTCGTGATGCGCCGGATTCTGAATAGACGGTGCACACGCACCAAATGCCTTTCCGCATTGCTCGGCGAGCTTCAGTGCGAGGTCTGATGACAGGAATAGGGGCCGCGGCCGACGAACCTGAGGCACGGTTGAGATCCACTTTGACTTTGTTTTTCGACTTCGACGAAAACATCGGATCAACACTTCCTTAACGCTACAACATAACGAAAATCTCGTTAAGGTTGAATTACTAGGGGTGTAAACGAGTTAACGTCCGGTATCCGTCGCCTCTTTTTGTCAGTTTCGACAGGGGGGTGTGCTCACGTCCAGGCAAAGAAAAGCCCCGTCACCACAGATCATGCGGCACGGGGCTCGTTCAAAATAGATTTTACTTTCAGGCCTTTAACCTGATTTCAGCTCGTCAAACGGGATATCCTTATCGACACGGACATCTTGTGGCAGGCCAAGCACACGTTCAGCGATGATATTCTTCAGAATTTCATCTGTACCACCGGCAATTCGAAGGCCTGGGGCCCACATGAAGCTCTGCTGGAACAGACCGTCTGCTGGCATCTCATCACCCGTCATCAGGCCATAATGGTCCTGCATCTCGATCGCTGAGTTACAAATATCCTGCAGCTGATTGGCGGTGATAATCTTACCAATGGAGTTTTCCGGTCCCGGCGTTTGGCCTTTCGACAAGGCGGTTTGCGTCCGCAATTTGGTCAGCTTGTAGCCTTGGGCGGCCACATACCAATCGGCGAGATTGTCCCGGAAAGCGGCGTCGCTAATCGTGCCAGCATCTTTGGCATAGTTCATGATCTCCGCCCAATCCGGACCTGGAGATCCACCGACCGCAAGACGCTCATTCATAAGCGTCACGATGGCGACTTTCCAGCCCTGGCCGACTTCGCCGAGACGGTCGCTGTCCGGAATGCGGACATCCGTGAAATAGACCTCGTTAAACTCACGTCCACCAGAGGCTTGGTGAATCGGACGGGCTTCGACGCCTTGCTGTTTCATGTCCACGATGAACATGGTCAGGCCTTTATGCTTCGCGGCTTTCGGGTCGGTGCGGACCAAGAGGATGCCATAATCAGAATAGTGGGCACCGGAGGTCCAAACTTTCTGGCCATTGATGACCCATTCATCGCCATCCTTGACCGCGCGGGTTTTTAAGCCTGCGACGTCAGATCCAGCGGATGGCTCAGAGAAAAGCTGACACCATATCTCTTCGCCCATGAGGGCTTTTTGGACATAGCGTTTCTTATGCTCGTCAGACCCGAACGCGATGACGGTTGGGATACACATGCCAAGGCCGATGGTGAATGGGCCGCCCGGGGAATCGAACTTCGCTTCCTCTTGACCCCAAATCACTTGCTGCATGGCTGTCCCACCGCGGCCGCCCATTTCTTTCGGCCAGGTGATTTTAGCATAGCCACCTTTGGCTTTCACCGCTTGCCATTCCTTGGCGCGCTTCATGAACTCTTCGCCGGAGACCCGCTGACGCAAAGGTTGTGCGCCTTTCGGCTCAAGGTGCTTTTCGAGGAAGGCCCGCGCTTCAGAGCGGAATTCGGCTTCTTCGGGGGTATCGTTGAAATCCATAAGTCTATTCCTTCCTTAGGCCGCGTTCTTCAGTTCAAGCGCGCGGACCAATTTTTCCTTCCAAACCTTTGGCGCGCCAGCTTGCACCGCCAAGAGCTTGGCTCTGCGATAGAAGAGATGGCAATCCACTTCCCAGGTAAAGCCCATACCACCATGGGTTTGGATATTCTCCTTTGACGCGTACCAATAGGCTTCGCTTGCCGCTAAACGAGCGGCCGCAGCGGCTTCCGGCAACTCAACCGCATCGGTCGAGAGCGCCCACGCGCCATAATAGCAGTTCGAGCGCGCCACTTCGTTTTTGACATACATGTCGGCCAGCTTGTGTTTGATCGCCTGATTGCCGCCAATTGGACGACCAAAAGCATAGCGCTCCTTGGCATAGTCAGTGGCCATTTCCAGGCAACGCGTTGCGCCGCCCAATTGTTCGAATGCAAGCAGAACCGCTGCGCGATTCATGATTGCGTCATGCAGATCACCGCCTTCTCCGGCCGCGCCCAAACGTTCTCCAGCGGCACCGTCAAACGTGATTTCAGCGTGGCTGCGCGTCGGCTCGAGTGTTTTCACAGGTTTGCGAGATACACCGGCGCCATTCAAGTCGACCAGGACCAGGCTGGCCCCGCTGCCCTCTTTGGCAAGCACGATAGCATGCGTGGCAATATCGCCGTCCGTCACTGGAATTTTAGTACCCGACAGTTTGCTACCATCAAAGCTGACAGAGAGTTTTGCCGGGTCTGGATTGCCGGGCCCTTCGCTCGCCGCGTAGCAGCCAATGACATCGCCGCTGGCGACGCCTGGCAGGACAGCGCCTTTTTGTGCGTCGCTGCCGGCCAACATCATGCCTTCGGCGAAGAAGTAGACTGTGCTGGCAAACGGAACTGGCGCCAGAGCGCGGCCCATTTCTTCCGCCAAGACGCAAAGCTCAAGCGCGCCCAGGCCAAGCCCACCATGCTCTTCGGGGATGGCCGTGCCGAGCCAGCCCATTTCTTTCACCTTTTGCCAAACACCCTCGTGATGGCTCTTATCATCATCATTCAAGACCTCGCGGACATGCTGCGTCGTGCACTCCCCATCGAGGAATTTGCGCGCTTCATTCCCAAGGAATTTTTGATCGTCGGAAAAATCAAAATTCATGGCCCGTCCGGCCTCCCTGTCATTTCTTATGGCACAAACAATAGCGCGGTTGACGTGCACGGAAACCCGTGACGCCACGGTAGGCTCGCGCAACGAAAAATCCGTCGAACTCATCCCCGCGATTGCAAGCGCTGCAAGGATGTCTACATGGGATGGATCAGGTTCGAGAAAGGGTCTTTCCATGCGCACAGAAACGCCGGTTCAAATCAAGCTTGCCGACTATCAGCCATACCCCTTTGCTATTGATGACGTGTTGCTGAGATTTGAGCTCGAGCCGAGCGCCACCAAAGTGCATGCGAAAATGACGGTGCGCCGATTAAGCGATGGGCCGCTGGTGCTGGATGGGGTCGAGCTGAAACTTGATGAAGTCCGTATCGATGGCGCCGTACTGGCGGCGGGCGCGTATGAGCTGAGCGATGAGGCCCTAACCCTGACCGAAACACCGGATGCGTTCACACTCCAGACCATTGCAACCATCGATCCATCCGCCAATACAGCGCTTTCGGGGCTTTACATCTCGGGTGGGCGGTTTTGCACGCAATGCGAGAGTGTTGGGTTTCGTCGCATCACCTATTGGCCAGACCGGCCAGACGTGATGAGCCGCTTCAAAGTGCGCTTGGAGGCGGACAAAGCCAGCTACCCTATCCTCCTGTCCAATGGCACGCCGGGCGCGCGTGGCGATCTTGAAGACGGGCGCCACTTCGCCGAATGGGATGACCCGCATCTCAAACCATCTTATCTGTTCGCTTTGTGCGGCGGCGATTACGATATTTACCGTGACACGTTCACCACTATGAATGGTCATGAGATTGATCTCGCTGTGCATGTCGACAAAGGCGATGGCGATCGCGCGGCCTGGGCGATGGAGAGTTTGAAAGCGTCGATGAAGTGGGATGAAGACGTCTTCGCCCGAGAGTATGACCTTGGCGTCTTCAACATTGTCGCCGTCCGAGACTTTAATTTCGGCGCGATGGAGAATAAGGGCCTGAACATCTTCAACTCGGCCTATGTTCTCGCCGATGAAGCGACCGCAACCGATGCTGATTTCGAAGCGATTGAGAGCATTGTCGGACACGAATATTTTCACAATTGGACGGGTAACCGCATCACCTGCCGCGATTGGTTCCAGCTCTGCTTGAAAGAAGGTCTGACCGTCTTCCGAGATCAGGAATTCAGTGCCGATCTGCGCTCTCGCCCGGTTCAACGCATCAAAGACGTCATTCGTCTGCGCGCGCGTCAGTTCGCTGAGGATGCCGGACCGCTGGCCCACCAAGTGCGACCCGATTCATATGCAAGTATCGACAATCTCTACACGGCGACCGTCTATGAGAAAGGCGCTGAGCTTATTCGCATGCTGAAAACCATGATCGGTGATCAGGCGTTCGCGGCCGGCATGCAACTCTATTTCAATCGCCATGATGGTGAAGCCACCACGATTGAGCATTTCTATAAATGTTTCGAAGAGTCTAGCGGGGAAGACTTGGAAGCCTTTAGACGCTGGTATAGCCAGCCTGGCACACCCACTCTGAACGCGACTGAGGTCTGGGATGAAGATGCGGGTACTCTGACGGTGATACTCTCGCAGTCTAATCCGCAAACGCCCGGAAACAGCGCGCCGCAACCCTTGCCCATGCCGATGCGCGTCGCGGCATTTACCCCAGAAGGTGATAAGATCGAGGAACTGACCTTAATGGTCGATGGCGAAGACACGGTCTGGACGATTGGCGGGCAATCCGAACGCCCGCGCGTTTCGATCAATCGCGGATTCTCAGCGCCCGTGCGCCTCAATCATCGTATCAGCGATGCAGAGCGTCTCGCCGTGGCGCAGGTGGACGATGATCCATTTAACCAATGGGACGCCCTACAAGCCTTGGTGAAACAGGAAATCCTGGCCATTGCCTATGCGCAAAAATCACAAGCCGACGCGGACATTATTGCCGCCATTGTCGCGGCGGTGCGGAAAAATGCAGATGATCCCGCATTCGCGGCCTTGCTCACGCGCTTGCCCGATGTTGGCGAGCTATTCATCGAGTATAGCCCGGCCAATCCGATTGCCTTGGCCGAAGCCCGCAAAACCGTGCAGACCAGCTTGGCCGAGGCGCTTCTCGACGATGCACGCGCCTATCTCACGCACCCCTCACCCGCACCATTCGCACCAGATGCTCAGCAGTCCGGACAGCGGGCCTTGCGCAGTGCGTATATGGGCCTTCTCAGCGCCCGCGGCGAAGCGGCGGATGGTGAGCTCAAGGCCTTGTTTGATGGCGCTAGCAATATGACGGAGAGCCTGTCCAGCTTGCGCGCGCTTTGCGTCGCCAATGGTGCCAGCAAAGCTGACGCCGTTTCAGCATTTGAGCAGAGCTGGAAATCCAATCCATTGGTCATGGATAAGTGGTTTGCCGTGCAGGCCTCAACCGGGGGTGTGGAGGATATCAAAGCGCTGACGCAGCATGCCGACTTTGATCTCAGCAATCCCAACCGGGTGCGTTCGGTCATAGCGGTGTTCGCCATGCAGAATTTGAAAGCGTTCCATGCCCCGGATGGCTCTGGCTATGAATTGGTGGCGGACATCATTCAACAAGCGGACCAGAAAAACCCAGCATTGGCGGCCCGCCTCCTGACCGCGTTTGAGCAATGGAAATCGCTTGAATCCCGCGCCCGGAGCGCCGCAGAGACTGTGTTGAAGCGTTTGCAGAAACAGGATCTGTCGAAAAATGCGTCAGACATTATTGCGCGCACACTCGGATAGGCTGCGACGCTGAAGAATCGTGCCATTGGTTAACCAATCCTGAACTTTCAGACTGGAAAGCTGAAAAATGAGTAAGTGCGTCCTGAAGAGACGCAGCGAGAAAGGCGCGGGCTGTGGCACGTCAAGGGACGCAAGCGGCAGATTTCAAAAAGCCGGGGCGATCAAAGTCGCGCCCGAGCCTAAGCCTGACCAAAGCGCTCGGCCTGATTATCCTGATTGAAGGTTTGGCCCTGGGTCTGAAATTCCACGATGACAGAGAAAATATCCGCGAAGCCAAACAAGTGGAAGCCCATCGCGAAGCCTTAGCGATTGCAGAACGGGTCACCGGCCGCATCAACACGGTTGAACAAACATTACGACTTGGCTTCCAAGCTGGCTGGACCCCACAACAAACGGGGCGAGCGCATCCTGATCTGGACAGCGTCGTCTCTTTGACGGACGCGCTGACGGCCACGGAAGGCTCACGCCTTCGCTCCGCCGGCAAAACCGCGTCACAGCTCTTGGCGCAGAACAAGCTTGCCGGGCTTTCGGCGCAAGACGACCTCATCATCGTCTTCAATCCATCATCAAGCGGGCCACGATTTGGTTTGATACAAGACCCGAACTGGCTGCCTGAACCCTATGGTAATCGAGTTTTTTCATTGCTGTCCTCACAGACTGACGGCGCCATGCTGTCTGCGCAAGGACAACTGACGGCCTGCTCGACACTCGGCAATGCAGACTTGGCCGTCTGCGTGCAGAACGAGTTTCCATCCATGTCGCGCAGTGAGATGCTCAGCCTGCTCGTATATGGCTTACTCTTGCTCGGCCCAGCGCTCGCCATTCTCGGCCTGTTTCGAATGTTTGAACGGCGCCGCATTGAAATTGAAACTTTTGAAGGTGAAGCGACGCGCGCTGGGCGCATTCTGAAAACCGTTTTGAGCCAATCGAAAGCCGGGTTCTGGTCCTGGAACACCAAAACCAATCAAATCTCAATCAGCGCCGAGGCGGCACAATTACTCGACAAGACGGGCGCGATGGATTTGTCCATCGATGAATTCGTCCAATTCGCGCATGAAGATCAGGCAGAGAGTCTCAAACAAGCACTGCGCACCATGCAGGAGCGTGGCTATGTCTCGCAAGTCTTTGCCAGCAAGGACAAATCCACCTGGCTGGATATGCGCGCGAAACCAGATGAGCATAGCGGTGCAATCAATGGCGTCTTGCAAGATGTGACGGCGACGAAGATCGCTGTCGCCCGCACGCGCCAAGCCGAAAACCGCTTACGAACCGCCTTGGAAGGGTTTTCCGGACCCGTCGCCCTTTGGGATGTGCGCAAACGCTTAATCTATTGGAACCGCGCTTTTGTCCGCGTGTTTGGTTTGGAACCCACCGTGCGTGCCGGCATGGGCTATGACACCGGGATGTTGTCGCAAGCGACCAATATTATTGACCGCCGCCCGAGCATTGAAGGCGACCGCACGGAAATCGTCAAAATTCGCGATGGCAATTGGTTCAAGATTGTCGAACGCGCGACGAAATCTGGCGGAATGATTACGGTTGGCTTGGATGTCTCAAGCGATGTTCGCAATGAAGTTGAACTGACTAAGCAGCAAGGCCGCTTGCGCAAACTCGTGGCCGAACTCGAACGATCTGAGACCCGCACCGCCGAACTGACGCGCCACTTGAAGCTGGAAAAACAACGCGCCGAGCGTTCAGCCAATTCCAAGAACGCATTTTTGGCAAATATGAGCCACGAGCTGCGCACGCCCTTGAATGCGATCAACGGCTTTTCAGAGATTTTGGTCGGAGAGCTTTACGGGCCGCTTGGCGACCAGCGCTATAAAGAATATGCGCAAGACATTCTCGATTCCGGCAAACATTTGCTGGATATGATTACCGACATTCTCGATATGGCGAAGATTGAAGCCGGTAAAATGACCGTCGATCTTCACCCGATTGATATTGTCGACCCAGTCGACGCGGCCATTCGGATGATCCGTCGCAAAGCCGAAGAGAAAGACATTTCGCTGAAGCTCGCCGCCAATTCAAACTTGCCTCTAGTTGAAGCAGACCACCGCGCCATTCGTCAGATGATCCTCAACCTGGTTTCGAACGCCATCAAGTTTACCGATGAAGGCGGCGAAGTCCGCGTGACGGTCGACCAAAAGGGTGAGGAATTACGGGTCGCGGTGCGGGATAATGGCATCGGCATTCCACCTGACGCGCTCCCCCGGCTCGGCGAACCGTTTGAACAGGTCAGTGATTCCAGAGACCGAAATTATGATGGCACGGGCCTTGGCCTCGCGCTCACAAAGTCTTTCGCTGAAATGCATGGCGGCCGTCTGACCATTGCCAGTGAACAGGGGCGCGGCACGCAGGTCAGTTTCTACCTGCCGGTGCCGGCACACCAGAGCCAGTCTTCAGATTCAGCCGCTTAGGACGCGTCGGCCAGCGCTTCGATCGCGAACAAGCTGGCTTGGGCGGCACAGTCTGATGCGGCTGCACGGAGGGCGATAGCGCGATCCGCTGAGCTTCGACCACGGGCGGTGCTGCTCGCTTCAATCTCGGTTCGGGCCAATAGGCTTCGATCATCCGACCGAATGACACTGACCAGCATCCGGCAGGTTGCGCGTTCGCCATTCAATTTGAGATCTGCAATCCGGCTCGCAAGCTCATAGTCTGCCATGGCCCCAATCTCTGGTGCCAAAGCATGGCCTTCGGCGTCAGCGCTGAAACTGTCAATCATCGCAAATTGGATTTGGCGCGTGGCCGGGCCGGCCCATTCGGCGCCAGTAACCAGCCGCAAACCGCCATCGCCGCGCTCGCTGACCAGGCCTTGCCCAGCGATCAGGCGCGCCGCTTCAGGTTCCCGGACGAGAATGTTCTCGGTCAATCCAGGGTGTTCGACACTGGCTTCGATTTTGTACAACGCATCCGGAACATCCGGTTCAGGCAATACAGAAACGCAGGCGGATAGAGCCGTGCACAGGAGCGCGATGCTGAAGAAAGTCTTGGTCATTATCGGCGGTCCTCATATGGCAGCGGCTTACCGACCACTAGGCCTTGTGGGTTCTGTTCCAGCTCGCGGGTGAGGCGATCAATTCGTGCGATGAGCAGCCGTAATTCTTGAGCGGCGAGATTGGTTTGCTGCACCGTATCTGACGCACCGCCTTCAACCAGCACGGTGGCCGCCTGGATGGCTTTGCGGCTCTCTGTCATCATCTCGCTGGCATTGCCCGTCGCGCCATTCAACTCAGCCACAAGAGCTTTCAATTCGACATTCAAGCTTGCCAGCTCCTGATCCACGGAAGCGGCAACGCCCGTGATATCGGTCGAGGCCTTGGTCAAATTGTCTCCTGCCCGTTCAAGGGCGACCAGCGTTTCTAGGGATTGCGCCAAGAGGGCAGCATCCTCAGCCGAAATCGAAGCTGAAATATCGCGCACATTGATCAATATGTCTGACATGGCGGCGATATTCTCGTCGGTCAGAAATTTGCTCAATTGGTCGATCGTTATCCCGGCTTGGCCGACAATTTCAGCGCCACCATCAAACAGGGCCGCGAGCGGGGTCTCTCCCGCTTGGATGACAGGCACAGTCTGATAAGGCTCCGGCAGGAGCGGCCCGGAATTGGTCGAACCGGCATTGATCTGCACGAAGGTCACGCCGGTAATCCCGGCAAAATCAATAATCGCGGTGGAATCTGTTTTGACCGGCGTCGAACGGTCGACCCGCAAGCGGGCGCGCACCATTGAGGCGTCACGACGATCAATGCGGACGCTTTCAACTTCGCCAACTTTGATCCCGATATAGCGCACCGACGCCCCCTCTTCGAGTGAGACGGGACCCGGGAAAACAACATCATATTGGGCATAGTCGCGATTGAACTGGGACGAGCCGAGCCAGAGCGCGAACCCGATCACACAGGCCGCCACCATCAAGACAAAAGCCCCGATCAGAGCGTAATTCGCACGTGTTTCCATCATCCGGCTCCCATAATTGCGCCGCGCCCACGTGGGCCCCCAAAATAGTTCTGAATCCAGGGATGGGTCTCACGTCTCAATTCATCCATCGTGCCAATTGCGAGAATACTTTTTTCCCCCAGCACAGCGATCCGGTCACAGGTCACCGCCAATGTATCGACATCATGGGTGACCAAGAAGACCGTTAAGCCCAATGATTTCTGCAGATCGCGGATCAATTGGTCAAATCCCGCAGCGGTAATCGGGTCGAGGCCTGCGGTGGGTTCATCCAGGAATAGTAGCGGTGGATCGAGGGCCAATGCCCGCGCCAGGGCCGCCCGTTTGCGCATCCCACCGGACAGATCGGACGGATATTTCCGCCCGGCCCAGGTTTCCAGGCCCGACATCCGAATTTTCTGATCGGCCAGCTCTTTCATCAACCGAAGTGGCAAATTCGAGTGCTCTTTCATCGGCACCATGACATTCTCGCGCACCGTTAAATTGGAGAAAAGCGCCCCATCTTGGAACATAATCCCCCATAGGCGCTGTAAGGCCGAATGATCTTCCGATTGGAGATGGATGACATCCTCCCCAAAGACGTGAACGTCGCCCTCGGCAGGCGTTTTCAGGCCGACAATGGCGCGCAAAAGAACCGATTTTCCGGTCCCAGATGGGCCAATCACGCCTAGCACTTCACCGCGCCGCATATCGAGATCGAGATTCTCATGCACCACATGCGTGCCATAAGCGGTTTTCAAACCGCGGACTTTGATCGCCAGCTCGCTCATATGCCCAGCTCCATATAGAAAATGGCAAACAGAGCGTCGATGACGATGATTGAGAATAAGGCTTGGACGACGGATTTGGTGGTGTGATGGCCGAGCGATTGCACACTGCCGCCCACTTCAAGCCCTTGGCGACAGCCAATCAGCGCGATCGCAAGACCAAAGACTGGCGCTTTCGACATCCCAATCCAGAACTGATCGATTGGCACACTGTCCTGCATCCGATTGAAGAAGACGGTCGGGTTAATATCGAGTACGAGCCAACCGACCGTCATGCCGCCCGCAATCGCGGTTAGCATGCCGATAAAGGTCAAAACCGGTACCATAATCATCATAGCCAGCACGCGCGGGGCGACGATCACATGCATGGGGTCCAACCCTAAAGTCTGCATGGCGTCGATTTCCTGGCGCATTTTCATGGCGCCGATTTGCGCCGTGAAGGCAGAATTGGTGCGTCCCGCGATAATAATCGCCACCAGGACACCACCCAATTCTCGCAGAACCCCAAAGCCAACCAGCTCAACAACGAAAATGGTCGCGCCGAACTGAGCCAGCGTAGTCGCACCAATGAACGCCACAACCATGCCGACAAAGAAACTCAAAAAGGCAATGATCGGCACCGCGTCGAGGCCCGCATCCTCCATAACCGAGACCAAAGCGGTCCACCGCATCTTTGCCGGACGCCAAAGCACCGTCGAAATGGCTAGAATGGTGCCGCCAAGAAAGGACAGCGTTTCCATAAATTCCTGCCACATATGCTCGGCATTACGGCCCGTACGCTCAAGCAGGTCGATAAAGCCATGGCCCTCTTCATGGACCGGTGGGGCATGCTCTTCCTGGGTCGCCAGCACACGCGCTTGGCTCAACAAAGACAAGGCTTCTGGCGTGCCCCCAACGATTTTCGGTTCGCCAGACGCGAACCCGCGTAGGACCCGGTCGATCAGGAACGCGCCAGCGGTATCTATGGTTTCAAGCCCGTTCAGATCGAGCTCGGCGAGCCCAGATTGTCCCTGCCCGTCGACCAATTCGCGCAATTTTCCATCTTGGTCGGCCAGCGTCGAAACCACCCATGCACCCTGCAGCACTAACCGCGGGCGGTCCCCCCCAAAATACTCAAACGCAGGGGTTGAGGATTGTTCACCTGGTCTCAACACTATTTACCTTAACCCAGCAGGCTTTAAGACGGCCCCCAAAGCGTCATTCAAATTTTACCAATCCGGCAAAGACTTCATCCATGCGCCAGATGACCATCACACCCGTGTCTTCGCCGCTAAAAGCGGCTTTTGCAATCTCACGCGGCTCAAAATCAACCGCCGAAACCGTCATGGTGGAGGTGATTGATGGCGAATACCGGGGCCGCGGCGAGTGCGTGCCCTATGCCCGATACAAGGAAAGTCGGATCAGTGTCGTGGCGCAATTGTCCGGCATTGAGAAAGCGGTCCAAGAGGGCCTCACCCGAGACGAGCTCCAGCGTCGTTTGCCCGCAGGCGCGGCCCGCTGCGCCCTCGATTGTGCGCTCTGGGATTTAGAAGCCAAACAGACCGGCCGCCCGGTTTGGGACCTGGCTGGATTGCCTGAACCCAAAGCGCTGCCGACGACGATGACTCTCAGCTTAGCGGACGCCGACATGATGGCCGAAGCGGCGCGCGCAACCCCAGCCAAGATCCTCAAACTGAAGCTTGGCAGCGATGATGATATTGCCCGCATCGAAGCGGTCCGACGAGCGCGCCCGGACGCTAAAATGGTGCTGGATGGCAATGAGGGCCTCGCCCCGGACGCCTTTTCCGCGCTGGCTGAACGGGCCGCAGAGCTTGGTGTTGTTCTAATCGAACAACCCTTCCCGGCGGGCCAAGACAGTGCTTTGACCCGACGCCCTGGCCATGTCGCCATTTGCGCCGATGAAAGCGTCCACACACGCAGCGATATTCAAGGCCTCGCCAAGAAATATGACGCCATTAACATTAAGCTCGATAAAGCGGGCGGACTCACGCATGCATTAATCATGATGGAAGAAGCCAAAAAGTGCGGCATGAGCACAATGGTCGGCTGTATGGTCGCCGGCTCTCTCAGCATGGCACCGGCGCTCTTGCTCGGCCAAGTCGCCGATTTGATCGACTTAGACGGCCCGCTCTGGCTCGAGAAAGACGTCGCCCACAGGTTGCACTATAATGACGGGAAGGTGTCTCCGCCGAGTCCGGAATTGTGGGGGTGAGGGGGCCCTATGGTCCGAACACCGCGGTCAGTTCGTCACGCGTGGCCTGACTCGTGCCGGGTGGGAACGCTCCAGATTGGATGCTCTGAATCATTTGAGTTGCGGCAATCATGCCCAGTTCATTGCCCACACGCTCGCCAACTTGCGCGGACACAGTTGTAATCTCGGGTAAAGCGGCCATTAACTCGCCGCCAGCCTCAGTTTCCAGAAATGCTCTGTATGCGGCGAGGCTCTCAGGGGAGACGGCATCAACATATACGTCAACGAGACCATCTCGCAGTCCGACTTTCATCCCCTCAATCATGGGTGGCAACATAAGTGAGACTATCGTCTCACTAGCATCATCCGAAAGTGAAACACCTGATTTCGCCATTTCTCCAGCGATGCTCATCGCCATAAGATCAGCCATCGCCCCCATCATTGCACCAAGATACTCATCGGACAGAGTTGCATCGACAATGTATTGTGCATCCTCAACGGGTTCGGCAGACGCTACGGCGAAACCAGAGAGCGCTACACTCATACTGGCAATTCCATGTAAAATTACGTTGCGCCCGCGATACTCCCTTCAATGCACCATGAACTATTATTGACTACCATCACGATTATTGCACCCGCGTTTGGTTTATTCAATCTCGTTCCAATATTGGCCTGAGCAAAAGACAATTTTTGAAACATAAAACCCGAACGCGCCAGAAATTGACCTGCATTATCCTCAGCTAAACCACAGACTGATCCCGCTCAATCTGTCTCGATCGCAAAATCAAATAGACGGCGAACCCCGTTGCCACGCCCGGCACGATGCAGAGTGGGATTGCGATCCATCCGTGGCGGATGCCGCGGGCTTGGCGTTCATAGAGGATCCAGACAGTCAAAATCAGCGCGCAGATGATCACATCTAGCGAATAGCCGCTCGAATACGGATTCACGAATCCGGCTGCAAACGCGCCGAAAATGTCACCGCTGGCCCAAAGCGGGGGCACCACGATGATTGCAAACGCCAAGGCGAATAGCACGCCGAGGGTGAGCACCAGGCGCTCAAACACGGATTGCGTCATAGAAAGTCTCCTTTGAGGGGCTGCATAGCAAGAAACACCCGCTTGGCGAGCGCCAACATTGTCTCTGCCGAAACTTCGTGACAGATTTAACCCTGGGAGACGGGACGCACATGGCAGTCGATTTCAAGTATCGCGCTTTTATTTCCTATTCGCATGCCGACCACAAATCTGCGGTTTGGCTGCACAAAGCGCTCGAGAAATATCCGATCCATAAGAAGCTGGTCGGCCTGCAAACGCCTGCGGGAAAGACCTCACGTCGCTTAGGCAGGGTGTTTCGAGACGAAGCCGAAATTGGCGCTGTCCCTGAGCTTGGCCCGAAGATCGAAGCGGCGCTGCAAAGTTCGGACACGCTCATCGTCTTATGCTCCCCCAATTCGGCGCAGTCTGAATGGGTGGCGAAAGAGATCACGCGGTTTAAGGAGCTGGGTCGCCAAAATCGGGTCTTGGCTTTGATTTTGGATGGGGAACCGAACGCCCTCGACCCAGCAGAAGAGTGTTTTCCAGAACCGCTCAAGCGCAACCCTGACGGAACGCGCGTCCAGCCGCTCGCCGTGGATGTGCGCAAATTTGGCCGCGAGGATGCGCTGGTCCGACTGGTCTCTGGCATATTGGACATTGAGTATGATCAGCTCAAACAACGCGACGTTCAGCGCCGCCGCGCAGAGATGCGGCGCGCCCAAGCCTTGTTCGCCGCCGGTCTGGTTTTACTGATCTCTGCGCTTGGCGCAGGCTTCCTGGCGCTTCGGGGGTTTGCAGATCTCGCGCATGCCAAATCTGATACGCTGGCCCGCGAAGCAAAGATCATTTTCGATAATGGCGAGGGCGACAAAGCGAAGAGCTTGCTGATGGCCCTGCAAGCGGATCCGGCCGCCAATCGCTCCCTCATTCGCCAGGTCTTTTCGGGTGGAAAGGGCTATCCCTTGGCGCAGGCGCGCTTGGTTTCTGCACATGCGTCGCGACAATTGGAACGTATTTTACCGGCCCATCAGACGGCGGCAGACGGGCTCGCCTTTGCGCCGGACGGGCGATCCTTTGTCACGAGTTCGTGGGATCGGACGGCTAAAATCTGGGACGCCTCGACAGGCGAACTCCTTCAATCTGTTCGCGGCGGCGAAGAGTTTGGTGTGGCGGCGGCCTATTCGCATGATGGAACATCCATCTATATCGCCGAGAAGTTCGGCGTTCAGCAATGGGATTTGGCGACGAACCAGCTCATCCCGTTTGAAACCGTTCACACAGCCATCATTGTCGACCTTGCGATCTCGCGCAATGGACGCTTCCTGGCAACCGCGTCTTGGGATGGGACGGCCAAGATCTGGGATCTCAGTACGCGTCAGGTTGTAAATTCAGTGGTTGCTGATGAGAATATTTTCGCCTCCGTTGCGTTCTCGCCGGACTCGCGCACGCTCGCGACCGGCAGCGGCGATATTGGCAAGGGCGAAACCAAATTGTGGGACGTTGCGACCGGCACGTTGCTGCAAACGTTCTCAGGACAGGCGGAAACCATTTACGCCCTCGCTTGGTCACCAGATGGCAAATATCTGGCGAGCGCATCTGGCGACAATACAGTGAAAGCCTGGGACGTGTCTGGAGGGTTTGAACTCTATACGCTGAGAGCGCATCAAGACATGGTGCGCGGTCTCGCCTTTTCGCCCGACGGCGCGCTTCTGGTCACCGCGAGCGCAGATAAGACCATCCGCCTGTCCAGCGCTTTGACGGGACACCCAGTGGCCGTCTTATCCGGCCATCACGCCGGGCTCAGTCGGCTCGCATTCGCACCCAATGGTCAAAGGTTTGTGACCACCTCCGCAGAAGGCGTTATCCGCATCTGGAAGACCCGCGCCGGAGACTTTGCAACACGATTGAGACTGCCCGGAAGCAATGTAAATCTGGGACCCATCGAGACCATCTCGTATTCGACCGATGGCAAGCAATTACTGGTGGGGCACGGACATGAACACGCGCTCTTGTGGGATGCCGAGACCGGGGCGCTGACAGACACATTCGGCATCCCTGGCGAGTCCATATACGCGACAGCGTTTTCGCCGGACGGTACCCGAATTGCCACCGGCATGTCTGATCGCACCATAAGAATTTGGAACAAACAGACCGGGGATCTGCTCCAGACTCTATTGGGGCATGATGCCCACATCACCTCGCTCGCCTACACCCCTGATGGTGCGACCCTGATCTCTGGTGATTTGGGTGGTTATGCGTTCTTGTGGGATATGAGCGCGGGTCGCATGCAATCCATCATCGAAACCGGAATCTATATGATTGATGAGCTTCGGTTCGCCCCAGACGGTCAATCCTTCACCGTTCTCAACAACGCGGGTGAAGCCTCCAATTGGGATCTTGCCACCGAAAAACAGATCTCCCGCTTGGGTGAGGAAGCGGATCATATTGAGGCCCTGCACCTCAGCCCGGACCGACACTCCGCCATTACCGGGACGGCAAGTGGTCAACTCAAAGAGTGGGATGTGGCAACACAAGCCTTGCGCACGACTTATGCCACGAACGGCGCTTCGATTTATGCCGCCGCCTATGCTCCGAATGGCGAGCTGGCGATCGCGGGCTCGGGAGACAATTATGGAGGATGGGTCGAAGTTTTTGATACCGGCACCGGCGAGAATCTCTTAAAAATGTTTGGCAGTACGATGCCAATAAGTCATCTCGCTGTCGCACCGGACGGAACATCCTTCCTGTTCAATAATCCGCTCGGCAGTGATGACAAAACCCTTGCTGAAATCTGGCGCCTGCCAGAAATCTTCCGCGCCACTCCCGGTGAACAAGTGCGCATGGCTTGCGAAACGCTTTGGGCGATGAATGCACCGCTACACTTTACTCAGGCGGATGCTCAAGCGCATCCCGTGCTCACCGGCGAACCCGTAGACCCGGAGACCGGCGACTTTATCTCGCCCTGTCTTGGGATACTGCCGGACGAGGCCTTTGCGCGCTAATCTTCCGCGTCGGGGAAATCGGGCGGGCTCGGCATGCGGTTCATCGCGGTTGCCATCAGGTGCATCCAAATTTTCGCATTGAGGTCTTTGGCAGCGTCATCATCAGAGGCTTCAAGCTCGCTTTGCAAAGAGATCAATTGTTCGGCCAAAGCATTCCGTTCCGCGGTGAGCTCCGACAGTTTGACGCTGGTGCTTTCTGGCACGGACAAGGTCTTGCCCGCCAAGGCCAGAAGCCCGCGAATGCCGGCAATCTCATTGACCAGGCGGTCGGCTGCACTGTCCCAGGCTTCGCCTGCCATCACCGCCATCAATCCGCTCATCGCGGCATGCCCCGCAGAATAATCGCCTTCGAGTTTGGGTGCGACTTCGGTGACGAGTTTGCGACCGAGCCGATCGAGGATCATACCGATATCACTCATGCCCCTGCTCCATGTTTTGGTCCCAGCCGCATGGCCAGCATCAACTCATGCGCGGCATGCGTGAACCAGCCAGACCAAGCCAGAATGGGATCATCATTCTCTCCCGCCGCAAAGGCTTTCTCAGAGGTCACCCAAATCCCAAGCGCTTTGACGTGGCTGAACAGAGACCACCATTCAAACGCCGCTGGGTCGAATTGGCATCCTGATGCGTCTTGCCAGATGCCGATGGCTTCTGGCCATGGCAGCAGTCCGGCAGCACGCTCCTGGTCATTGCCGCACCAGAGCAAATCCGTCGCCCAGGCCAGATCTTCATAGGGATCGCCAATATGCGCCATTTCCCAATCCAGGATCGCTGTCATCGTGCCCTCGCCATCCTGCAAATAATTCCCAGTGCGATAGTCACCATGAACGATAGAGAGACGTTGAGCGGGCGGTGGTGGATTGCGTTCCAAATATCGGATAGCGGCTTCGGCCACCGGCTGTGGGCTCTGTGCATTGCTGCGGATCTCATTGGCCCAATAAGCAAGCTCTTTGCGCCAACATTGGTCGAGCGCTGGGCTTTCGCTTTCCGCGGCCAATGCGGACCCCTCGACCGGCAATGCGGCGATCGAACCGAGATGACGGAAGAATTGCTTGCCGATCGCCGCCCGATGGGGCTCCACATCATCAATCTTAAATGGGTTGAGCGGGTCGCCCTTTTCGATCCGCCCCATGACGAAGAATGGGGCGCCGAGCGCCGTTGTATCGGTCTCAAGAAACAAGGCTTCTGGCACCGGCAAATCGCGCTGACCATAGGCGCTCTTAATCGCTGCAAACTCGACCCGACGCTCGGTATCGATCAGGCTGTCCGGGGGATCGCGCCGCAGAATAAGGCCTTTGGTCTTTGGACCGGTGGCATCTTCATATGCCAGATCAATTGAATAGGTCTGCCGACTGGCGCCGCCATGGATCCGATTGATCGCCGCGACCCTCGTATTCCTGGCACCCGGCAAGCGTGCCTCAGCATAGGCCGCAAATTTTTCGGCAAGCTCAGCTTCATGCATCAAGCACATCCTTCCAACCGCTCGGCGCATGCGGGCCGAGGGCCATTTGTTCGAGAATACCAATGCCTTCACTGGTCTGACCATCCGGCCCTTGATGCGTGGTCTTCACGATGGCTTGGATGTGGAGATTATCAGGTTGCTGCCATGGCAAATTGTCGGGCGTGAGATCCTCTCGCGTCACGCTTAGATCCCCGCGATAGGTGCCATGTCCCATGCTTGGATGACCATATCCAATGCCCTTCATCATGAAGGTCGAGAGCGGCTCATATGTCACTTCATGCGGCCGCCCTTGGCCATCTTCCACGTGTAAAACAGCTGACTGCGCCCGGCGCGTACCGTCCCGCCAGGTGACATCCATTTTCGGGCGATTCAGATGAAGCAGTCCCTCATTGTCGGCGCCGTCCATTGCCAAGACAGAGCGCGTATTCCAAGCGCCGCCTGCGCCATCTTCATTGACGTGGAAATAGAGCGATAGGTTCGGGAAATTGATCGGTGCCCAAAGCCAATAGAATTGCGGCAATTGCAGCGGCAGAACTGGTTGCTCGTCCCGCTGTCCGATCGGACGCACGCCCCAGGACCTGTCCCGCGTGCCGAAAAAGTCTTTGACCTCGACCGTTTCACCATCCGCGCTGAGCGTCCCCTGCCAATGCCCATTTTGGGTCATCCGGGTACAGTCAATCAACATGCGTGGACCTTGGCGATAAGTGAAGCGCGGTTCTTCGATCGGGAAATGACGCCCGGTGAATTGAACGTCGAGCGCGATGCCATCGGTCTCCTCTAAACGAAGATGGATGCGCTTCAACGGCTCGACCACTTCAATGCTGAGCGGCCCGACTTGTGTGTCCATCCGCTCCATTCCAAGCAAACGGGAAACATGGATCGATTTCTGCACCCCATCTTTGAGGATCGACACGGCGCCATCCATCACATTCAAATGCGGATAGACACCAAACGCGGCAGCAAAGAACACGGAGCCGTCGGCCGAATAGCCTTTGTAGAAATAGCGATCATAAAAATTTCGATCCGACCCAGAAAATGCGACGGGCTCGGGGGTTTGATGAATGGGGTATTCGTCACCTTTGGTGAGCATGTTTAAGTCTCCAGATTGGCGCCAAAACCGATGAGATTACCGGCCGGGTCCCAGACATGGAATTCGCGCATACCATGGCCGGTTTGATCTTGGGGTTCGGGCTCTATCCGCCCGGGATGGAATCCTGATTGCTGCGCACGTGCAAACCATTCTGCATGCAACGCGTTCAAGTCGCTCACAGAGCGCAGTTCGGTATAGCAAGCGGTGTTCTCGGCAATCTTGCGATCGCGGCACTGCCAGAAATGAAGCGTAAGGTCACCGCGCCGAACGATCGCATAGGCACCGTCCTCGAAGATCGCCTTGTGAGGAAATCCAAGCATCGCCTCGTACCAGTTTGCCAAGGCGCCAGGATTAGCCGCCGCAAATTTCGGCGCAGTGTGAGAGGCCGCTAATGGCTCGCTCATTCATCTCCTCCCGTGGCGTGATCTCTTTTCGGATCACACATCGTCTATAAGTTGGCCTTCAAGCCAAGCTGGCGTCAATGCCTGTCGGAGGGAAAACATGGCCTGCAAAGTGACCGTCGAAGAGGTGAATGCCTTTTATGATTCCGTTTTCACGGGTGGAGGCGAACAAGACCGTGTCCTCGAAGTAAGAGAGAATTATGCCCGCGTTCGGCAAGCCATTGGCGAGGGCAATATCCGTCCCGGCGGGTACATTAATGGTCCGATGCAAATGGCGCTCGCAGATAGCGCCGCTTATGTCGCCGTATTCACCCGGATCGGGATCACGCCCATGGCGCTGACCAGCAACCTCAATATCAATTTCATGCGCCCCTGTATTGGCGAGGCGGTCATCGCTGAGGCGCATCTTCTCAAAATCGGCAAAACTCTGGCCGTGATCAGTGTCGATATTCGCGCCGAAGGCAGTGATAAGCTATCGAGCCATGCCGTGGTGAATTACTCCATCCCATTGGAGCCCGCCTCATGATCACCGTCCTCGCTGCCATTGCAGGTTTCATTGCCGTCGCGCTTGGCGCTTTCGGCGCCCATGCATTGCAAAGTGGATTTGGCGAAAAACAGATCGGGTGGTGGGAAACCGCGACCTTGTATTTGCTGGTCCATGCCGCACTGGCCACCGCACTCTCGGCGACCGATCCAGCAAAATTCGGCTTTGCCGCGGCGATCCTGCTCTTTGGCGCGGTCCTGTTTGCGGCGACCCTTTATGCCATGGCCCTCGGAGCACCGCGCTGGTTTGGCGCGATCACGCCGATTGGCGGCCTGGGCATGCTGGCAGGTTGGGCCTTAATCGCTTGGGCCGCCTTAAAAGCCTGACCTCGCGAAACCCTTTTCGAACGCCATTGGCGCGCGTATCACCTCGATCAAAATCTACTCAGACCAGGGAGGGCTCTTATGAGCTTGTTCGATCTTTCCGGAAAATCCGCCATCATTACCGGTTCCTCACGCGGCATCGGCAAAGCCATTGCTGAACAGTTTGCAGCGGCGGGCGCGAAAGTTACCATCAGCTCCCGCAAGCCTGGCCCCTGCCAAGAAGTTGCGGGTGCGCTGAACGATCAATATGGCGAAGGCACAGCGATTGCGATCCCGGCCAACATCTCTGAAAAAGACCAACTTCAGGCGATGGTCGACGCCACCAATAAAGCGTTTGGCAAAGTCGATATCGTCGTCTGCAACGCCGCTTCCAACCCTTATTACGGCCCAATGGAAGGCATCTCAGATGACCAGTTCGAGAAAATCCTCTCGAACAATATCATTTCCAATCACTGGCTGGTGCAAATGTGCGCGCCGCAAATGCGCGAGCGGAAAGACGGTGCGATCATTATTGTGAGCTCGATTGGCGGCCTCCGCGCCTCGCCCGTGATTGGCGCTTACAATATTTCCAAAGCCGCAGACTTCCAGCTGGTGCGCAACCTCGCCGCTGAGTATGGCCCGGACAATGTCCGCGTCAATGCGATTGCGCCTGGCCTGATCAAGACTGATTTTGCTCGTGCCTTGTGGGAAAACCCAGAGACGCTGAAGCGCGCCACCTCAACCACGCCGCTGCGCCGGATCGGTGAGCCGATCGAAATTGCAGGCGCGGCCGTCTATATAGCGTCGGATGCAGGCAGCTTCATGACCGGTCAAATGATGGTGGTCGATGGCGGCCAGACGGTGGTCTAATATGCCGGAGATGATTGTCCCGGACAGCCTCAAAGAGCGCACCGAGCAAATGCAATTCGCGCCCGCCGTTCGGGCCGGTGATATGGTCTTTTGCTCGGGCGTGATCGCCGCCCTGAAAGAAGGCGAAGCACCGAGCGATGAGGCTTATTTCCGCGCCGTCGATGAAGCCTTTGCAGAGATTGATATGATCCTGCGCGAGGCCGGTGGCAGCGTCGCTGATATTGTCGATATAACCGGCTATCATATCGATTTTGAGAAACATATGGGACCGATGTTCCAGGCGAAAGCCAAGTGGATGCCGGGCCCCTTCTTTTCTTGTTACACGCTGATCGGAATTTCGTCTCTGTTCAATCCGCTCGGCTTTGTCGAGCTCAAAGCCAGGGCCTATATCCCGCAATGAGCCGCACTGAATTATCCGAGGAACAGCAAGGCTTCTTCGACCGCTTAAGGTCGAATGAATGGGACAAGCCCGCGGGCATCACCAATCTCGGCATTCGCCCGGAAGATTGGTTGAAAGAGGTGCGCTATGGCTATGTCCGCTATGAATGGCCGAATAGCGGCGATCGCGACATTTCCGAAGGCCGCGTGTTTGGCGGCTGGGTCGCGGGCTTTAGCGATCATATCGTCTCGATGTGCATGGCCTCAGGCTTAGAAGACGGCGAGTGGTTCACCACGACCGAACTGCAAACCCGCATCTTCCGCCCTGTCCCGCATGGCCTGATCACGATAGAAGGCCGCCTGGTCTCTCGCGGCCGCACGACAGGCTTTGTCGAAGCCGACTGGCGCGACGAGAAAGGACGACACTTGGTCAGGGTCAGCGCTGCGAAAGCGATCCGCACGCGAGCGGAATTGGGGATGGGGTGAATTAAAACTTAGGTCTAGGCTTCGGCGCGCTTAGTTTTCAGAAACACGGCCGCGAACACCAATGGCCACAAATAGCTAATCGATCCGAATAGGCGCTGCGTCAGTCCGCTATACCCGTCGGGATCGAAACCAATCAACATCTACCAAAGATAGAGCAAGCGCCGGTGCGATGATGCAGAATATGCCGATAATGTATAATCCAAGCATCGGCCCACCCATGGGCCAAATACCATTTGCGATCATTGAAACACCAAACAGGACCCAACAAAATGCACCGGCGGCAAATCTGCGCCGAGATGCAAGCCAAACGCCCGTTCCGAACAGAACAAGCGCAATACCAGCCGTCAGCGCGGCGATGTTTGCGATCGTATGCGCCAGGCTATCTTCAAGCGTCATCACACTGACGTGAGAGGCGA
>JABSQA010000037.1:0-18551 GCA_013213825.1 Henriciella sp.
TCGATTTGCCGGAAGCGGAATCTGAATTGGTGGCGGGCTATCAGGTCGAGTATTCGGCAACGCCGTATTTGCTGTTTATGTTTGGTGAGTATCTGAACATCGTTCTCATGTGCGCGATGATGACCATCCTTTTCCTCGGTGGCTGGCACGGATTTTTCCCAGTGAGCGCGGACTTTGTGAACATGTTCCCAGAATGGATCGTAAACCTTGGTCACCTGGCCTGGTTCATGGCAAAGCTTGTTGTCTTCTTCTTCCTCTTCGCCCTCGTGAAGGCCGTCGTGCCGCGCTATCGCTATGATCAGCTGATGCGTTTGGGCTGGAAGATCTTCTTGCCAACCGCTTTGGCCGCTGTGGTCATTGTTGGGGGTTATGTTGTCTATGCGGGAGTTCAAGCATGAGCTTAGTTCAGACCATTCGCGGGGCTTTGCTAACCGACTTTCTGTCGGCCTTTGGGCTTGGCCTTTCGGAAATGTTCAAGCGCAAAGCGACGGTGAATTATCCGTTTGAAAAGAACCCGGTTAGCCCGCGCTTCCGTGGTGAGCATGCCTTGCGGCGCTACCCAAATGGGGAAGAGCGTTGCATCGCTTGTAAGCTCTGCGAAGCGATCTGCCCGGCGCAAGCGATTACGATTGAAGCCGAACCGCGCGAAGACGGTTCGCGCCGCACCACGCGCTACGATATCGACATGGTCAAATGCATCTATTGCGGCTTCTGCCAAGAAGCCTGTCCAGTCGACGCGATTGTTGAAGGGCCGAATTTCGAGTTCGCCACGGAGACCCGCGAAGAGCTGTATTATGACAAAGAGAAATTGCTGGCGAATGGGGATCGCTGGGAACGTCTCATCGCAAAGAATTTGGAACTGGACGCACCGTACCGGTAGCGTTCGCAATTGAGGGGCGGGCAACCGCCGGAAGGGAACTGGGGCTAAAACAGTGGAACTGATTGCCTTCTATATTTTCGCGGCGATTGTGACCGTGTCCGCCTTGGCCGTGATTATGGCCAAGAACCCGGTACACTCGGTCCTTTGGCTGATCCTAACATTCTTCACAGCGGCCGGACTGTTCGTCTTGGTAGGGGCGGAATTCCTCGCCATGCTGCTTGTCGTCGTCTATGTCGGCGCGGTCGCGGTGCTGTTCTTATTCGTCGTGATGATGCTCGACGTCGACTTTGTTGAGCTTAAACAGGGCACGCTGCGATACTGGCCGTTTGCCGCTTTGATCGGCCTTGCCTTTATCGCAGAGATTGCCCTAGCCAGCTTCGCTCGTGGCGCCAGCACGACGACCAGTTTCGACGCTTCGCCAGGCGCAGACACCAATACGGAAGCCATTGGTCAGGTGATGTACACCGAGTACTTCCTGCTCTTCCAAATGGCGGGATTGATCCTGTTGGTCGCAATGATCGGCGCCATCGTCCTGACATTGCGCGAGCGTCCAGGCGTGAAGCGACAAAACATTGCCCGCCAAACATCTCGCCGCCGCGAAGACGCGATTGAAAAAGTCGAAGTCGAGCCAGGGAAGGGGATTTAGTTATGGAATTGACCATCAATCATTTCCTCACCCTCTCGGCCATTCTGTTCACGATTGGCGTGGTTGGGATTTTTGTGAACCGCAAGAATATCATCGTCATCCTGATGGCCATCGAGCTGATCCTTTTGTCGGTGAACATCAATCTGGTCGCATTCTCGGTCTTTTCCGGCACCATTGCCGGGCAGATCTTTGCCATGCTGGTTTTGACGGTCGCGGCCGCCGAAGCCGCCGTAGGGCTCGCCATTCTCGTCGTCTATTTCCGCAATCGCGGGGATATTGCGGTCGAGAGCGTCGACTTGATGAAGGGATAGCGCAACATGTTATTTGACGAAGCCATCCAATTCATCGTTCTCGGGCCAGGACTCGCGGCACTCGTCGCTGGTCTGTTCCAGCGTTTCATCGGCGATCGCGGTGCCATGGTCGTCACCACGGTGATCGTGCTGCTCGCTGGCATCCTGTCGCTTTATCAGCTGTTTATGTATGCCGCAGGCGTCGGCGGGGCCGGTCATGCTGAGCATGCGTCACTGGCCGCCGATACAGGACACGCGACCGATTATGTTGGCCAGCATATTATCAAACTCGTGACCTGGATGGAGGTTGGCCAATTCAAAGCCGATTGGGCCATCCGTGTCGACGCCATGTCGATCGTTATGATGGCCGTGATTACCAGCGTCTCTGGTCTCGTTCACCTGTATAGCTGGGGCTATATGCAAGACGATCCGCATAAAGCGCGCTTCTTCGCTTATCTGTCCCTATTTACCTTCGCTATGCTGATGCTGGTGACCGCTGACAATTTCATCCAGCTCTTCTTTGGCTGGGAAGGCGTGGGGCTCGCCTCATATCTGCTGATCGGCTTCTGGTATCAAAACAAAGCTCCGAATGATGCAGCGATCAAAGCCTTTGTGACCAACCGGGTTGGCGACTTTGGCTTAGCGCTGGGCATTATGGCCGTGTTCCTGGTCTTCGGATCGGTTGAGTTCAAGACGGTCCTCAGTGCGATTAAAGAGAATTCTGAAGTGGTGCCGTTGGCATTGGCAGAAGCGGGCACAGTCCGCGAATTGGTCGTGCCCTTTTTGAGCTGGAATATACCTGCGCTTGAGCTGATTGGTGTCCTACTCTTCATCGGGGCGATGGGTAAATCGGCGCAATTCTTCCTGCATGTCTGGCTGCCAGACGCGATGGAAGGCCCGACCCCGGTATCGGCGCTGATCCACGCTGCGACCATGGTGACGGCGGGCGTTTATCTCGTCTGCTTGGTCTCGCCAATTTACGAATATGCACCCTTCGCGGCTTCAATGATCGCGCTGATCGGCGCCGTGACGGCGCTCTATGCCGCAACGGTTGGCATGGCGCAGAATGATATTAAGCGCGTCATCGCGTATTCTACCTGTTCGCAGCTCGGCTATATGTTCTTCGCCGCGGGCATTGGCGCGTATGAAGCGGCCATGTTCCACCTGTTCACGCACGCCTTCTTCAAAGCCTTGCTCTTCCTGGGCGCAGGGTCGGTCATCCACGGCGCGCATCATGAGCAGGATATGCGCAATATGGGCGGCTTTGCCCGCTATATGCCGCTCACCTATGGCGCGATGATGATCGGTACGATCGCGATTATCGGCCTCGGTTTGCCGCATGTTTGGGGTCTGTCAGGCTTCTTCTCAAAAGATGCGATTATCGAGACCGCCTTCGCCGCTGGAATGAATGGGGTGCCGTTTGGACAGCTGGCTTTCTGGTTCGGCATCATCGCAGCGCTGCTAACAAGCTTCTATTCATGGCGCCTGATTTACATGACCTTCCACGGGCCGCGTGCGGAGCCGCATCATGACGACGCGCATGGACATGACGATCACGGCCACGACCACCATCATGGTGACCCACATGAGTCACCGATGGTGATGCTCATTCCACTCGGATTGCTCTCCATTGGTGCGATCTTCGCCGGTTGGTATTTCTATGATGCGTTCGTCGGACATGATTACAAAGAATTCTGGAATGGCGCGATTTACGCGGCCAAAGAGAACACCGTTTTGAAGGACAAGTATAATGTCCCTGAATGGGTGTTCTGGGCGCCGCTATTCGTGACGATTACCGGGTTCTTGATCGCCACATTCACCTATTTGTTCAATCGCGGTGTTGGCGAGCGGATCGCTCAAAATGGCGGGCCATTGCATGCGCTATTTGCGAATAAGTGGTACTTTGACGAGATCTATAATGCCACGCTCGTGCGCGGCGCCGCTTGGTTGGGCGATATCTTCAAAACCGGTGATAAGAAAGTCGTGGACGGTGTAGGTCCAGACGGTGTCGCCGCGCTCGTCCGCTGGAGTTCGCGGCGTCTGTCAGCGATGCATACCGGTTATCTCTATCACTATGCCTTCGTGATCATTGGCGCAGCCTTGGTCTTTGGCGCAATTCTGTTCTGGCGCGGCGGAGGCGCGGGCTAATGGATTTCCCAATTCTCTCTGCGGTGACCTTTATCCCGCTGGCGGGTGCCATTTTGATCCTATTGGTCAAGATGCTGACCGGTGCGCAAATCCGTCCGGACGGCACCGAAGACGAACGCGTCGTCTATGCGGGCATTATGTTCAGCGTCGCGACCTTCGTCATGTCGATCGTGATGTTCCTCAGCTTCGATCTTTCCGGCACCGGCTATCAGCTGGTTGAAGAAGTCGAATGGTTCTCCGGGATCAAATACAAAATGGGCATAGACGGCATGTCTCTGCTTTTGATCCTATTGACGACATTGCTAACTCCGATTGCGCTGATTGCCAGCATCGGATCGATCAAACATCGATTGACGGAATATATCGTCTCTTTCTTGGTGCTTGAGACATTCATGATTGGCGTCTTCTGCGCCTTGGACCTGGTTGTCTTCTACGTCTTCTTTGAAGCAGGCCTGATTCCGATGTTTATTATCATTGGGGTCTGGGGCGGCGTAGACCGGATTTATGCGAGCTTTAAATTCTTCCTCTACACCTTGCTCGGCTCGCTCTTCATGCTGGCCGCTGTGGTCTATATGTACCTCACGGCGGGCACATCTGATGTCGTGCAATTAGAGCAGTTTGAATTTGCCAAAGGGGCGCAGACCTGGCTCTGGTTGGCTTTCTTTGCCTCCTTTGCGGTCAAGCTGCCTATGTGGCCGGTTCATACCTGGCTTCCAGATGCGCACGTGCAAGCGCCAACCGGGGGGTCTGTCATCCTGGCGGGTATTCTCCTGAAAATGGGCGGCTATGGCTTCCTGCGGTTCAGCTTACCCATGTTCCCCGATGCGAGCGTTCTGTTCCAGCCATTCGTCTTCACCATCTCGGTCATTGCGATTGTCTATGCCTCCCTGGTGGCGTGGCGACAGACGGATATGAAAAAGCTGATCGCCTACTCGTCCGTGGCTCATATGGGTTTTGTGACGCTCGGTATTTTTTCTTTCACCGAGTATGGTGTGCAGGGCGCAATCTTCCAGATGCTCAGCCACGGCCTGATCTCTGGCGCGCTCTTCTTGATCGTCGGCGTTGTCTATGACCGCATGCATACAAGAGAGATTTCGGCCTATGGCGGTCTCGTCCATCGCATGCCGGTTTACGCGACCCTATTCATGTTGTTCACCATGGCCAATGTTGGCCTGCCAGGCACCAGTGGCTTTGTCGGCGAGATCTTGACCATGGTCGGGGCCTATCAAGCCAGTACATGGGCTGCCGCAGGCGCGGCCTTGGGCGTGATCTTCTCAGCGGTCTATATGCTGACGCTGTATCGCCGCACTGTGTTCGGCAAAATCACCAATCCAGAAGTTGAGACGATTGAAGACGTCAATCTGAAGGAATTGATCTGCCTTATTCCGCTGGCGATCGGCACCATATTGTTTGGTATTTTGCCGAATCTCATCTTCGATATCACGCGTGAGTCTTCGCTCCACGCACTCGCCCAGATGGCGGGAGGATAGGACCCATGTTCGATTTAGAAGCCATCCTGAACACGATTGCACCAGAACTTTTGCTGGCGGCGGCGGGCTTGCTCGGGGTCACCATTGGTGCGCTGATCGGAGACCGGTTTAACAGTCTCTCCTTCAAAGTTGGCGCCTTGGTTCTTTTCGCCGCCGCAGCCCTTGCGGTACTTTATTGGCCAGGTGGCCGCGCCTTTGATGGTTTGGTTGAGACCAGCAGTTTTGCCAATTTCGCCAAAGTGGTCAGCTTTATTTGTGCGGGTATCACGCTGCTCATGGCCGAGGGCTTCCTGCGTCAGCACGATACATTGCGATATGAGTATTCGTTGCTCGTTATCTTCGCCGCTCTCGGAATGGGGATTATCCTGTCCTCGTCGAACTTTATGACCCTTTATCTGGGTATCGAAACGCTGAGCTTGTCATCCTATGTCCTCGCCTCTTTCCACCGCGACAGTCCGCGGTCGGCTGAAGCGGGTCTGAAATATTTCGTCCTTGGCGCATTGGCGTCTGGCCTGCTGCTATATGGCATGTCGCTGGTTTATGGCTTCTCCGGAAGCACCAGTTACGAAGTCGTGGCTGAGGCAGAAGCCAGCATTGGCTTTATGTTCGGCATGGTTCTGATGATCACCGGTTTGGCCTTCAAAGTGTCGGCAGCGCCGATGCACGTATGGACACCTGACGTCTATGAAGGCTCGCCCAGCCCGGTCGTCGCATTCTTTGCCACAGCTCCAAAAATGGCCAGCATGGTGGTGTTCGCGATCGTTATGTTTACGGCCTTCCCACAAGCTATGGCTTTTGAAAATTGGCAGGTGATTATTGGGATCATCGCCGCCGCATCCATGTTGATCGGGGCGTTTGGCGCCTTGCCGCAAGCCAATTTGAAGCGTCTGCTCGGATACTCATCTATCGCCAATATGGGCTATGCCCTGGTCGCAGTGGCAGCCGGGGTTCAGTATGGCGCGGGCTCTCTGCTGATCTTCATGACGGCTTATGTCATCGCCTCGCTTGGCCTGTTTGGCGGCGTCCTATCGATGCGCCGCGAAGGCGGAATGGTCGAAAATATTGATGAATTGGCAGGATTAATCCGGCGCCAGCCCGGACTGGCAACGGCTTTAACTGTGCTCTTGGTCTCAGTATCTGGCTTCCCGCTCGCCTTCGGCTTCTTGGGCAAGTTGGCCGTTCTGGAAGCGGGTTGGACCGCAGGCTTGATGCCTTTGATCATCATCTTGGTGATCAGTTCGGTGATCGCCATGTATTACTATCTCCGCATCGTCAAAATCATGTGGTTTGATGAGCAAACCGCAGATTTTGAACCGGTTGATTTCTGGGTCACAGGCACGGTCTATGTCACTGCGCTCGTTAGTGTCGCACTTCTGATCTTTGTCAGCCCGTTCAGTGAACTCGCCGCCTCAGTTGCGGCAGGCTTGGTCTCGTGATCCATTCCGCGCCAGTCTACTGGTATGATGAAATTGATAGCACCAGCGAAGAAGCCAAACGGCGTGCGCGAACCGGCGAAACCTCAGCCGTCTGGATTGCTGCGCGTCAACAAGGGGCTGGCAAGGGGCGTTTAGGGCGAACCTGGGTCTCACCGGTTGGAAACTTGTTTTCCACTTTGCTGTTTCCTGAACCGGGTGGAATCGCGATTGCGGCCAGAGTGCCATTTGCCGCCGCCTTAGCGGTGCGCGATACGTGTGTCGCCGCAGTGCCCGGCATAAGGGCTCAATTAAAATGGCCCAATGATGTCCGGGTTGAGGGCCGCAAGATTAGCGGCATTCTGACAGAGACGGGCGAGACCAGCGGCGTGGTCTGGGTGGCCCTGGGGATAGGCATAAATGTGCAACATACACCCGAAAATGTTGATCAAGCCGCCACCTCACTCGTGCAAGAGAGTGGAGCGGCGGGATTGAGCCCTGAGCTTGTTCTAGAAGACCTGCGCGCCGCAACTCGGGTTCGGATCGAGCAGGCGCGCGATGATTTTCCAGGTCTTCTCGACGATTGGTTGAGCGTCGCCGAAGGCCGCGGCCAATTGGTTCGTGCCGGCGCGGTGGACGACCGGGTGGAAGGCCTCTTCGATGGCCTCGCGGAAGATGGCGGTCTTATCCTGAGATTGCCCGACGGCGAGCGACGCATCATAAGGGCGGGTGACGTAGATCTAGTGAAGCAGGTGAGCTGATGCTTTTAGTGATTGATGTAGGCAATACCAATACCGTTTTTGCGCTCCATAATGGCACCGATTGGGTGTCGAGCTGGCGCAGCGCGACCGATGCGACGCGCACCGCGGATGATTATGCCGTCTGGCTGGGCACGTTGATGCGGTCAGAAGACTTGGAATTGTCACAGATTAAGGGCTGCATCATTTCTTCGGTCGTACCGCAAGCAAAGTTCAACTTCCGGAACTTGTCGCGGCGCTATTTCGATGCCGAGCCAATCTTTGTTGGAGAGCCAGAGACGAAATTGGGCGTGCCGATCCGGATCCGGCGTCCAGAACAGGTCGGGGCGGACCGATTGGTCGCGGCCATTGGCGCACATCAATTGTATCAAGGTGCAAAACTGGTCATCGATAGCGGCACAGCGACGACGTTTGACGTCGTTGGGCCAGATGGCGGGTTTGAAGGCGGCATCATTTCCCCTGGAATCAATCTTTCGATGCGGGCGCTGCATGATGCGGCGGCGCAATTGCCGCGGATTGCCATACAGAAGCCTCCACAAGTTATTGGCCAGGACACGGTCAGCGCGATGCAATCTGGGGTGTTTTGGGGCTATATTGACCTGATTGATGGCTTGGTGAACCGCGTAAAGGCTGAATATTCAGCGCCGCTTACGGTTATTGCAACGGGCGGCGTCGCGTCTCTTTTCGAGGGCGCAAGTCGGACTATAGATCATTTCGACCAGACATTGATGGAAGTGGGCCTGTTAGAGGTCTACCGACGCAATAAGAAAGATTAAGCGGGGCGTATGACAAATCGGGGCGATGCAGAACTGGTTTTCCTGCCATTAGGCGGGTGTGGCGAGATTGGAATGAATCTCAATGCCTATGGCTATGGCCCAGCGCATGATCGCCGTTGGATATTAATCGATGTTGGCGTGACCTTTGGCGGCGATGATACGCCGGGCGTCGATTTGATCACACCGGATCCCGCTTTCTTCGAGGATCAGGGTGATCAGATCGACGCGATTTTCCTCACCCATGCGCATGAAGATCATATTGGCGCGATTGGGCTCATCCTGCCGCGCTTGCAGACCCGCGCGCCAATCTATGCAACGCCGTTCACAGCGCACCTGGCACAGGCGAAATTGATCGAGCGCGGTGATAAGAAGACCAGTATCCAAGTCTTACCGCTTGGCGCCGAAGTGAAGGCTGGGCCGTTTACGGTGCGCTATATCACGCTGACCCATTCTATCCCTGAGCCGAACGCGCTGGCTTTAGAGACCCCGCTCGGTACGATCCTCCATACAGGCGATTGGAAAATCGATCCCGACCCGCAAATTGGCGATCAAACCGATATTGCGGCCCTGTCAAAGCTTGGCGATGCCGGCGTTCTCGCGATGGTCTGTGACAGCACGAATGTTTTCGTCGAAGGCGAGAGTGGGTCTGAAGGCGTTGTCCGGCAGAATTTGAAGGAGCTGATTAGCAGCCTGTCCGGCCGCGTGGCGGTGACCACATTCGCGTCCAATGTCGCGCGCGTCGCGAGCGTCATCGAAGCTGCCCGCGTTGCGGGGCGTAGCGTCTGCTTGGTCGGGCGCAGCATGCACAAAATTACTGACGCAGCCGTGGCGACGGGCGTGATCAAAGACCTGCCAGATCTCATCAGCGAAGATCAAGCGGGCAGTTTGCCGGACGACAATCTACTCTTCCTCTGCACGGGATCACAGGGCGAAGCACGCGCCGCCTTGGGGCGGATTGCGCGCGATGATCACCGCCATATCAGCCTAGGCGATGGCGATACCGTGATCTTCTCCAGCCGAGTCATTCCCGGTAATGAGAAGGGCATTTATGACATGCAGAATGCCCTGGCTGAAAAAGGCGTGCGGGTGATCACCGATAAGATGACGGACGGGCCGATCCATGTCTCAGGTCATCCCGCGCGCGACGAATTGCGCCGCATGTATCAATGGGTGCGTCCGAAAATCTCTGTACCGGTTCATGGTGAACGCCGACACATTATGGAACACGCGGCCTATGCCAAAAGTCTTCAGGTCAGCGAAGCCGTCACACCGCGCAATGGTGACCTTATCCGTCTCGCACCCGGACCCGCAAAAACCATCGACTCGGTTCCAAATGGCCGGCTTTACCTGGATGGCAGCCGGCTCGTTCCGGCCGAGAGCGAGGGCATCCGCGAACGCCGAGCTTTGGCCAATTGGGGGCATGTCAGTGTGGCCATCGCGATTGATGAAGACGGGGATGTCGTCGACGGCCCGCTGCTAACAGCCCGTGGACTACCCGAACCTGATGGCAGCAATGCCGATGAGAGCCTCATTGACGTGGACGAAGCGGTCGAAGAGGCCGTGAACGCGATGAAGCGGCGTAAGCGGCAGGATGATGAAGAGGTTGAGCGGGTCCTCGCGCGCAGCGTCAAGAAAGCCTGCGAGCGGACGTTCGGTCGCAAGCCCATCGTCGATGTCAGTGTGCTAAGGGTCTAGCAAAGGAGATTTGCGATGAGTTCCGCTTTCAAAATCGGCCCGCTTAATCATGTCGGCGTCGCGGTGCCTGACCTCAATGAGGCGATAGAGACCTATCGAACGCTATATGGCGCTACGGACATTACCGAGCCATTCGATATGCCCGCTCAAGGCGTGAAGGTTTGCTTTGTAAATCTCCCCAATAGCCAAATTGAGCTGATTGAACCGTTGGACGAGAACAGCCCCATTCACAATTTCATCCAAAAGAACCCACGGGGTGGTCAGCACCACGTTTGTTTTGAAGTCGTTGATATCAATGAAGCGGTTGATGAGATGAAAGCGCGGGGGGCGACGGTTCTGGGCGAGCCCAGAATTGGCGCGCACGGGACGATGATTATTTTCATACATCCGAAAAACTCCAATGGCGTGCTGGTCGAACTGATGGAAACGCCGAAAGACGGGCACCACTAAATGGATCCTGTTGGTTTCATCGTCGTTCTCATCATAACCTGGTGGGTGTGTTTCTTCTGCGTCCTCCCGATCGGTGTCACCTCGCAATATGAGCAAGACGGCGAAGTTGTCGAAGGCACCGAAGAAGGCGCGCCGAAAGAGCCGATGCTGAAAAAGAAAGCAATCTGGGCGACAGCCGGCGCTGTGGTGCTGACTTTGATCGCACACTTTGCCGTCGTGCCGTGGCTGGCCGCGCAATAGCGGGCTTCATTCCTTATCAGGAGAGACGTTGCACGAAGGCGTTGAACACATTCACGCCTTCGCTCAATTGTGCGATGTCGATGAACTCATTCGGCGTGTGCGCTTGATCTATTGAGCCAGGTCCACAGACGACCGAGGGCATGCCCGCTTGGTGAAACTGACCGGCTTCTGTCGCATAAGCCACAGCGCGAAGCGCGTTGTCCCCGGTCAGCGCGCGCATCAGCGTTTCTGCTGGATTGTTATCGCCCGGCGCGAGGTACGGTACATCGGTCAAGGTTGTCACTTGCACGCCACACGTCTCGAACCGGCCCTTTAAAGCGGCGTGTTTTGCCTCGGCAGCAGCTTTGAACGGCGCTAAGATTTGCTCTGGATCATATCCTGGCGGACATCGCAGATCGAATAGGAATTTGCATTTCCGCGCCAAAATATTAGTCGCTGTGCCGCCATTCAGTTCGCCGATGCTTAGAGTTGGATAAGGCGGCTCGAAAGGTGAGTCGGGATCCGCAGACGCGATCAGGTCTCGCTGAATGTCTCGTAAGACCACCATAAGATCGACCGCTTCGCTATTTGCTGAGACGCCGAGATGAGGCAGGCTGGAATGAGCTTCCTTCCCCGTCACAATCACTTCGGTGAGGCGAATGCCTTTATGCCCAGAAACCACTTGCCAGAGCGTGGGTTCACCCACCCAAACGGCATCAGGGCGCGCGCCTTGTTCAACCATTTTGCCGATCATGTGCGGGGCGCCCTGGCAGCCAACTTCTTCATCATATGAAAAGGCGAAATGGATTGGTCGCTTTAGGTCTAGTGCGGCGAATTTTGGCGCAAAGGCCAGACACAGCGCGATAAAGCCTTTCATGTCGCTTGTGCCACGACCGTAAAGGCGTTCGTCTTTTTCGGTCATCACGAACGGATCCGTATGCCAATCCTGACCATCAATGGGAACAACATCGGTATGACCAGACAGGATGACCCCACCCGAAACATCCGGACCGATCCGCCCCCATAGATTGGATTTATCTTTGGTGCTGTTCTCAATGCGTTGCAGCGACGCTCCGAGCGGACGGAGTTGGTCCTCAATCCATGCAATCGCATCCAGATTGGAATTGCGAGACGTCGTGTCGAACGAGATCAGCCGATCCAAGATTGATATGACAGTGTTGAGATCGGTCATGCGTCGGCCCGTCAGTCCGTCATATCCGCATAATGATTTTTGGTCGGCAGGGCGATCTGGTTGGCCAAGCCCTTAATCGAGATCGCAGACGTGGTCATTTCAATATCGCTTTCGGCAATTTGGGCCTCGCCAAAGCGATAGATTGGCGCATATTCGCCCCGGTCCGCAGCTTCAATATAGGTCGCCGAGGCGGCCAGGCTTTTCTCTCTTTTTTGGCGATAATCGGCCATTGTATCCGCGCCATATCGCTTGTTCAGCATGGCTTCTGTCCGACCTGGTGACAAAATCACCGCCGAAGCATTGTTGCCGCCAAATCCTTTCGAATTCAGGATCGCGACATCCAAGTCTTCCGCAGTTTTGACCTGATGCTCCGGACCCAGCTTTAGCCGGTTTTGGTGGACATCATCGGCAACGCCATCAATGGTTGAGATGCCCGGTAAGATGCCGTGCTCGAAACATCCCAAAGCAGCGGTCAATTGGTCACCGCTGGCCGGCGCGATGGTGTGACCGAGAAAGGCTTTGACCGCGACGACGGGCCATTCTTCAATTCCAAAAGTCTCGGCGACTTGATCGAATATTTGGGATTCAGTCACCCTGTTTTGCGGTGTGCTCGAGCCATGGGCGAGAACGAAGCTTTTGTCGCGCAAAGCCTGCAGTCCAACAATGTTTGCCGCGGAGGCTGTGGCTTTCGCCATGCTAATATGATTGCCGGGGCCGGGGGCTGTGATCGATTTTTTGGTGCCGTCTGCATCGATGAAGACATCAGGGATGGCGCCAAGACAAGGGGCCCCCAATTCCACCGCAAGAGCATCATCCATAAGGATGAAATATTGGCTCGACTCGCCAATTGTGAACCCGCAATTTTTGCCGAAAGGGCGGCTGGCGCGACGGTGGTCCACATCCGGGTCGCCATAGGTTTTGGCCATAGCATCGTCGCTGGCCAGCGCACCCATCGTGCCAAACCCATCCATCAATTCCGGGCCGATAGGCGCCTCGCTATTTCCGACCATTGCGACGCGAATTTTGCCCGCTTGTAAGTCCGATACCGCGTGGCGAAGGTTTGATAGAAACGTCGCACAGGCCGCGACTGAACTGCTGGCAATTCCTACATTTGACAGGACATAGGCATTGATAAAATCGGTGGGCATCGAATTGATGCCCATGACCAAAGCTTTGGTGGACACACGCTCGCCTTTCATGCGGGCCTGGTGCATGCCGCCATAACCTTCTTTGTCCATCTGACCAAAACCGCTGCTCGAATAGACACCGACTTCATCTGGCCGAATATGTTCGAGCACAGTGTCCCATTCCACGCCCATCGCCCGCAAGGCATCGGTCGCGCCGAATAGTGCCATTTGCAACCCACGCGGTTGGAAGCGCGAATTGTAGAGACTGGCCATATCAAAGCCTGTCGGCAATTGACCGGCTGCTTTGATCGGAAAGTCGCGTACGTTTTCAAATTTAACGTCGAGCGCGCCATCTACAGTGATGCGCGCTGTGGTGTCGTCGATGGACTCAATTGTCCAATTTTCCGGTGGGTTGAGCGGTAGCTTATCCTTTGGAAGTTGAAATTGTATGGGCGCAGTTTCGGGCTGCAGCGCCGCGTTCGATTGCCAATAGAGTGCATCGACATCGAAGTGAGAGGACTCGACGCGGCGCACCAATGTACCGTCTAAAACCGATTGACGATACCGGTCCGCGACTTCGGCTTCTGAAAGTACCTGATCATTGGCGTGTTCATCAGATGGCGCATAAGTGCCATCCTCATTGACGGTGACCAGCCGCATCATAACGGCAAGCCCGCATAGGGTCTTGTCTTGCTCATCTTTCGATAGGCTATCCAACACCATTCTGCGATAGCTTTGATGGCCTGATGTTCGTCCGGCTGCGTTGACGCCGCCCATGCTCACAATCACTGGTAATCGCACGCACGCTCTCCTGATACTCTTAATGCGGTCTACTTCGCCCGAATTTGCGAGAGTATGCAATGTTTGCGGGCATGATTTTCAGCATCAAATCGCTTGAATCTGCGCTAATCCCGCGAGCCGTTCCGACATCTTGCTGAAGAGGGGCAGGTCCGGAGCGTATATAGAACTGGCTGTCAGTCAGCGGTGGCAAGAATTGTCTGGACAGCGTCACTCGGAGAGGCGAGCACCAAACGTTTCTGCGCGGTCACTTCATGATCAATTCTCGCCTTTAAGATCGCAGCTTCGGGTGAAGACATAAGCGTTTCGAAGAAGGGAGAGGTCTCGATATAAGTCCAATCACGCCAACCCAAATCAATCGCTCGCGATACTAAAAGGGAGGCTTGTTCGGTATGGCCTGCCATCGCATGGAGCTCGGCAACGCGAATTCTGAACTCCGGCCAGGTGTCGCCATCCAACATCATTCGATCGATCTGTTTCATTAGCTCTATTGGCGGACCAGCGTTTTGTTCCAAAAGATCCAAAGCCGCCATTTCTAACCAAGCTTCTTGGCCCGCCGCTTCGAACGCCGCGCGCGCTTCATCTTGTCGCCCGAGCTTCAACATTGCCCGTCCTTCTAGGCGCAGGGCTTTCGGCATGGATTGAAGAGCCTCGGGCGCTTGCGAAAGCAGGCGCAAACATTGATCGGCACGGTCGTGGCGCAGTGCCTGCTCCATACGCGCAGTGAGGACGACGAGTTGGTTTGGTCCTGCGATTTCCGCTTTAAACCACCAATCCTCGGCAGCTTGGTGATTGAGTAGGCTGAGTGTGGTGGCAATTTGGATGGGGGCGTAAATTGAGGTGCGACCGGCTTTGAGCGCCATGGCTTCAAGCTCAAGCGCGTCATACAGGCGTCCGCGGATTTGGAACAAGTAAGCAGCGCTCGACATTGCCGCCACATCCTCATCATCAATTGTGTAGGCTTGCTTATAGGCTGCGAGCGCTTCATCGACGCGGCCCTGCGCGTCGAGCGCATAACCGAGTGCGTGCCACGCGCCTCCAGACTTCAGATCAGACGAAATTACACGCCGTGCCAGATCCTCTGCTTTCTGAGTGTCATCCTCGGTGGCGCGAAATTTCGTCGCCCGGGTCGAGTAAGCGAAACTGAGCGCCAATTCAGCCTCAGGAGCGGTGCCGTCTCGCGCGAGAATTTGTTCTAAAAGCGCGATTGCAAGATCTGTCTCTGCCGGCTGGTGTAACCGCAAGAGGTCCTTGGCGCGCGTGAGTTGAATGTCTGAGAGGTCTGCGACGGCGCCTTGCTCTGCGAGTTCTGGTTCATTTGCATTTTGAATGATGAGAAAGCCGAACCCGAACATGGCCGCGATGGAAATACCGGCAATGGCGGTCTTCGGAGCCCCCAAATTGAGTTTTGCACGCGGCATGTCACGCCGCTGGACGTCTGGGATCAACGCATAGCCAACACCACGAACCTTACGAATATAGCGTGGTGCCGTCGCGCTTTCTCCAAGTGCACGGCGGAGCAGGGCCACACGTTTCGTGAGGGTCGTTTCCGAAACGTGGTTCTGTCGCCAGACTTCAGATGCGGCAGCTTCAAGGGTGATCGTATCGGGCCATTTGCGTAGCATGAAGAGGAGAAGATCGAAGGTGAGGTCCGTGGCATGCAGACGTTCATTCCCCCGCCGAACCGAACGTTCCTGCGGATCCACGATCAAATCTAAAAGAAGATAAGTCTCAGAATTCAATAGTCTTTATCCGGTTTAGCGCAGCCTTCAGAAATCTTCACCAAGCTTCACCGGACAAAGGGATGAAGGTCAGTCAGATAAATCCAGAGTAACAAAGGATCTAGCGATGAGAAGCATTTTTACTTTGGCCCTTTTGTCGGGCGCGATGACTGGTTTGTCGCAGGCGGAAACCCTAGATTGGTCAGAGGACTCTACACGCGCGCTAAAGTCTGCCTTGGACTCGAACACTTATGGGACCGCGACGAGTGTCCTCATCCTGCATGAGGGGCAGACCGTGTTCGAACATTATGCCCATGAGACGAACGAAGAGACGCTGCACAATACTCGCTCCGTGACAAAAACCGTTACGGGAATGGTTCTGGGCGCAGCGATCGAAGACGGCGCGATCGACACGGCGACTCCGGCGGCTGCCTATTTCTCAGACCTTACCCCTTTCGAAAATCCTGACCCTCGAAAGTTCGAAATCACCATCGAAGATTTGCTGACCATGAGCAGCGCCATGGAATGTGATGATTGGAACCAATACTCGAACGGCAACGAAGAACGCATGTATCTGGTTGAGGATTGGAACAGCTTCTTTTGGAACCTTCCGATCCGAGGATTTCCTTCGTGGCGAACACCACCCGAAAAGGCGCCTTATGGGCGCGCATTCAGTTATTGTACGGCGGGGGTGCAAATGCTGGGGGAGATCGTGGAGCGCGCGGTTGGCGAGCCTTTTAGCGATTATGCGGAACGTCGGGTGTTCGCGCCCTTGCAGCTGGCAGACTTCAAGTGGTCGCGCAGCGGGTCTGGTCAACCTCATCTAGGAGGCGGCTTAGAATTATCGACCCGGGCCTTGGGAAAACTTGGGGAACTGCAGCGCTTGAACGGTATGGCGGGTGACGATCAGATTTTTTCGGTGGAGTGGGCGGCGCAGTCTATTTCCGTGAAAGCAGAGATTCCGGATACACCTTTCTCATACGGATATCTTTGGTGGCTGATGCCGTATGAGGTGGATGGGACAGAGTATATCGCTGCGGCCATGTCAGGAAATGGTGGTAACCGCGTGTTTGTCCTCCCTGAATTTGGGATCACGGCGGTGTTCACAAATGTGGATTATAACACGCCCAGCATGCACCAAAACGCGTCGCGCTTTTTCCAGCATGAGATCGTCGCCAGGCTTAACTGAGGCAATAGCGTAGGGATGACCGCAATCCGGTCATCCCGCCAATGCGCGTCCATCCGCCAGATATGTTGGCTCTCCACCCATCCAGGTCTCTAAGATTTTTATATCTTTGATCTCATCCGACGGAATGCTGGAGGGATCACGGTCTAGAATGATAAAGTCAGCGAATTTTCCCGGTTCGAGACTGCCAATTTCGTGCTCTGACCCGATTTGCCAGGCGGCGGTCGAGGTCATCGCGCGGATGGCACATTCGCGGCTGGCGCATTCCTCGGGAGCGAGGGCAAAGTCCGGCTCTTTCCAACTCTGCCGCGTCACCGCCATTTCGATCATGTGGAGAGGATTTGGATCGGTGACAAAGAAATCCGAATGGATGGTATAGTCGACCCCAGCCCGCTCTAAACTGGCGCAGCGATCGAGGAGCTTTGCCTTATCGGGCCCGAAGATTTGATCGCGCATCGCAACGCCCCAATAATGGACATGGCCGATGAGGAAGCTGGCGGTGATCCCAAACTGCTTCATACGTGCGATTTGCTCATCGTGCAGTATAGAACAATGCTCAATTCGAATGCGGTGAGCTTTGACATCCACCCCTTCAGAAGCGACCGCTTCAACCGCGTCGAGTATATTATCGATGGCTTGGTCGCCATTGCCGTGGATCGCGATCTGCCACCCCTGCGATATGCGCTTGCGGATCAGGTCCATTATCTCTTCTAGGGTCATATAAGCAATGCCCTTTGAATCGACCGAGTGGTAGGGCTCGCGCTGTAAGCCGGTAAAGCCTTGATTGGAGCCATCAGCGATCAATTTATACCCCGCGATGCGCACCATTTCATCGCCTTCGCCCGGTTGAACATTGGCCTCATCCCAGGCTTGGTCGAACGCGTAAAGCGGGTAGGCGCGAATGCGCTGGCTTAACCGACCGGTCGCGCCAGCTTGTTTGAGAATATCCCAGTCCCCCGCGCCGCGAAGCAGACCACCAAGTCCAAGTTCTGTGACCGTGGTCAAGCCGAGCTCGGCAAATCGGGCACAGGTTTTCAACACAGCATCGGTCGGCGCTGAACCTGCGCCAGCGGGCCGCGCGCTCAACACTTTTGAGAACGCCATTTGATTGCGCATCTCGCCGGTCAGAACGCCGTTTTCATCCCGCACGAATTCACCCCCATGCGGATTCTCAATATCGTCCGGCACGCCAGCGGCTTTGAACGCAGCCCGGTTTGCGTAGCCGATATGGCCGGACGCGTTCAGGACGAAGATTGGCCGTTCAGTCGAGATCGCATCAAGCGCGGCAAAGCCCATGGGGGCCTCAAATGGTTGCAGCATGGGGTAAAAATTCCGGCAGACAATCCACTCATCAGCCGGGCGTTCGGCGTCGAGGCTGGCGATAAAATCCAGAACTTCAGCGGTGGTGGCGAACCTACCGGTGCCGACATAATCCATGGCTTGATCCATCAGCGCCCCAATCAGGATATGCGTGTGAGGATCGATTAGGCCGGGCATCAACGTACGACCGTTTAAGGGAACGATTTCAGCTTGCTCGCCCGCCGCTTGCTTCACATCCTCCAGCGTTCCAACCGCGAGGATATGCTGACCCTGAATGGCGATGGCTTCGGCTTTTGAGAAGTTTGAGTCGACCGTCATGATCGGGCCGCCAGTATAGATCCGAACCAATTGATCTTGGCTCGGGTGTGGCGGCTTTTCCGTCATCTCTTTGGTGCCACACGCAGTCTGTGTGACCAGGCCCGTACGCGCCTGGGCGGCTTCTC
>JABSQA010000037.1:18629-26587 GCA_013213825.1 Henriciella sp.
GGGGCCAACTGGGCGGGGCGAACAATTATAGTGGCCAGGCCTTGGCTCGCGGCATTCAGAGAGCTGATACTTGAAAATCCTGGCGGAGGAGGAGGGATTCGAACCCCCGGAACGCTCGCACGCTCAACGGTTTTCAAGACCGCCGCATTCAACCACTCTGCCACTCCTCCGCAGCAGGACGCTTCCTTTTCTACAGTCCGACGACAAATGCAAGACCTGTCATGAAATTGCCTGCATTCGGATGGTTAGTGGTTAATCAGATCTTTCTATCGAATGACCCAAGTTTTTGTTTCCGTTCACCGGGCGTGCAGCATGTAATGGCTTCGTCGAGGTAGAGCTGAACGCGCTGACGGCCTGAAACGGCTGTGACCGCAGAAAGAGGTAAGAGATGAAAACGTCTGTGTCCCGTGCGCTCGGAATTGCGCTGACTGGATCGACATTTATGGCCATTGGATTGCTGGCACCCGCGCATGCGGATCGCCGCGCTGCGCCGATTACGTATGCCAATACCGCAGATTCGACCGGGACAGATACGGTCGCCCAAACCGGACCATCTTCGACAACCGCCATCACCCCAAATCGCCGGGTAGAGTTTCAATATCCAAAGCAGGGCGCCGCATCTTCGACGCCGGCGCGGACCGTGACACCGCCGCCTGCGCAGCCACAGACCATCCCCGCGACATCATCTGAACCTTTTTCTTTCCGAGTTACCGAACCGAGTATTGACGCCGGCGCGCCTAGCCAGCCGATTCGGATTGCTTCCGTTCAGCCGCAACAAACCGCGCGCACGGGCAAACCTCTAACCTTGAGCCGTGTTCGCGCCAATCGCGACGCTGAGATCGCTGAAGAGCGAGGACAGGCCGGCATCTATATGGACGGGTTTGACGGGCAACCGACTGCCAACGGTGAGATTTTTGACGAAACAGCGATGACAGCTGCGCATCCAAGTCTGCCGCTGCCAAGCCTGGTACAAGTGATCAATGAAGATAATGGCCGCGAAGTCGTGGTCCGCGTGAATGATCGTGGTCCATTTGACGGAAAGCGAATTCTGGAATTGTCACCGCGGGCCGCAACTGTGCTCGGCATGGGACAGGACCGGTTCGCGTCGGTCCGTTTGCGCTATCTCGGACCCGCCCCGGTTCAACAGAATCCTGAGACTTATGCATCGACCACGGTCGAGAACGAGTCTTTGGCGCCGATCCAACCGACACCTGAGCCGGTTCGGCCGGTCACCACATTGGCTACGCCAACTCAACCGATCGTAAGACCAGACCCTGTCCGGGTCGCCAGCTTGAGCGTGGCCGCAGCCCCGGTTGGCAATATCTTTATTCAAGCGGGCGCGTTCTCCGATATCGCCAATGCTCAGCGGCTTACAACCAATATTGGTGCCGGTCTGCCGGTAAAAATTGAAGAAGCTCGCGTCAATGGCGGTGACTTCTTCCGGGTTCTGGTCGGACCCTTCCCAAATCGCGATGCCGCAGAGCGGGAACGTCGCCAATTGTCGCGCGATGGCGTCGTTGACGGGTTCTTGACCACACGCTGATCCATCCTCCACCACAAAGATTGACCTTCGCCACGAACTAGCCCTTTTTCCAGGTCAGGAAAAAGGGCTAAGTTTTAGCGGTGAAAGGACCCGAATATGCGGATCTGGCGGAATATGGCTCTGGCCCTAGCGGGCTTGTTTTTACCCATTTTGGTGACGGCTCAAATTCTCGAATCTGATGCAGATTATGCTGTCATTATGGATCATGAAACGGGCGAAATCCTGTGGTCTAAGAATGGCGACGAATTGATGGTCCCTGCCTCAATGACCAAGATGATGACCGCTTATTTTGTCTTCGACTTGATCGACCAAGGCGAAATCACGCTCGATACGGAGATGGTTGTCAGCGAAGACGCATGGCGCCGTGGCGGATTTCCGTCTGGGACTTCAACCATGGGCCTCAGCCCAAGAGAACGCCCCACCGTGCGCGAACTCCTCCAGGGCATGATCATTATGTCCGGGAATGATGCGTGCATGGTGCTGGCTGAAGGCATAGCTGGATCGGAAGCGGCCTTCTCGCGGCAAATGACCGAACGCGCGCATGAGCTGGGACTCAGCACCGTGAATTTCGTCAACGCGACCGGGTTAGAGGGTGACGGACATGTCGTCTCCTCGGTGGATCTTGCGAAATTGGCGAAACGGATCATCGATGATTATCCGCAATATTATGAATGGTATAGCGCGCCTTCCTATACTTGGGGCCAGTATACGCAGGCCAATCGCAATCCGCTGCTTGGAACGATGGATGGCGCCGATGGGCTGAAAACCGGGCATTTGGATGTGTCTGGCTATGGGCTGACCGCGTCGGCGGTTCGGGATGGCAAACGGCGGATCATTGTCATCAATGGCCTGCCGAGTAAGCAAGCCCGCGCGCGCGAGGCGGAGCGGTTGATGCGTATGGCATTTAGCGCGTTTGAGACCCGCACGATTGAAGCCGGTGAAGCACGCTTGGCGGAACTTGATGTCTGGATGGGCGAGCGGCGCACCGTCGGGGTCCGTCTCGCGCAAAGCCAGGATGTCACGGCCCATAAACGTGCCTTTGCGAAAGGGACGTCAGAGATTGTCTATGATCGCTTGATCGAAGCGCCCATTGCAGCGGGTGACGAGATTGCAACGCTGGTTGTGACGATTGAGGGCAAAGACCCCATTCAACTCCCTTTAGTAGCCACTGAAGATGTCGGGCGGTTGGGCTTTATCGGCAAAGCAGTCGATGGCTTGAGTCGTATGCTCGAAGGTGGAGCCTAATGCCGTGACTCAATCGGGGCGATTTATCACGCTCGAAGGCGGCGAGGGGGCGGGAAAGTCGACGCTCATCCAAGGGCTTTCAGTAGAATTTCAGCGGCGAAATATTGCGGTTGATATCACTCGTGAACCTGGCGGCACGCCCTTGGCAGAAGAGGTGCGTTCGCTCGCATTGAACCCGCCAGAGGAGCAATCCTGGTCCGCGCTTTCGCACGCACTTCTAATGAACACGGCCCGGCGCGACCATTTGGAGAAACGCATACGGCCAGCTCTAGAGCAGGGCACATGGGTCTTGTGTGACCGGTTCGCGGATTCGACGCGCGCTTATCAAAGTGTAGATGGCGTGCCTGCCGAAACTTTGCTTGCTCTTGAGAAGGCGGTCATTGGAGAGACCAAACCAGATTTAACGCTTATTCTCGATGCCGATCCCGCCGCGCTTGCGGAGCGACGACAAGCCCGCGGAACAGAGGATGTTTTCGAAGCCAAGAACTTGGCTTTTCATCAGAACATACGCGCGGCTTTCTTGGCCATTGCGGAAGCCGAACCAGAACGGTGTCGCGTGATCGATGCGCTGCAATCGCCGGCGCAGGTCTTGGCCGACGCGTTGAGTGCCATTGATCAATGTCTGGCGACCGTATGAGCGCGGCGTTTCCACTCATCGGGCACCAAGCCTCTATTGCGCGGTTTGTGAACGCCCGACAGTCCAGACGACTTCATCATGGCTGGATTTTCCAAGGCCCCTCAGGCATTGGCAAGTCCATCCTTGCGCGGCGTATTGCGGGATGGATGTTGGGGGCAGCGTCAATGGATGCTGACCTGGATGATGAGACGATGCAGTTGGTTCAATCCGGTGGACACCCCGATTTGAAATGGGTCGAACGTGGATTGAATGATAAAGGCAAGCTGCGGCAAGACATAACCGTCGATCAAATTCGTGAGCTGAATCAATTTTTCCAGCTCCGACCGGCACTATCCGGCTGGCGCGTTGGCATCATCGACTCGCTCGACGAGATGAATGTTTCGGGCATGAACGCTTTGTTGAAGACGCTCGAAGAGCCGCCGAAGAATGCGCTGCTTATTTTGATATCGCATGCGACGCAGCCCATCCTTCCGACCATTCGGTCCCGGTGTCAGGTCTTGCGCTTATACCCGCTAAATGAAGACGATACGCGCGCCGTACTGGCGCCGCAGGAGGTCGATACCGAACTGGCCCTCGATCTCGCCCCCGGGCGACCGGGATATGGTATCGCACTGTCGCAAACGGCTGGCGCGAAGGCGGTGCAAACCGCGCGGGCGTTGCTTCGGAATGTCCGAAAACCGGCCAGCGGCGTCGTTTCCGCGGCCTTGAGTTCGACCTTGGTGGACGAGGGATCGCTTCAGGCGTTCACAGATACGTTGATGCATTGGGTGGCCGAGAAAGCCGATGAGGAACCGGAACTGAGTGCGACCTGGCTTGCCATGCACGAGGTCCGCACAACAGCTGACACGCTCAACCTGACCCCGCTTCAAACCGCGACAAAGCTGTTTTCAGTCTTGCAAGATGGCGTGAAGGCTGTAAGCGCCTGACGCCATGTTTGACACGCACGTAAATCTTCACGCCGAAGCCTATGACGAGGATTTGGGCGAGGTCATCACACGCGCCCGAGAGGCCGGGGTCTCTCGTATGCTCGCAATATGCGAACGTCTGGATAGTTTTCCGCGGGTCAAAGCGATCGCTGACGATAATGTCGATATTTGGTGCAGCGTTGGGACACATCCTCATCATGCGAAGGATTTTGTCGACACCGTTCCCGCAGACTTGATCGCCCGCGCTCGAGATCCAAAGGTGGTCGCGATTGGTGAAACCGGGATGGATCTGCATTATGGATACAGCCCTCAAGACCAACAGGAAGCGAGCTTCCGAACGCACATCACCGCGGCAAGAGACACCCAATTGCCGCTCATCGTGCACACCCGCGAAGCGGATGATTTGACCGCAGAAATTTTGGAAGACGAATACGCGAAAGGGTCATTCCCGATCTTGCTGCATTGCTACACAGGTGGCCCGGATCTTTGCCAGCGCGGATTGGCGTTGGGCGCTTATGTTTCAGTATCAGGGATTTTGTCGTTCAAAAGTGCAAAAGAGGTGCGCGCCGTCATCAAAGACGTGCCCTTGGATCGCGTCATCCTCGAAACAGATTGCCCTTATCTCACGCCGATGCCGTATCGTGGTCGCCGCAATGAACCGTCTTATTTGCCCTATGTGGCCGATGCCTTGGCGGAATTGCATGGTCTCACGCGCGAAGACGTCGGACAAATGTGCGAGACAAATGCCCTCAACCTGTTCCAGCGCGTGTCATGACGAATAGGCGCATTCAATTGACACTGCTCGGCACCGGCTCGTCTGGCGGCGTGCCGCGAGTCGGGGGCGATTGGGGGGCATGCGATCCATCTGAACCGAAGAATCGTCGGCTGCGGTGTTCTGCTTTGGTCCATGTTTGGGATGCAGACACGCCAGAGGTCCGTACAACGGTATTGATCGACACCTCGCCAGACATGCGCGAACAATTACTGGCCGCAGACGTCATGCGGTTGGATGCAATTGTTTTTACGCATGATCATGCCGATCAGACCCATGGCATTGATGATGTCCGCGCCCTGGCTATTCGCAATCGCGCCCGGGTCAAAACCTATATGGATGCGCCCACAGCGAGCACCCTGGTGCCAAAGTTCAAATATGTTTTCGAAGGCGCCAATGGCTATCCTTCACTCTATGATATTCAGCCGCAAATTGAGCCTTATCAGCCCTTCTCAATCGATGGACCAGCGGGCCCAGTAGAGTGGATGCCGGTTGACCAGGAGCATGGTTATATTCGCTCACTCGGCTTTCGAATCGGCAATATCGCCTATTGCAATGATTTGAATGGTTTGCCCGACGCCTCCATGGAACGCCTGCAAGACTTGGATCTATTGGTGATAGACGCGTTGCGATACACGCCGCATCCATCGCATGCGACAGTGGATGAGGCTTTGGCTTGGATCGAGGCCTTGCGCCCAGCGCGCGCCGTGCTGACCAATCTACATGTTGATTTAGACTATGCCACGCTCAAGCGTGATCTGCCCGACGGGATCGAGCCAGCATTTGATGGCTGGAGCTATGAAGGCGGGCTCTAAGCGGGTTCCGTCAGCGCCTGAACCATCTTCCCGACAGCGCCATAATCCGTCTTCCCTGTGCCAAGGACCGGCACTTCCTCAACATGGAAGACTTTTCGCGGCACCGACAATTCCGAAACGCCGTGCGATTGGCACCAGGCGAGCAGGGCACTGCGATCAGCATCTGCTGCGGTGGAGAGAAGAACGATCTGCTCGCCCTTGCGTGGATCTGGAATAGCCGCCGCGGCATGCATTTCATCTGGCCAAATCGCACTGGCGCAGTTTTCGACCACTGCAAGCGAGACCATTTCACCGCCGATTTTGGCAAACCGCTTCACCCGGCCCATGATGCGGATGCAATCATCTTCATCCATGATGCAGATATCGCCTGTATCGTGCCATCCATCGGTCGGCGGTTCGATGACGCCAGGCGCAGATGAGCGCATATAGCCCATCATAATATTCGGACCGCGAATGCGAAGTTTGCCGCCTTCTTCAATGCCTTCGACAGGGACTAGTTCATATTCCATGTCGGACATTAAGCGGCCAACCGTTCCTGGCTTGTTGAACTCCATCGTGTTCGCAGCGACCACGGGTGCAGCTTCAGTGGCGCCATAGCCTTCCAGGATTTCAATCTCGAACTTTTTGCGCACAAAAGCACGGGTCTCGTCGCGCACCCGCTCGGCGCCGCAGACCGCAAGGCGAATACTATCCATGGCGCCTTCTTTGGCAACGCGGGCATATTGGCCGATAAAAGTATCGGTCGCGAGCAAGATCGTAGCCCCCGTCTCTTCGATCCGACCCGCAATTTCTCTCGGTTGCAGCGGGCTCGGATGAAAGACGGCCTTCACGCCTGCAATGATCGGCAGAATGGCACCGACTGTGAGCCCAAAACAGTGAAAGGTCGGCAGTGGGTTGAAGACAATGTCTTTGGCTGGATCGAGACCAATGTGCGATCGCACTTGCTCAACATTCGCGACGATATTGTGGTGTGACAGGACCACGCCCTTAGGTTCGCCCTCAGTGCCTGACGTAAACAAGACGACGCCTGGCTTCTTGTGACTTTGACCGCGGTGAAACAGGCTGGGCAGGATCGGGCCGAGGCCGCCTGCAACCTTATCCATCAGCCCAAGGTTTTCGCGCACATCCTCGAGATAGATGAAGTCCGCGACATCCTCTAATTCCGCGATCAGCGGCTCAAGGCCGCCAAGCTCTACGAACTTATGCGCAGTGACGATCTTGGAGATTTTGCCAGCCTTCATCGCTGACTTGATGTTCGCTGAGCCAGCGGTGAAATTCAACATGGCTGGCAAACGCCCGGAGGCCAAAACGGCGCAGAACGCGATAACCGCACCAGCCCCGGTCGGCAGCATAATTCCAACGGTCTCATCACGTTTGAAATTCTTGCCGAGCGCTGAGCCCAGCGCGAAAGATCCGCGCAGGATGGTCTTATAATCGACTTCGGTGCCATCACCATCGACAATGGCCACCGTTTTGCCGCCAAACTCTTTGGCGGATCGCACCACGGCTGAGAAGATATCGGTTTTCGCGCGATTGGCACGCCACGGTAGAGGAGCTGGAATAGTTGTATCCGTCATCGGGGACTCAGTTCTGATCGATTACGTGTTTGCAACAAAGTGTCACACTGAGTGAACGGTGCAAGTATTTTCGCTGCAATTCGTCACCTACTGCATAGGCGCTATGTCGCTCTGACGCTTGCAGATTTCGCCAATTCCCTCCATTTATGGGCGATGGCAACGATCATAGATAACAAGCCCAAGTTCCGACATCCGGAGAAACGCAATCGGCCAGATACGCCGATTTTGCGCAAACCGGACTGGATTCGCGTCAAAGCGCCGACGTCTAAAGGCTATTCTGAAACCCGCGAGATTGTAAAGTCCAAGGGCTTGGTGACGGTCTGTGAAGAGGCGGGCTGCCCCAATATTGGTGAATGTTGGGACAAAAAGCACGCCACGATGATGATTATGGGCGACACCTGCACGCGGGCGTGTTCATTCTGCAATGTGATTACTGGCAAACC
>JABSQA010000038.1 GCA_013213825.1 Henriciella sp.
GTTGTCTTAGCGTTGCAGTGTTAACGAATTACGACTGCTTCGCGAGAAGATTGCGAATTTCCTCCAGCAACACTTCCTGACGTGGTGGCGCCGGTGGTTCTGCCGGGGCTTCCTCTTCGGCTTTCTTCATCATGTTGTTCATGCCCTTGATGATCATGAACATGACGAAGGCGACGATCAGGAATGAAATGATGGCGGATACGAATTCGCCAATCTTGATCGTGACCGCTTCCGTCACAACAGAGCCATCTTCGGCGAGGACGGCAGGTGCCATCTCATAAGCCCAGCTGCCAAAGTCTAGACCGCCCAGCACTGGGCTGAGCGCTGGCAAGAACACGCCTTGGATGAAAGCTGAAACGACCGTTGCAAACGCGCCGCCCATGACAAAGCCCACAGCCATGTCGACGAGATTGCCTTTCATAGCAAACTCTTTGAATTCGTTGAACATTATAAACCCCTTCTGTCTACAGACCCCTAAAAGTCTGTCCGGAAGATAGGTTTATTTCTGCCGTAAGGTCAAATTATTGGAACAGCCGGACAATCACCGGCTTATCGCGATTCTGGGTCGACCCCGTCATTAACGCGCGCCCGAAGTTCTTTGCCTGGACGGAAGAAAGGCACGGATTTGGCCTCGACACTGACCGCCTCACCGGTGCGGGGGTTGCGTCCCTTGCGGGCCTTGCGATGGCGTACAGAGAAGGCGCCGAAGCCTCTGAGCTCGACTCTATCGCCACGTGCGAGTGCGTCTGCAATCTCGTCAAGGATTACAGCCACGACTTTCTCGAGGTCTTCCGGACGCAAGTCAGGATTCTCATCAACCAGTTTTGCAATCAATTCAGATCTTAGCATGTCTTTGAACCTAAACGAAAAATGCGACGGAGACTAGGCCTCCGTCGCAAAATACTTGTCCATTACCTGATTGTTAGGTTTGAACGTGATGCGGATTACGCGTCGTCGCTTTTCGCCGCTTTCTTCTTAGTGGTTTTCTTCTTCTTTGGCTTTTCTTCAGCTTCAGCCTCTGGTTCGGCAGTGACTTCGGCGGCAGGCTCAGCTGCATCGCCATCACCACTGGCCAGTGCGGCCCCCAGAATATCGCCGAGAGATGCGCCACTGTCGGCAGAGCCATACTGTGCCACAGCCTCTTGCTCTTCAGAAATCTCGAGCGCTTTGATCGAGACGCCAATACGACGAGAAGACTTATCCACTTGCGTGACTTTCGCATCGACTTTGTCACCGACCGCGAAACGCTCTGGGCGTTGTTCGCTACGATCACGAGACAGGTCAGAGCGACGGATGAAGGCTTTGACAGCTGGGTCACCGAATTCAACTTCGATACCGCCAGAGGCCACTTCAGTTACCGTACAGGTGACGATCGCCCCGCGCTTCACGCTTGAATTGTCAGCGATCGGGTCGCCGCCAACTTGCTTGATGCCGAGTGAGATCCGCGCTTTCTCAGTATCAACGTCGAGGACACGCGCCGTCACTGTGTCGCCTTTGTTGAAGGCCTGGATCGCTTCTTCACCAGATTGTTCCCAAGAGATGTCGTTGATGTGGACCATACCGTCGAGGTCTGGGCCGAGACCAACAAAGAGACCAAACTCAGTGATTCCGCGGACTTCACCTTCAATGTCGGTGCCGACTGGATGCTCAGCCATGAAGGCTGACCATGGATTGTCTTGAGTCTGCTTGAGGCCGAGTGAGATACGACGTTTTTCGGAATCGACGTCGAGCACTTCGACGAGCACTTCCTGAGACGTCGAAACGATCTTGCCTGGGTGTACGTTTTTCTTGGTCCAGCTCATTTCAGAGACGTGGATCAGGCCTTCGACACCGTCTTCCAGTTCAACAAAGGCACCATAGTCGGTGATGTTCGTGACTTGGCCAGACATGCGTGTGCCGACTGTGTACTTGGCTTCGATATCGTCCCAAGGATCGCTTTCCAGCTGTTTCATGCCGAGGCTGATACGCTGGGTCTCTGGGTTGATCTTGATGATTTGAACTTTGACCGTGTCGCCAACATTGACGACCTGGCTTGGGTGATTGACCCGCTTCCAGCTCATGTCGGTCACGTGCAGGAGGCCATCGATGCCGCCAAGGTCAACGAAAGCACCGTAATCAGTGATGTTCTTGACGACGCCTTCGCGGGTATCGCCTTCACTCATATCGCCAACGATTTCCGCACGCTGTTCGGCACGGCTCTCTTCAAGGATGGCGCGGCGAGAGACAACAACATTGCCACGGGCGCGGTCCATTTTGAGGATGGCGAATGGCTGAACTTCGTTCATCAGCGGGCCAACATCGCGGACGGGGCGAATGTCGACTTGCGAGCCAGGCAGGAAGGCATTGACGCCGCCAAGGTCGACAGTGAATCCGCCTTTGACGCGGCCAACAATTGCGCCTTTGACAGGCTCTTCCTTGTTGTAATTGTCTTCGAGACGGATCCAGCTTTCTTCACGGCGTGCTTTGTCGCGTGACAGAACAGCTTCGCCCATCAGGTTTTCGATCCGGTCGAGATAAACTTCGACAATATCGCCAGCTTCAGGCTGGTTCTCTTCGAGCAGGAATTCTTTGGCTGCGACACGGCCTTCGGTTTTCAGGCCAACGTCGAGCACGAGAAAATCGCCATTGTTTGAAATGACGGTGGCTGGAACAACCTTGCCCTCTTGCAGGGTGGCGGCGCCAGCGCTTTCCTCGAACATAGAGGCAAAATCCTCAGTTGAGGGATTCATTGAGTCAGTCATGGGGTCTCCAGATGCGCAGTCATGACGGGGTTCACAGCCAGATGCACCATGCTTCTGGTCCGACGCCGCTGCGATGTCAGGGATAAACTTTTGAGAGCTTTTAGATTTGGGCCTTACGGCTCAGAACTCTCAGATTTTTGGGCGAGAACGGTATCGACCGCAGCCCGGGCTTTATCCACAGCCGCGTCTATAGTCAGGTCGGATGTATCGATCAAGACAGAATCTGCCGCTGCGATCATCGGGGCGTCTTTGCGGCCACGATCGCGGTCATCGCGTTCTTTCACTTGCGCGATCATGTCTTCCAGGGACAGGGTCTCACCTTTTCCTGTCAGCTCTTTCCAGCGCCGTTCAGCGCGTATTTCAACGCGCGCATCTACCCAGAGTTTCACATCCGCTTCAGGACACACCACTGTGCCAATATCGCGGCCATCAAGAACAGCGCCCTTTGGCTGGTGTGCGAAAGCACGCTGCAATTCGAGCAAAGCCGCGCGGACCTCAGGAATGGCAGCGACTTTTGAAGCCGCCTGCCCGGCTTCGCCGGTGCGCAGCTGATCCTCGGTATAATCGTTGAGATCCAGCGTGCGGGCGACATCCGCTAAGGCGCTAGAGTCGGTAAAATCAACTTGCTTGTTCAGTGCCGCCACACCGGTCGCGCGATAAAGGCGACCCGTATCCATATGAGCGAGACCGTACCATGCTGCGAGCCGCCGTGCGATTGTACCCTTGCCGGAGGCCAGTGTGCCATCAATCGCGATGATCATGCTGAAGTCCCTTTCTGGCGTGTGCGCATATCTAAGTTCCCCGAATATCCGCGCCAAGCTCCATCATGTGCGCTCGAAAGTCTGGATAGCTTGTCGCGATCATTCTGGCATCATCGATTGAGACCGGTTTCTGGCTGGCCGTTCCCATCACCAAAGCACTCATCGCGATGCGGTGATCATGATGCGTTTCGACCATACCGCCGCCAGGAACGGCGCCGCCGCAGCCTTGAATGATAAAGCCGTCTTCGGTCTCTTCGACGTCGACGCCATTCACGCGCAGCATGTTGACGACCGCGCTGATCCGGTCGGTTTCTTTGACGCGGAGCTCAGAAGCGCCCTTAACCACGGTCGTTCCCGTCGCAAAGGCGGCGAGGACGGCGAGGATGGGGAATTCGTCAATCATGCTCGGGACCAATTCGACTGGAATTTCAGCGCCTTTCAAATCGGCGCTCTCGAAACTCATATCAATCAATCGCTCGCCCGCCGCATCGCCGACATCTTCCGCGCCAACATGCGCGCCCATTAGGGCGGCGGCACGATAGAACCCATCGCGCGTTTCGTTCGACATCAAGCCTTCAACCAAGACGCCTCCCCGCGGCGATATCATTGCCGCTGCGGCCAGAAATGCGGCCGAACTTGGATCGCCGGGCACGACCGTGTCCTGAGCGATGAGGCTTTGCCCGCCGCGGATCGACACCGTATTCGCGGCGCCATCACGTTGGCTTTTCACCTCCGCGCCAAAGCCGCGAAGCATGCGTTCGGAATGATCCCGGGTGATCCGCGACTCGCGCACCACGGTTTCGCCGTCCGCATTAAGGCCTGCCAGCAACAAACAGGATTTCACTTGTGCGGACGCGTGAGGGGGCTGGTAATCAATGGCTTTGAGGTCGGCTTTGCCCGCTAAGGTGAGCGGCATCGTCTTGCCGTCGCTTGACTCAAATCTGGCGCCCATCTCGGCCAATGGATCAAGCACACGGCCCATTGGGCGACCTGAGAGACTTTCATCGCCGACAAAGCGGGCTTCAATCGGATACCCTGCCACGACGCCCATCATCAAGCGCGAACCCGTCCCGGAATTGCCGAAATCGAGATCTACTTTTGGCGATTTCAAGCCTTGCTTACCAACGCCTTCAACGCGCCAAGCGCCTTCGCCGAGGCGGTCGACGGTGGCGCCAAGCGCCGCCATAACCCGGCCCGTGTTCAAGACGTCTTCGCCTTCTAATAGTCCGGAAATTTCTGAAATGCCTGTTGCCAGACCACCGAGGATAAGTGCGCGGTGCGAGCATGACTTATCACCAGGCGCACGCAGAGTCCCGGTGATCTGATTCACCGGATGCGAGGTCCACATCATGTTATTGTGGTTCCCTTAGTTACAGTACCTAGCGAAAAGCGCTTTGACAGGCGGGAACGTTTCTGGCAAGCGCGCGGGCAAAGATTTTCTCACCGATGGATGAAAAACATGGCTGATCCGGAACTGGGCACCAAAACTGTCTGCCCCAGCTGCGAGTCTAAATTCTATGACTTGAACAAGCGCCCTGCAACCTGTCCGAAATGTGGTCACACATTCGACCCGGCAGATGAAACGGCGCAAGCAACCAAGACGAAAGTTCGCACGGCGGCTGCGAAAGAGGCTGTTCCTGAGGACGAAGACGAAGAGTTGGAAGAAGAAGAAGCGGCTGCTGCAGCGGCAGGCGCCGATGAGGACGAAGAAGAATCCTCTGAAGACCAAGCGAAAGAGCTTGGCGGCGATGAGGATGAAGTCGTCCTAGATATGTCAGGCGGTGACGATGATGACGATGCCGCGCCTGGAAAAATGCCAGCTGGCTTTAGCGAAGACGGCGTCGACGATGATGATGAAGACGGCGACGACGAAGATATAGACTTAGACGAAGAATTTGACCTGGGTGACGATATCGATCTTGATGATGGCAATGAGCTCGGTGAGCCCGATGCCGACGATATTGAGCCAGAAGGCGATGATAAATAGGGCTTGATTGCTCGGGCGGGAAACTCTATTCCCGCCTTTCCCTTAAAGATGGGGCCATAGCTCAGTTGGGAGAGCGCTTGCATGGCATGCAAGAGGTCGTCGGTTCGATTCCGTCTGGCTCCACCATTTTCTCCGGCTACAATTTCGATGTGCATGCGATGGTGAAATGATCGCGCGACTATGGCTTCATTTGCATGAATATCGCAGACATCATCGCGTCTAATGTCGCAAGAGGGTCTCGACCCGTATGAAGTTGGTAAAGGGCGGCTTCCGCCACCAAAGCGTTTAACAGTGCGATAAGGAGATCTTGATCTGGCGGCTCTATCTCGCCTGCTTCAGTGGCGGCGTTCAGCAAGTGTTTGATCGGCTTTAGGCTCGCGTCCTCCTCAATCTCCTTCGCCCGTCGCTCGCCTAGTGCGGCAGGGCCGATCTCGAATAGGATTTTGGCTGTGTCGGGTGCGCGGACCAGACGCGTCCATTCCAAATAGGCCGTCTTCAACCGGGTGAGGGGCGACGCCGCGGGATCCTGTAACTCAAACACGCGATCAATCGCCGCGCGCGATTCATGGTCATAAAGGGCCTCAATGATCTCGGCCTTGCTGCGGAAGTGATGATAGAGCGCGCCTTTGCTCAATCCTGTTTCCAACAAGATTTGTTGTGTCGTCGTCTGCTCATATCCTCGCTCGAGGAATGAAGCTTTGAACGCATCCAATAGTTTTTGCCGCGTCGAGTCTGAGCGTTGCTGTTGAGTCGCCATGCTCCCCTTTACAATGCTTTCCAAAAATGTAAACAAACCGTCGGTCGGTTTGTTGAAGAAAGGAATTGTAATGTCTGACTATATGGAAAACCTCACCAAGATGATGGCGATTTGGAACACGACGGATGCGGCGGAAAAACGTCGCCTGACCGAGGAATCGATGGAGCATAATGTCCATTTCGTAGACCCCAATCACAATATTATTGGCCGCGACGCCTTCCTAAAAATGGTGGATCAAGTCCAAGGCGAAATCCCCGGAGCGGCCTACTCGCGCGCCAGCGAAGCGGATATACAAAACAATCACTGCCGCTATCACTGGGCGATCCATATGAATGGTGAATTGATCATGCCGGGCTTCGATGTCACCGAGGTGAATGATGCTGGAAAGATCGTCAAAGTGATTGGCTTTTTCCAAATCCTTGAGCGGGATTAACGCGCCGCTTTTTTCCGGCGCGCGCGAAAGAAGTCGCGTAAAAGCTGCCCGGCTTCGTCTGCGTGAGTTGTGTCTTGCTCAATTTCTGGCCGCCAGTGACACGTAGGTTGCTCGAAAAACTTTGGGCCGTGCAATACGCCGCCCCCTTTGGGATCGTCAGCCGCGAAGACCAGTTTTTCGATACGCGCCAAGCTAATGGCCCCGGCGCACATCACGCACGGCTCAAGCGTCACATAGAGATGCAAACCGGGCAAGCGGTAGTTCGCAAGCGCTCGCGACGCCGCGCGAATGGCTTGTATTTCAGCATGCGCGGTTGGGTCGTGATCCTGAATCGGTTGATTATGTCCCTCCGCCACGATCTCACCTGTATTTGGATCAACAATGACGGCGCCCACAGGCACTTCACCAAGTTCGGCGGCCTCTTTGGCGAGCTCGAGGGCGCGTTGCATATAGGAGGCTAACATACAGCATTCGTCCAAACTAATCCGATCGATGTAAGACCGATTGTGATCACGACTGCAACCCAAGCATATGGCAGCCAGATAATTGTGGCCCGACGAACATAGGCATGCGGCGTGTCCCCGAGAGGTCGATCTCGATTCAGTCGGCGAACGAAAAAGTCTGAATAAGGATCATTGTTTTCGTTCAAAAACCCGACCGCGAACAATGAAATCGAATGACGTTCTGAGAGTAACAAAACCAAATAGGTCATTAAAATTCCAGCGAGTGGAATACCACCAATCATAGCGGAAAGCATGGCTATTATTGGCGCTATATGATCTTCGTCCGTGCACGTATTCATCGTTTCGAACGGTATTAGAAACTGAGTCAAAAACCAAAAACCTAGCCCCACTCCGCCAAGCATCATTCCAATGAAAACAAAGATCCACCAATAATACAGCGCCTTTGATACGCGCGCATTTGCAATGTAGTGCCGAACATCGCGTGGCACTTGGAGGGCTTCCATAATGGCAACCAGTTCGGAAATGTCTCTCATCTCTTCCCCATCGCGCCCCAGCGCCGTAAAGGCAAGCCATGCGGATTGTAGCCGGACAGTTTAAAGGGCGACCTATTCAAGCGCCGAAAACCGATGCGACGCGGCCGACCTCGGATCGGGCGCGCGAAAGCCTGTTCAATATCCTGATGCATGCCGACTGGGCCCCCGCTTTAGACGAGGCGCGGGTGCTTGATTTGTTTGCTGGGTCAGGGGCACTGGGATTTGAAGCTTTGTCGCGGGGTGCCGCCTTTTGTCTATTCGTTGAAACGGCGCATGCCGCACGCGGCGCGATCCGCAACAATATCGAGGCGCTCGGCTTGTTCGGCCAAACCCGGCTGCACCGGCGCAGTGCCACTGAGCTGGGGGAGAAGCCCGCAGGCGTTGGGCCCAAGTTCGATCTGGCTTTTATGGACCCGCCTTATCGCAAAGACCTGGTCGTGCCGTGTTTGCGAGTTTTGAAGGCCGGGCAATGGTTAGCAGAGGACGCTCTGGTTGTGGTTGAAACCGCGGCCGACGAGACACCGGACTTTGACGGCTGGAATGTGATCACAGATCGCAGTATCGGCGCGGCTAAAGTCTGGTTCTTGAGTGCGCTCTAATCCTGCAAGAACTCTTTGCGGAGGTCCACGCTCGATTCCCCGGTGCCGAGATATTTTGCGCAAGACCGAAGCCAATTGTCCGCTTCCGCGCGGCCTTTATCGCGCAACTCGGTCAGGAAGCTCCAGCTGGTATCATACTTGGTTTGTAGCGACAGATCCCGCAGCACCTGTCCACCGCGCAGTGCATGAATGGTGAGTCGGCGATACTTATTCATCAGAGACTGTTTCAGCATACCGTCATCGAGCAGTTTCTGAACAAACGCGATGGCCCGTAACTCGCCGATCAAAGAGGCGTTGAAGCTGATCTCATTCAAGCGGTCCATAATTTCCGGTACGCGTCGTGGCACGCCGAGACGCGAGATTGGGTTGAGCAGCACGAGTAACACGTCCCGCGGGGCCTTGGCATAGATAAGAGGAAATAGGCTCGGATTTCCCATATATCCGCCATCCCAATAGGCATTCCCATCAATCTCCACTGCGCGGAAGGTTTGCGGCAAACAGGCTGAGGCGAGGACAGCGTCGCGCGAAATGTCGCCGTCTTGAAAGACTTTGACCCGTCCGGTCTCGACATTGGTGGCCGACAAGAAGAGATCAATCGGCGCCGCATGGACCGCGTCAAAATCAATCGCTTCATCCAGCGCGTCGCGCAGGGGATTTATGTCGAACGGATTGAACTCATAAGGACTGGCTATGCTGGTAAAAGCCATGGCGAGATGCATGGGGCCAAAAGGCAAAGCTGCCAGGGGAGAGTTCGACCAAGAGAATGCGGAGAAGGGCGCGCCTTTCTGAGATACCGTCCGCCATAGGCGTTCGAGATTGGCTTTGGCGCCGTCATCGCCGCCTTGCGCCAAACCTGAGGCAAAGGCGACCGCATTGGCCGCGCCGGCGGACGTGGCGGTGATGGCTTTGATACTTAATCCAGGCTCATCGATCAAACGGTCGAGAACGCCCCAGGTAAAGGCGCCATGGGCGCCGCCGCCTTGCAGCGCCAGGGAGATGTCTCGGACTTTGGTCTTCGCCATGGTTTTCTTTCTAAAAACGTCCCGCCGCTTTGGCACAAAGTGTTTACGAGGTCTTCAAAACATTCGGTGCAATCTGTTTGCCATGTCACAAAGCGCCACACCTGTAGAAGACTTGCGTCCGGTCCCGGCGGTCGGAATTGTGTGTTTTCGCGGCGACGAGGTGCTTCTGATCCGGCGTGGCACCCCGCCGCGGGCCGGTGAATGGTCCTTGCCGGGCGGGCGGATTGAGCCGGGGGAACCAAGCCAGACCGCGGCGCTGCGCGAGCTGAAAGAAGAAACCGATGTCGAGGCTGAATTGGTTGGCTTGGTCGATGTCGTGGACGCGATCTTTACGAATCGTGCAGGCGACCTTCTGACCCGGCATTATGTTTTGATCGATTATGCGGCCCGCTGGGTTTCTGGGACGCCTGTCGCGGGTGATGATGCGGCAGAGGCACGGTTTTTTCACCTATCGGCGCTAAGCTCACTCGACTTATGGGATGAGACCCTGCGCGTGATCCACGCCGCGGCGGATCTCATGACCCCTGACTAAAAGGACGAAACATGCGTTTCGGAGATGGATTCTTTTTAGCCCCTGGGCCGCGGATGCAGGACGTGCCGCCGCCGGATTCTTCGGATCCCGCCGCCGATCCGATTGAAGCGATCACGGAAACCACCGCGCAAGCCACGGAAGCGGCGAGTGAATTCGTCACCTGGATTGGCTCAGGTGAGCTGACGGCGCTGATTGCGCTCGTCCTCGTCATTGCCTTTACGACCGCGCAATGGTTGGCGCGCTGGGCGATCTTGAAGGGCATCGTGAAATTGCCGCGCGATGACGATTATTCCTTCACGGCTTTGCTGCAGCGCGTGGTGAAGAGCTTCCATACCTATTTCATGATCATGATCGCCTTCGCCCTGACGGACGCGATGTTGGGACTGCCCAATGCGGTTTCGGTGATTGTTAAAATCTTCTTTGTCCTGGCCGCCATTCTGCAGATTGCTGAATGGGTTCAGGAGTTTGCGGTCTCTTTCATTCGCCGCAATGTGGCGCGATCGAGCGGCGATGCGCGCGCCCTCGCCTCTGCCTTTAACATCATCAAATGGTTCATCTCTGTCGCGGTCTGGTCCGTCGCACTGTTGCTGATATTGGACAATGTCGGCGCCGATGTGACAGCGCTGCTGGCAGGTCTTGGTATTGGTGGTATCGCGATTGGTATCGCGGCGCAGGGCGTGTTCCGCGATCTGTTCTCATCCTTATCCATTGTGATTGATAAGCCCTTCCAAGTGGGCGATACGGTGCGCTATGGCGAGAGCTGGGGCATAATTGAGGATATTGGTCTGAAGACCACTCGTGTCCGCGCCAAGACAGGCGAGCAGATGATCATATCCAACACCAATCTGCTCGATTACGAGATCCACAATATGGAGCGGATGGCGCGCCGCCGCATCGAAACAGTGTTCGGTGTGATTTATCAAACCGATCCGGACTTGGCCGAAAAGGTCCCGGAAATTGTCGCCCAAATTGTTAAAGATGTACCAGCCGTAGAGTTTGATCGCTGTGGTATGTCCGCTTTCGGACCGAGTTCGCTCGACTTTGATCTGGTTTTCTACTCACTTCAGCCGGATTTCAACCGCGCTATGGCGGCCCGTTCCCGCGTGCTCCTCGCACTGTTTCGTGGTTTGCAAAAAAACGGACTCGAATTCGCGTATCCGACCCAAACTCTGTTTATCGAAGGTATGGACGAGAAAGTCGCCTAACCGCTATTCGACGGTCCAGCCGCGCGGTGTCTTTCTGGCTTCCAGCGTCACGGCGCCATTTTCCGCATGCTCTTCATAATGAGTCTGGCTCTCCTGATCTTTCGATCCGGACAGGCGTAGAATGAGCGCGAAGGCGGCGAGTGCGATACCAGCGGCGGCTGTTGCGACCGCGATGAGACCAGCCATGAAAATGATCGCAACCGCGAGAATGCCCTTGGCCATAAGATTTCCAACACGCCGCATAAGCGCGAATAAATTCTCTGGAAAACCGAGTGGGGCTGTATGTGTTGCGGTCATATGATCCTCGTCACGGCTATAGATGGCGTGCAAGATGGATGCCGTCAACGGCTAGAATGTGACGGTTGATCAATTCGCCGCGATTAGACCGCGTTCGGCGCGGATTCGCGCATAGGCGCTCGTAATTGTAGCAGCTTTCTCATGTGCGGCGGATTCAAACTCGCGCGGCGCACCATTTTGGATAACCCGATCTGGGTGATTGTCGGCCATCAAGCGACGGTAAACCCGTCGAATCTCGTCAAACTCGGCATCATGGGCAACGCCTAAAATGTGGTATGGGTCATCTCGATCGGCCCCCATATGACTGGCCTTAATCCGGCGGAAAGTGGCGTCGGTAAACCCGAATGCTTCAGAGACCGTTTTGAGATAGTCGAGCTCATCATCCGTCACCACACCATCGGCGGTTGCAATCATGAACAAGCCATCCAGCACACCTTCCAGCAAACACGGACGAGCCGCGTATTTGCGGCCAATCTTGCGGGCATAGGATTCATATCCGCGGACGGTTTGTTGGGCGAGATTGAACACGCGGCGCACAGCTGCTGCATCCTTGGGGGCGGTTTGAAACACCCGCGAGAAGACCATAATTTCATCGTCACTGACCCGGCCATCGGCTTTGGCCATCTTCGCGCCAAGGCCAACCACCGCCGCTGTGAACCCAACATCATTTGGGTCGGGCGCGCACTCAAGGTCAGCCGGGACGGGTTCATCCACCACATCCACGTCGAATAAGCGCTTTCCGCTCTCAATCAGGCGCTGCCATAGAGACATAAGCACACCTATTACGCGCATTATGGCGCGCTGTGAATCAGCGATACTGACACGCAACTTTAGGTCGCGAGTACGAAAACATTAAATTCGAGTCATTTCAAAAACTATTTTATATTCGATATCGTAGAGGGAATGACGCCGATATGGTTCGGGTCGTAACTTACATGGAGATTTCTTCGTGAAACTCGCTACTCTCTTGATCTCTGCTAGCCTGCTCGCCGCCCCTGCAATTGCTGAGCAATGTTCGTCTCAGAAAAACGCTCACCGCGTAGATGCCAGCTATACAACTGCGATTGCTGGTGAAGGCTACACCAAAGCCAAAGCAGACATAGTTGACACCGCTGCTGCCGCTGGTTCTTTCAACACTTTGTTGGCTGCTGCTGAAGCTGCTGGCCTAGTTGGCGCCTTGAAAGGCGACGGCCCATTGACCGTCTTCGCCCCAACCGATGAAGCGTTCGCAGCTTTACCAGCCGGAACGGTTGAAACACTGTTGATGCCGGAAAACAAAGACGCGCTCGCGGGTATTCTGAAGCTTCACGTCATTGCTGGCGCGAAGATCAAGTCTGGCGACCTGGCCGGTCAGCAAATCACTGCAGCGACGCTGAACGGTGACCTTGGTGTTGATGGTACAGACGGCGTCGTCCTGACTGCACCGGGTTCAAGCGCCACGGTTGTTGCTGCAGATGTATCGGCTTCAAATGGCGTCATCCACGTTATCGATACGGTCCTACTGCCTGCTGGTTAATTCCCAACCAGTAGATGGGGAAGCGTGCGTACCCCCGCATTCCTTACGCTTCCCAGATCGCCCTACCAGCATTCCCCCTGCTGGTGGGGCTTTTATCTATGTGGTGTCGGATGACTTCGCGGCTTTTAATTCCGCGACTTCCTTCTTCAGCTCCTGCAAAAGCGCGATAATCTCATCCCGCTCTTTGTCGGCATCGCTGAATTCCTCGTCCATTTCCTCTTCGATATCATCGAGATGTTCCTCAGTCGCGGCGCGTTGCTCGGCGGCGAGGGCGTCAACGATGAGGGCGATAAACAAGTTCAGGACCGCAAAACTGGCTATGAAAATGAAGATCAGGAAGAAGAGCGGCGCATAAGGATTGCCATCATCGACGACTTTTTGAACGACTTCAAAGCGCCATCCATCCATCGTCATCACTTGAAACAGTGAATAGGCAGAGCTCGGCAAATCGCCAAACAATTGGACCACATCCTCATTGTCCGTATTGCCGAACAGGTTCGTGGCCATTACGGCGCCAACATAGGTCAGCAAGGCCAAAACGGCGAGGATCGCCCCCATGCCTGGAAGCGCGTTGAGCAAGGCTTCGGTGATCCGCCGCATCATCGGGACGATGTGTAAAAGGCGAAGGATCCGTAGCACGCGCATGGCACGCAAGACGGAGAAAGCGGCGCCGCCTGGAATCAACGAAACACCGACGACCAAAAAGTCGAACCAATTCCACCCGGATTTGAAGAAGCCGAGTCGGTAGACGATCAGTTTCATCAGAATTTCGATCGCGAAGACCACGGTCACGGCGCGATCGAACCAGCTCAACGAGTCGACCAATCCGGCCGGCATGCTGCGTTCATAGGTCAGCACGCCCAGAATGACCGCGTTGGCGATGATCAATCCGGTAATGAAGTCACGAAACAAGCGTCCTTCAATCGCGCGCTCCAGCGGCGAGTGGCTGGTTTCAAGATCAAGCGTACCCTGCTTCATTGGCTGACCCCTTTTCGATCCCCCAAGCGAATCTCAATCAGGTGTTTTAGCGTGGTCTGCCAGAGTATCAATCGCTGTCAGGTCGATCCGCACACCGGCGAATACCAGACTCTCTCCTTCGCAAGCCAAACCGCGTTCGGCGGCGCGTTTAAGACAAGCAACGGCATCGGGATGCGCGATCTGATAAGCGCTTAAGTGATCACGCTCACCCTTGATAAAATGAATGGCGCCTCCACTCAGCTCTAATTCCCAGATTTCTGGGCCCACCTTTATTGGATCGACGTTTAAAACGGCGCCCCATTTGTCGCTCATCGCCTCGGGATCCACGGCGACGACATCCAAACGCTTGAGGACACCTGGCTTAGCAGTCGACTCCCAATTTGGCCCACCCCAGCGCCAAGATCCTTCTGGGCGAGCTTCGTCGATCGACACAATTCCCGCGCCAATATCCGCAGGGTGTAAATGGCTGGCGGATATCTCTGGTAAGTCGATATTCCACACCCGGCGAATCCCGCGGGCGTCGGCGGTCTGCCTCACGCCTTCGAGATTATCGGTTTGAAATATTGCCATATAGCCGCCGACACCTTGGCTGCGGGCAAGAAAGCGGCCAGCTGCCGTATTCGCTTGCACAGGCACCACGACTTCTAAGAACTGATCACCGAGCGAGAATACGCCATTGGTCAATCCAAATTCAGCCACGCCGGGGTCTACAAAGCCGTCACCGAGACCGAGAACATATCGCAGTGTCTCGATATCCTCCTGATTGACGGAGGCGAATACGAGTTGCCGAATACGGGGATGAGTCATGATCAATCTGCCGATGTTGTCGTGTCGCTGACGATTTTCCAGTCGCCATCAATATTCCGGAAAATTAGGGTGAAGAGCCCGGACGCGCGGTCAATAGATCGATCCAGGGTCCAGGCGCCGTGCACCACTGCGACATCGGACTCGAGCATGGTAATGTCAAAGTCGGCGAACGTGAGATGCCCCATCGCGCGTCGGTCAGAATAGTTTTCGTGATAGCGATCCCGCGTCGCCTGCCAGCCTTTTGTGACCGTGCCACCTGATGCAAAGCGCAGCTCGGGCGAGACCCAATAACCGCTCATGAAGCCATCAATATCGCCAGCATTCCAAGCCTCTTGCTGGGTCATCAAGACGTCAAGAATGCGGTCTTGGTCTGTTTCAGATGTGCCAAGCAATTGTGTGTCATTGACGTTGACGTTTACGGCGCAGGAGGAGGTTGCAAAGACCAAACAAACGCCGACTATTAGTGATCTCAAATGCATCATGACTCCTCTTCAGGGCTATTCCTCGCGTTAGAAATCATTTACCCGCTTTGAACGCTTGGCAAGTACCTCCATATCAACGCCGAGATTCCAGGAGCGGTTTCCGATGATGATGACCCTTTTGATCCTTGCCGGATTTGTCTTGCTGTTTGCAGGTGGCGAAGCCTTGGTGCGTGGGTCTGTGGGTGTTGCGCGAAAAGCCGGGATGTCAGAATTGGTCATAGGATTGACCCTTGTTGGCTTCGGTACGAGTCTGCCCGAATTGGTGACCAGCCTACAAGCCTTGAGCGAAGGCGCGGTCGGCTTGTCCATCGGGAATGTGATCGGCTCGAACGTGGCCAATATCATGTTGGTGATTGGCGCTGCCGCGTTTGTCCGTGCGATCACCACCGACCCAAAAGCTCTTGCCCGCGACGGCGCATTCATGGTCGGTGTCACAGCCGTCTTTGCGATTGTCGTGTGGTTTGATGGGTTTACCCGCACAACCGGGATCGCGTTTACCGCGCTGCTGCTATTCTACCTCATTGCCTCCGTTATTCTGGATCGCCGTTCCAATAGCGCAGCGGGCGAGATGCATGGCGGCGAGGCTGAAGAGTTTGAATATGATGACCCTGTCTGGCTCTCAATTGTGCTGACTCTTGCCGGGATTGTTGGGGTGATCTTTGGGGCGCGTTTTTTGGTTGAAGGCGGCTCGGATGCGGCCCGATTGTTTGGCGTTTCCGAAACAGTGATTGGCATTTCCATCGTCGCCATTGGTACCAGCTTACCTGAATTGGTCACATCAATTATGGCCGCGCGCAAAGGCAAAGCCGATGTGGCGCTGGGCAATGTTCTTGGCTCGAACGTGTTTAACATTCTTGGCATCTTGGGTGTATCAGCCATCGTCTTCCCATTCTCGCTGATTGAGACTGCGCCGCTGGAAGTCACCGCGATGCAGTTTGGTCAGGCCGCCAGCATGGTGACGTGGACGGATATGGGCGCGCTCCTCCTCTCTTTGGTCTTGCTCTTCCTGTTTGCGTTCACGGGCCGCAAGTTATCGCGCTGGGAAGGCGGTGTCCTCTTGGCAGGTTACTTCCTGTACATGGGGCTGCGCTTTGATCTGATCCCAGCGATTGGGGGCTGATATGACGGATAAGGATATTTACGCCGGTCTCGACCAATTGGGTCAGCAGACAGAGACTCCAACATCGCCTGAAGAGGCAACGCTGGAGCGCGTGCCTAATCCACATCCGGACACGCTCTACCTTGCGCGTTTCGTCGCCCCTGAATTCACATCCTTGTGCCCGGTGACGGGCCAACCGGATTTCGCTCACTTGGTCATCGATTATGCGCCCGGCGATTGGTTGGTCGAAAGCAAAAGTCTGAAACTTTATCTGACCAGCTTCCGCAATCATGGCGCTTTTCATGAGGATTGCACGTTGCGCGTCGGCAAAGATATTGCGGCGCTTTTATCTCCGCGGTGGCTTCGGATGAGCGGATATTGGTACCCACGCGGCGGTATTCCGATTGATGTGTTCTGGCAGACCGGGCCTATCCCGGACGGGCTTTATGTCCCCGAAACAGGGGTCGCGCCCTATCGCGGGCGAGGCTAAGCGCCTGTAAATTTTGGGACTTACTCAGTTTCGGTTCAGACACGGTATGTTAGACCGGCCTTATGCTAGGGCGGATTATTTGTCTTCTGAGCTTGATCGGTTTCAACGTCTCTGCCCAGGCGCAGACGGCCACATGTGAGTCCACGGAAGCAGCTTGTGTTTTAAGCGCAGCTTGGTCCGCGGCGCTGATTCTGCCAGAGGAAAAGCGGATGCGCTTGTCTTCGGCCTTTTTGGAAATCGCCCTTCTTTCTGACGATGCAGATCTGCTGTCTTCCTGGGAAGAGCGTTTCGGGCGTTCTGCAGCACCAGTATCGCCCTATCCGGACTATGGTTGGCAAAAAGCCGAACCCATCTTGCAACAAAGCGGGGTTGAGGGTCTCATCAAGCTGGCCCGCAATCGTCAGGCACCGTTGAGTTTCGGACGCACGGATGCGCTGCTTTCTGCGGGAAAGCGTTTACATGCTGATCAGCCGGATGCCGCCCAAAAATTGAATGATGTCTTGCTCGACCTGTCGCGATCAGCGTCCAGTTTCGAACGACCAAACCTCGCCCATGCGGCGGCGGAATTGGCCATGGCGCGGTGTGATGCAACTCTATTTTCAAAGGCGGTTGCTCTAACCGATGCTCCCAGAAATTTACGCTATGCGTTTTGGCAAGCGCGTTTAGATGGTTCCGCGCTGGATCTATTGGACCGCGTGCGCAGCATTGATAATGACGCTGATACGCGGGAAGTCCGGCGAGTCCTGGATGGCTATCGGGCCATCCTCAATCTCGGCTATTGCGACCAATCCGCCAAGGCAATGGGCGGTTAAGTAAATTGGTCTATACCTTATCATATGATTGATCCGGATCAGGATCCGCCAAAAGCGGTATGTGGCAGCGCGGAAGTCGGCGCGCTTGCGCACTTATACCGGGCTGAAGTGTATCGCTCGACCATTTGGCGCCAGCGTTTGGATATGACGACCAATTGGGCCGTGGTTTCGACGGGGATTGCCTTCTCTGTCAGTTTTGCCAACGAACAAGCCTCGCCATTACCAATCGTTCTGGTTGGATTGCTGTCGGCCATGTTCTTGGTTCTAGAAGCGCGACGCTATCGCTATTTTTACGTTTGGAAGTTTCGCGCTCGGATGATCGAGATTACCAATTACGTGCCGATCTTGCGTGGCCAAGGCGCGCAAATTCCCATGGATAAAGGCACAGCGCTTTCGGACGATTATTTGCGACCGCGCCATCGCATCTCGTCGATGCGTGCTGTCGGGCGCCGCTTGCGCCGCAATTATGGTTGGCTCTTCCTGATCCAAGGTGTCGCCTATTATGCCAAGATTGGCATGCATCCGCGCGACGTGACGACGTGGGAGGAGTTTTTTCATCGCGCTCATATTGGCCCGATTCCGGGCTGGTTTGCGCTGCTTGCTGGGGTCCTATTCCATCTCGGATGGATGGCGTTCGCTTATTATACGTGGCGGCTAGATAAGGCGGACAAACGCATCACCGCTGACTATCTTGATCCGGAGCTGGCCTCTGGCGTTTCTGACGACAATCAATAGCGCGACGGCCGCCCGCTAGCGTGCGGTCGCATCATTGGGGCCTCCCACATTCCCGCCATCGCACTGATAGCCGAGATATCGTTCGACCTTGGTTGAGCTGTTGGAGACATATCCGTGGAAGACTTTGCAGGTGCCATTGCCATCAAGGACCGCCTGCACGTCTTCGCAGCTCATAACCGTGCTGTTGACGCCACTGACACTCGGTGAAAGCTGGATGTCTACAAATTCCTTTTTGGCCTTCTTCTCGATATTCATCGTATTGCTGGTACCCGCAATAATGGTCAGTTTGTTGCCGGCTTTGTCCTTACTTGCTTTGCGCGCTTTAACCGTCACAGTTTGCGCAGAAGAGCTTTGATTCAAGTTGGAACTGCCATCCGATCCGCCGGAGTCTCCAGTCCGGTTCTTGAACTTGATGTTACAATTGCCACCATTCACCCAGCACTTGGTTTGAGTGATGTCGCAAGCCGCACTGGCTACGGGCCCTAGCAAAGAACTGGCGAATACGAAGCTTGCGCTGGCGATAAGGCGTTTCATGAGCGTTTAGTCTCCTTGATGGGGCAGATTGTTAATCAGCGCAGTACGTGGATTTGCCCTTGATCGTTGTGTCGGGCGTGTACCACTGGTTCTTGCTGGAGACGTTCTGACAGCGATTATTGTTCAGTGTCGTGCCCCCCATTTCGAGCCACCAAATCTCCTCACTGTTCTCGTCGTAAATGTGCTTCCGGTCTTTTTTGCAGTTTTTATTCTCGCCGGATTCAATCTTGGCGATGATCCATACTTTGGATCCGCTCGGGACCCGGCCATCTTTTTTCAGGTCGTAGCACCACGCCTCGCCCTTCCCGATCTTGGCGCCCATTTTTTTTGAGAAGGTCTCACCCTCAGGCGTCTTCCAATGCAACATGATCGGGTCGACATTGTACCACCCACCATCATAGAGCGTGATGTATCGCAAATGCATATCTTCCGCGGAGCTGATGGGGGCGAAGCAGGCGATCGCGGCTATAAGTAAACTAATTGTTCCGGGAATACGCATCTATACCTCCTTGCGCTTATGGAAAGTGAAGCAAGAAGGCCTAGGCAGGACCACTGTCAGATCTGCCAGAGCAGATGACTCAATTGACTTGCTCTTCTCCCATGCTTCCTGTATGTCCGCGCTTTCGAGATTTTAGGGCCGGTCAGTAATCGTCCCGCAGCAGACTCTAAGAGGCACCCGCGATGAAAGCCGAAGGCCATCCAGACTACCACTTCATCACCGTCGTTATGACCGATGGGACTGAATACCAAACTCGCTCGACTTGGGGCAGTGAAGGCGACAAGCTCGTCCTCGACATTGATTCAAGCTCACACCCGGCATGGACCGGCGATCGCAATGCGAACCTTGATCGCGGCGGCCGCGTCTCGCGCTTCAATGACAAGTTCAAAGGCTTTATGTAAGTCAGCCTTCTGCGCGAATAGAATAGAAAAAGCCCACATCGTAAGATGTGGGCTTTTTTCGTTAGACCACTAAAACATATCCATCCGGAATGATCGGGCACTCATCCTCCGTAAAGCTCAGCGTGAGTTGATGGGTTAGAACCATGCCGCCAATAATTTGAGCGGCCTCTTCTGGGTCCATCTCTTCTTGAGCCGTGTTCACGTCTTGAGCGATGACAAAATAGTGCCAAGATCCGGTCTCGGCTTTAATGCGGCGGAAGTCGACATGCGCGGCATAGTCGCCGCTATCGGCGCCCTCATCTGGCCAAATGCCATCATCCTGCATGACATAACGATACCATTGCCCGGACGGGCTGATCATGAAGCATTGGACGAATAGGTCAGCGCCGCGAAACACGTTCCCGTCGGCGTCGCTAAACTTGGCGCGTATGATCCAGGGCTTGTCCGGATTATAGCGTTCGGCCACCTCCGGTGCTGTCACTTCGTAAGAGGAGGCGACGTGCACATTACTGTAGGCGTCCTTCTGACTGTGCTCATAAGACTGTACATCCGTTTGGCGTTTATATCGCCAATCCGCTTCGACCACGAATGGGCGTCCGAGGGCCACAGATTCCGGGTAGGAGAATTCGACACCAAACTGCTCAAGCAAGGTTGTTTCGCCCTGATCCGGAGGAGTTTTATCCTCACCAACCCGAAACGCATCACGTGCGTCACTTAGGCCCGCAGCCGTCGCGGCCGCCGCAGCCGCTGCGACCAGACCGGCGGCGAGATAGCTGGTTCCGCCACCACTTGCCTCCACCCCGCAACAATCCTCGACAGGCCCTGAACTGGTTGGAGGGTCTTCAACGGAAGCCGTGACTGAACCTGTTCCATTCAACCCTTCGGCGATTGCTGCGCCAACGAGGAGCAAAAAGGCCAGAATCGCCAAAGCGACCTTCCACCATGGGTCCTCAAAGGGCAGATCGCTATATTGTCCTTGATAGGCAGGCGTTGGCTCCCAGGCATATTCAGCTGTTTTCAGCAAATACCCTGGAGGGCAGAATCGGAACGTTGGGCTGTGATTTCGGAAACTGCGCAAGACCTCCGCAAGACTGCTCATTGGAGTTTCATTCTGCTTCGCTCTCATCGAAGTGCCGCAACACCCCTTGGCACTATGATCGTCGCGCGCTGGTTCATATTCGGGCTCTCGACGTTCGACGCTGCCGCAACATTTCGTCCTCGGCTTAACCAGGTCACCAAACTTAACCGTCATGCGGCCTTCTGGCATTTCTGCGACGAATCCCTGGCTCGGGTTAAAAGTGACCCCGAGCACGAAGAACTTCTTGATGAGCCGCTTTTTGACGCCGCCTTCATCAACGATCACGCTGACCAAGTGCACGCCCGCTGGACAAGCTGAAATATCTACCGTCCAAGATACCGTGGTGGTTGCTTGGCTGGCCAATGGCGCGATCGCGTGCGTCTGCGCATAAACCACGATGGATGGATGTGAGACAGATTCGATATAGACATTTGCTGCTGCTGCCGCAGATGCCCCTTGTTTTTTGATCTGAACCGATAAGTTTTGTCGCCCAAGCATGGTGACGAAAAAGCCATCCGGGAGCATAAGACCGGTAATCAGGTCTGAGGCAAATGGGCGATTAGGGATGATGAAACTGCTCATGCGGCGACCCCCTGTGCGGTGGCTTTGCGCGCGCTCGTCTTGCGCGTGTCGGTCTTCGCATCTGTCGGCAGAACGAGAATGCTCTGCCCACCAATCAGCCGGTCTAGATGCAAAAGTTTGACATGTATCAGAGAAGGTCCGCCAGAGTGCACACCGACCAGGCTGCGCTGTGTTTTACGATTTCCATCCAACGCAAATTCGATTGAAGCGGCCTTTTTCTTTTTGAGATCCGTCGCCGCCGGGCAGGGTTTATCGCTATATTGTAGGCGCTCGACCGTGCCGGGTTTTGCTTTCGGGTCTAGTCGCAAATTGAGGCTTTTTGCCAAAGGCGCGAGCAGCTTCAGATCAGCCAACTCAGCGGTCAGTTTAAATTTCGTCTGCAGTCGTGAGGTGTTGAATTGCGTGATTTTCGCTGCGAAGAATCCGTTCGCGGCCGCCTGGACAACTGTCAGATTCCGTTGTGCGACATGGCGATCTGTTGGCACATTGAAGGCTGGTGAGCTCGGAAGAGGATCCAAGAATGGGTGAAACGCTTCCGCGAAAACACATTCATGGCCATTATTCACAAATTCAGGGACCCATGGCGCCAGAAGCAGGACTTCGCTCACTTCGCCTGCATTAAGCGACACAAAGGCCGATCCGATGAGGTTTGCTGTATTGCGATCAAACCCGGCAGACGGGTCAGCCCAATAGTACCGAACCTCTGCATTGGTCACTGCCGTATCGCCATTATTGCGAACGCGCGCCCAGACAAAAGCAGAGCTGCCTGCGACCGGTATACCCGGCGCGCCGAGTGGATCCGACCCTGGAACAACCCATATGTCCGGACTGAGCCACCAGGGGTCACCGTCTCGAATTTCGAGTTCAACCGCCATGTGTTTTCCTCCCATGAGATATCGACTGCAACAAGTGCAGCATTCATAAATATTTGAGTGATGAGAGTGAGCATTATGAAAACACAAATAGAGTCAATACTAATATTTTTAATAATTAAAAATCAAATATAATCACTTGATAATAATCAAATAAATGCGCTGAGCGCTTTTTAGAGATTAGCTAGATAAATGGTGCTTGATCCGACCTGTTCTCGGCGCTGTGATATTGATCACGTTAAAAAATTTCTGCTGCCAGTGCTGTGTATGTCCGCGCTTTTGCCTAGAAAGACGAATGCTCTTGGAGGTCGAAATGCAACAGAATCGGGAAATCGAATCGCCCAGCAGTTGGGATCGGCTTGAGCGCCGGCCGCGGTTTAAGGGGCTCCGCAATTTGACCGAGCAAACCCTCTTGCCAGCGCTGGCGAATGCAAAACCCCGTTTGACGGAGTCAAATCCGATCAATGCCCTTTATGGTGGGAGCCTTTTCGCGATCATAGCAGCCGGCGTGTTGGTACTCGTTCTGGCATCGACATTCGGCATTTTCGGATTCGCCTTGGGTCTGGTGATTGGGTTTTTTGCCGTAAGGCCTGTCATTGCAAAAATTGCAAAAGAAGCGGTGCCCCGGCTGGTGGCTGCGCTGGAATTCAGGCAATCCATTTTTACCCCCCTCGCGGAGCAGATTGGTCTTCGCTACATCGCGGCACCCGGGGGCGGGAGAGGCATTCTCAAGCAACAGAGCCAAGAAGGCCCCTTCCAGGCAAGCTTCGGTGTTCTTTATGAAGCGTTTGAAGCCTATTCAGGACAAGAACAGGCGGTTGCGGCCGCGCGGGCCTCGGGTTTGGTCGAGCTCGCAACGGTGATCCATATTGGCCAAGCAGACGAGGCAACTAAAAAAGCGCGCGAAACGGGTATGACCCGTTTGGAAGATGGTTTCACGGGCGAGCAGAACGGATTGCACTTCGATGCGTTTGAGGTTGTGCGGTCATCACGTGAAGTGAGAGATGGCAGGGCCAAATCGGCTAAGCATGCCTTATTGCTGGTTCTGAAACTCCCTCGCCCTTTGCAATCGACCACGCAGTTAAGGTCCCGCAAGATTGAATGGCATCAGCCTGGAGACGCCGATCACCTGCAATCTGTTCGACTCGAGTCGGATGATTTTGATGAGCAGTTCCGCGTGCGGTCTAATGACCAAGTTGAGGCGCGATTTATTTTTACACCAGACATTATGGAGCGAGTCCTAAGATTGGCGCATGGCGATGCGATTCGTGCGACGGCACGCGGTGATCATTTGATGATCGCCTTTGAGGGCCCGAACAGATTTGACTTAACCAGCGCTGATACCGGTTTGTCAGGTGAGTCCGCGATCCGTCTTGCCATTCAGCAGATTGGCGAAATGCTGGATCTCGTAGACGCCGTGGGCGAAGTCTTCCGTCTAGAATGAGCATGGAAGAGCAGCGAGATACCAATAAAGACCACAATTGTAGTCAAAGGCATTGACTTATTGTTTTTCGATATGTACAGACAGGGCGCGTTCAGGATCTCAATATAACTTTTGAATGGAGCGAACTCCCATGATCCGCACTCTTACTGTCAGCAGTCTTATCGCGTTGGGTCTCGTCGGCGCGGCTAGCGCTGAAACTCGGACCTATGATGTTGGGTCCTTCACCAAGATTGATATTTCCGCAGGCCTTGACCTAACCTTCGAAACTGGTGGCGCTCAATCGATTACGGTTGAGAATAAAAAAGGCGATTTCAGCGATATTGAAGTCCTGGTCAAAGGCGACACTCTGGTCCTGAAACGGGCTAAGAATAATTGGGGATGGGGTCGCAAGCGCGAGCGCTATGGCATCACCGTCTCCGCCCCAGTCATTAGCGGCGTCGAAGCGTCGTCAGGATCTGATGTCGACGGGCGTGGGATGAGCGGAGATGATATCTTCGTTGATGTCTCGTCTGGTGCCGACGTCTCCGTGACGGGCGTTGAAGGGGGAACGGTCTCCATTTCAACGTCCAGCGGATCAGACGCGTCAGTCTCTGGAACATGTCAGACCGTCCGCGCCGATTCGTCCTCAGGGTCTGACATCGATGCGCGAGATCTGGTTTGCCAGAATGGGCGCGCCGATGCGTCAAGCGGATCCGATATTTCCATCCACGTCACCGGCTCGGTTCAAGCCGACGCGTCAAGCGGTGCGGATGTCGACGTTTATGGCAGCCCGACAGACGTCGATACCGACAAGTCTAGTGGCGGCTCGGTTCAGATCCACGGCTAAGCTTTAGTCGAAATCGAGATCTTCCAATTTGTAGCCCGGATCTGGCCAGGTGAGGTTCATATCCTCTAATGCGCCGCGAACGATCCGGGCGATCATGGCATTCCGCCGGGTGCGGCTGTCCGCTGGAACGATATACCAAGGCGCATGTGGCGTAGAGCAACGTTGAACGGCGGTTTGATAAGCGTCCATGAATTGCGGCCAGAGTTTGCGGTCTTCCAGGTCACCTGGATTGAACTTCCAAAGCTTGTGCTCTTCGGTTAGGCGTTCGCGAAGTCGAATGCCTTGTTCTTCATAGCCCACATTGAGCATGAATTTGAGGATCTTCACCCCATTTTCTGAGAGGTGTTTCTCAAACGCATTGATTTGGTCATAGCGCTGCTCGACCTTATCGGCTGGGGCGAAATTCCGAACTTTTACCACCAAGACATCCTCATAATGTGAGCGATCGAAAATCCCAATCCGGCCTTTGCGGGGCACGGCATCATGGATGCGCCAGAGATAATCATGCGCGAGTTCGGTTTTGCTCGGGGCTTTGAAGGCGCGCACTTGCATGCCGAGCGGACTGGTATCGGCAAACACATTCCGGATCACGCCGCTTTTACCGGCCGTATCCATACCTTGCAGCACGACCAGCAATGCGCGGTCACGATTAGCGTAGAGTTTGTCTTGCAGCTCGTTGATCGCAGCCGCGTCTTTTTTCAAAGACACGCGCGCTTCTTTCTTATCCGGGAACAAGGAGCGGTCTCCGGAATCTCGTTGATCGAGCTGAAACTTTTTTCCGGGCGCAGCAATGAGTGCGTCATGCACGTCTTTAATTTTTGGATGTGTCATCTGCGCCCCGTGCAATCTGCTAAGTCGTACTGACTGCTTACCCGCTTTCAGCGCAAACGCAAAAATCGGCTACAGCAAATCAGATCAAAATATATCCAAAAAATAGGCTGTATACGATACGTATAAATACAATAAAAGAGGTCCGGGGACTTCAGTGCATGGAGAATAAATTGCAAAAGTTCCTAATCGCATTAATATTTGCTTTAACGGGGTGCCAAGTGGCCGTGAAATCGTTTGAAGCCGATCCAGAGTTTGTTTGTGTGCCTGGAGA
>JABSQA010000039.1 GCA_013213825.1 Henriciella sp.
TGTGCGCGGCGTTTTGAGTGGATCACCTGAAAAACTCGACGACTGGATGGCTGCTGCGCCCGATTTATTCTTCCCCGGGCCAAATTTCCGCGGACGCGATGATGATCCAAGCGCGGACCAACTGGGCGCGCAATTCGAACGTGGCGAACTCGAAGTCTTCGCTGAAATCACCGCGCAATATAATGGCATCATGGCCGACGATGCGAAACTCATAGACTATTGGAGCATGGCCGCTGAACTGGATGTGCCGGTGGGCATCCATATGGGCGTGGGGCCACCCGGCGCGTATTTACTCGGCGCGCCCGATTTTGCCGTCCAAAGCCCGATGCATCTGGAACCCATCCTGAAACAGCATCCGACTCTGCGCGTCTATGTCATGCATGGCGGGATGCCCTATGTCGAAGATATGAAAGCCCTTATGTACGCGTATCCGCATTTGCATCTGGACACTGGGGTCTTGCAAATGGCGATGACGCGTGAGGCTTACTATGACTATCTCGAGGATCTCGTCAGGGCCGGCTTTATTGACCGAATTATGTTTGGGTCGGATCAAATGAACTGGCCGGGCCTGATTGATGAAGGGATTGATGCAATCAATAACGCCCCCTTCTTGTCTTACGACCAAAAGAAAATGATCCTTCACGACAATGCGGCGCGATTTCTACGATTAGAAATGCCGTCTTGATCCCTTTTTTACACACACGCATGGGAGAGACCCGTAATGAAAACGAGTATTTTTGCGCTTGCCGCCAGTTCGCTTCTGATCGGATGCGCTACGACAGCCGACACGACCGCTTTGGAGCGCAACAAAGAAACGGCTCGACAATTTTATCAGGACCTCTGGTTTACCGATAATACCGACATGTATTCTGACTATGTCGCGGACTCTTATATTGTCCACGATATCGGCCCGGCAAAAGGTGTGACGGAACCTGCGATCACCCAGAAGGAGATCGCCGATGTTTTCCACAGTTTCGGAAACCTTACGGGCGAAATCGACTATCAAATTGCTGAAGGCGATAAAGTCGCCACGCGCTGGTTCGTCAAACTCGACCCAACCGCAGAGGCCAAAGCGCTCGGCATGACCGCTGTCGACGGCGTTGCGATCATAAATGTCTTCCGGTTCAACGCAGACGGCAAGATTGTCGAGATCTGGAATCATCGCCACGATGTCGAACTCCCGCGGCCACCTGAAAGCTATCGCGGGATCGCGCAATAAATCGCGCTGGGCTAAGCGGCCAATTTGTCGAGCTCGCTTTGATAGACTCGAATCGCTGATTTGCCTTTTGGCGTGATGTCATAGATGCCGGTTTTTACGCGTTCAAACCAGCCATAATGGTCATCCGCCATAATCCGTCGGGCCGTTTCAACGCCTGTCGCTCCTGCAACGATCGAGGCTTTGGTGGCGCCATGCGCGCGCAGATAGCCAAGACACCGCAGCGCATCTTGTCGATAGGCGGTGATCAAGCCTCGCCGGGTCGCGCCGCCCGTATTGGGATCGCCCCCCCGTTTCGCGAATTCCTTGAGCAATCTCTGTTTCTTCACAGTCGACTGACGTGGTGCGTACGGGCCAGGATCAGCATGGGGGACGACCAAACTGTCTTTGAGTCGGACTGTGAGGAGGCCAATCCCAAGTCGCCGACACAGTGCGATGTTACGTTTTAGCGACCGCGCGAAAGCCTTACCTGGCTTGTGTGGCACGGCGATGTAAATCAAGTCCGAAACCGCGAGCCGTTCAATGGCTTGATGAAACAATGACAGTGAGAAGGTGGTTTTCAGTTCAACCAGAACCGGGGTCTCATCATCGCGGCACGCGACGACATCGACCGCGCCAATTTCGCTTTTCACAACATAGCCCTGCCCGAGCAGGAATTGTTTGATCGGTTCGTATAAGTCGGTTTCGCGAATAGGGTTTGCCATTGTCGACCGATCCATCCAACGCTCGCGCATCAGATTATCGGGCAAAGGTAAACCGCAAGTTGGTCCGGCCTAAACGTTGAAGCGGAACAGCATCACATCGCCATCTTGAACGATATAGTCTTTTCCTTCCGCGCGCATCTTGCCGGCGTCTTTGGCACCCGCTTCACCATTATTGGCGACATAGTCTTCAAAGGCGATGGTTTCGGCACGGATGAAGCCTTTTTCGAAATCACCATGAATCACACCCGCGGCTTGCGGCGCGGTCCAGCCTTGGCGGATCGTCCAGGCGCGCGATTCCTTCGGGCCTGCGGTGAAATATGTTTGCAGACCCAACAGCGCATAGCCGGCATGGATTAAGCGGTTCAAGCCTGGCTCTTCTAGGCCCATCGTTTCTAGAAACTCAGCTTGTTCTTCATCTTCCAGCTGCGAGATTTCGGCTTCGATTTGAGCCGAGATGACAACGGCTTCAGAGCCCTCTTCAGCGGCATAGTCCAAGACCCGTTTGGAATAGTCATTGCCGTCCGCGGCGCTGTCTTCATCAACATTGGCCACATAGAGGACAGGCTTGGCTGTCAATAGCTGCAGCATGTTCCAAGCTTTCAGCTCATCATCATCAATGTCGGCGCGGCGGGCGGGGCGCCCTTCATTCAACTCGGTTAAAGCTTTGTCGATCAGCGCCACTTGGGCTTTCGCTTCTTTTTCCCCAGAATTGGCTTTCTTCACCCAATTCACTTTGCGCTTTTCGAGGCTTTCTAAGTCTGCCAGCATCAATTCCGTCTCGACAACGGCCAGGTCAGCAATCGGATCAACTTTGCCGGAGACATGGGTGATGTCATCATCTTCGAAACAGCGCAGGACATAAATGATAGCATCCGTCTCGCGGATATTGGCCAGGAATTGGTTGCCAAGGCCCTCACCTTTTGAGGCGCCTTCAACCAGGCCCGCAATATCAACAAAATTCATGCGTGCTGGGATGATCTCTTTCGACCCGGCAATCGCCGCCAATTTGCCGAGACGTGGTTCTGGCACCGCGACTTCGCCGACATTCGGTTCAATTGTACAAAATGGATAGTTTGCCGCCTGCGCCGCTGCGGTTTGCGTCAACGCATTAAACAATGTCGACTTTCCGACATTTGGAAGCCCTACAATCCCGCACTTAAAGCCCATGTTCGTCTCCGAAAAACTGCTGCCGGGGGCTTACCGCATTTTGAGGCGAAGACCAGAGGGTTTTCTCTCTTTAAACTGGAATCCACTGGCCAAGCCCGTCGGGCATTGTATTGATAGCATTAACTTTTGGGAGGACGTCATGGCCCGGTACGACGTATTTTTGGTCAGCACCCAGGCAGATCGCGAAAAGGCAGAGCTGCTTGTGCGACGCTTGCGGGCGCTGAAATTCAAAGTGCGCTACGACAAGAAACGCGAACACACGACGCCGACCCCTAAAGACTATCGGGACGCCGATAATTCCCAATCCGTGCTCGTTTTATGGTCGAAAGAAGCTTGTGACACATCAAAGAGCGACAGTGATTGGGTCCATGCGCTTGCCCATCATGCACGCTCTAAGGATGGAACGCTATTGCAAGTCGGCCTCGACAAATCGGTTCCAGACGAACCGTTTTCGGAAGATACGCGATACAGCCTTTCGGGCATGGGGCCGCGTAAACTGGTCAACGGGTATTACGCTTTGGTCGATGAGCTTGGCCGCCGCGATGGTCGCAAAGATTTGCGCGATTGGATCGATCTGAAGACGAGCGACAAAGAGGGCAAAGAGGCCTGGAAAACCGCTCACCCCACCGACCCGCTCTCGCAAGTCAAAAAGCCCAGCACGAAGTCAGCGAAGCCGGCGGCCACGCCCGCAGCGTCCCCTGCCTCACGCGCTGCAAAGGCAACGGCGCCACCCGTGCGCAAAGTGCCACCGCTGGTGATGAACCCACCGAAGCCTCAACCCAGCGAAGATATAGATGTCGGTATGGTCATGCTCATCTTAGTCGCAATGGTGATCCTCCTCATGTTGATCATGAGTGCTGCCATGCGGACACAAACAGGTCTGCCAGCCGTCGCCGGGGCCTCGAGCCAAGCCATGGTGGCGCAATGTCCCCCAGGACAGATTCCGGAATACCTGCTCGAAGAAGAGACCCGCCCCGTATTGGAGCCAGGGCCAATCATCGACGATACTTAAAATAGAGGCCGGCTATTTGGCCTGTTTCGGATCATGCTTTGGCGCTGGGGCCAGACGCATGACTTCTGTCTGGAACCGCTCATCATTCTGTTCGAAGAGGAGCGGTAAAGCTTTCGAACAGGCATTGATCAATGCGTCGCGCCAGACCTCGTCGGCCTTGGAGAAGTCTGCGAGGACATAAGGCATGACGCGGGACTTATCCCCCGGATGACCGACGCCCATGCGCACGCGACGAACCTCTGCGCCGACATGTGCTATCATCGATCGGATCCCATTATTGCCTGAATGGCCACCGCCGCGTTTCACCCGCATGCGGCCGGGCGCCAGGTCAATCTCATCATGGAAGATGGTCACGTCTTCGGCGGCCAATTTATAGAATTGCAGGGCCGCCTGCGCGGCACGCCCGGTTTCGTTGTAAAAGGTTTGCGGCTTCATCAGCAGCACTTTGGTGCCGCCAATTCGTCCCTCACTGACCTGGCTTTGGAATTTCGCGCGCCACGGACCAAAGCCATAATCACTTGCGATCGCGTCCAGCACCATGAATCCGAGATTGTGCCGATTGCGCAAATACTTTGCGTCGGGATTGCCCTGTCCGACTAGCATGTGCATCACCGGCTCCCCCGTGTGTGCAGCCTCACAATCAATGATGGCGCAGCGGCCGCGAAGCCACCCCGCCACCATATTTAAAAACGATTTGATCACTCAGCAGCTTCTTCGTCGCCGCCTTGTTTCGTCGCTTCGACTTCATCTGCTTCTGGCGCTTCTGTATCTTCTTCAGCGTCTGCAGCAATACCGCGACCAACGATGGAAGCAATCGTGAAGTCACGATCGGTAATTGTCGGCTCTGCGCCGTCTGGCAGCGTGATGTCTGAGATTTTAACATTGTCGCCAATGTCGAGGCCTGTGAGGTCAGCATCCAGAGAATCCGGAATGCTGTCGGCGCGAACATTAAGCTCGACCGCAAAACGGACAACGTTGAGCGCTGCACCCTTTTTGAGGCCTGGAGAGGCGTCTTCGTTCAAGAAGTTCACAGTGACTTCGACCGTAATGATCTGATCTTTTTTCACGCGGAACAGGTCGACGTGTTGAGGTTGATCCGTCACCGGGTGCATTTGGATCGCTTGCGGGATCACCATTTGCTTTTTGCCATCGTGAACCAGTGTCGCTGTCGAAGACAGGAATTGGCCGGTATTGATGGCCTTAATCACTTCGTTCTGCTTCAGGTTGATCGCAACGGGATCTTCGCCACCGCCATACAATACACCTGGCACCATGCCGAGACGACGGGCTTCGCGCGCGCCACCTTTTCCGGTGCGCTCACGCACAGAAACGTTAAATACGATATCTTGAGACATATTCTTTCCTTTCGCCCTGAAGTCCGCCAAGTGCGAGTGCACATGGTGACAGCCTGACAGGTACGGCCTGGCGCCGCCCTTTCTTTAAGGCGCTGCCTATACGGGAAAGCCGAACCGCCCGCAATACCTAATCATCACGTCACTTGACTCAGCCTCCACTACAAGCGTAGTTTTACATATGTAGCACCTGGAGACGATGCCATGGCGAACCCAAACCCGTCCGAACTTGTGATCTTAAAGTACCTCTGGACCAGCGGCGCGAAAACCGCGCGTCAATTGCATGAGGCGGTCGGGCCGTCGCAAGACTGGCAACTTTCCACCACGCGGACCGTATTGGGCCGTATGGAATCCAAGGGATGGGTGAAGCGGAATGGCGATGTCGACCCAGTGACGTTCGAACCGCTGCTCGACCGCGTCGAAACACTTGGCACATTGGTGCGCCACCTCGCGCGTAAAGTGCTCGATATGGATGGCCCCATCCCGGCCACAATGTTTGCCGAAAGTCCGCACCTTTCAAATGATGAGCTCGATGAGCTGGATCAAATCATCAATGCTGCGGAAGCCCGTAACAACGGAGAATAGAGTATGTCAGCCCTCTGGTTCATCGCATTTTCGCTGATCTGGACGGGGCTTTTGGCGGGGGGCGCTCAATTTCTGAGCCGGGAACCCGTTCCAGCCCGGTTCGCCCACACAATCTGGAGAGGTGCCGCCTTCCTGGCCTTTCTACCCTGGATTATCGCTGGAATTTACGCCCTAATCCCAACGCCAATGGCGACGCCAATTCCGGACCTGCCTTATATTGGCGGGGCGGCGGAAGCCCTATCAACGAGTGCGGCCGTGCAAGCGGCCAATGACGCGTCGTCTATTCCTCTGATTGGCCTGCTTCTCGCTGGTATTCTGGTGGGCGGTTGGCTGGTGCGCCTCGGCATTAATGCGCTTTGCCAAGTGCGCCTGCAGAATATTAAGCAAATGGCCTCGCCACATCGCGGTGCCAGCGCCGAGATCTGGGCTAAGAAACTGGGTCTAAACCAGACCCCCGCGACGGCGAGTATTCCGCTAGGGTCCCCTTTCTTAGCGGGTATTCGTCGCCGCACCATCTATCTACCAGAAGCGATTTCAGATCAGCGCGACGCTGACATCATCCTCGCGCATGAATGCACACACATTTCTCGCGGCGACTTGCTGACCCGTCCGTTTGAACGCCTGGTTGCAGATGTCTTCTGGTTCTCGCCTTTTGCTTGGATGATGCGCCGCGAGCTCGATTATTGGCGCGAAGCCGCTTGTGACGAACAAACCGCTGCGCTGACTGGGGACAATTTCGCCTATGCTCGGGCTTTGGCCAAAACCGCGCGCGTGACGCGTCCGCACCCGACGCAAGCGCTTCCTGTGGCGGCCTTCATTCTTCCACGACACGCGACCCTGAAAAAGCGGCTCACGCAATTGCTCGAACGTGACGCCCGAAAGCCGCGCCAGCGTTTGGCGATGATCGCGCTGGCTGCCGGTCTCGTGCTGGCGCCTCTATCGCTCGCTCATGCAACATCAGCCGTCAGCGGAAACGCCTTCAAGAGCGCTATTTTCGTCGACTCATGGGCGAAAGTGAATGTGCCATTCGGCAAAATCTATTACGCAAAATATGACGAGTATAAGCCGCACTACGGCGTTGATATTAAAGCTAAAAAGGGCACACCGTTGCACAGTCCGGCGGACGCCAAAGTCCTCTATGCGGGCAAGAAGCATGAATATGGCTATACCGTCGACATCTTGCTCGAAGACGGTCGTAAGATGCGGTTCTCATCCTTGTACAAAACGCTGGTGAAAACAGGCGATAAGGTCAAAGCCGGTGAGATGATCGGTAAAGTCGGTGCCTCTGCTGCCAATGCCACTGGTCCCCATCTGCATTTGGAAGTTCACAAGGATGGCGAAGCGATTGATCCATTAAAGGTCAAAGGCTTGGTGATTTACGAAGACTGCTGCGAAACCTGACCCGTATTTCGAGTAAACAAATCCTTTCCGCTTTCGTTTATTTTTTTCTAATTCGCCATTCTTTGCTGCACGTGTTTCCATCGTGTGCAGCAAGAGGATGGTTATATGTACAGACAAAAGAATTGGATCGCTCTGGGGTTCATTGCACTGATGAGCTTGCCATTGGCGAACGGCCAAGAGATGCCGTCTACAAGCGATATCGCGTTTGATCATCCGGTGCTCAACACGGCCAACGTCTCGGTCCAATTCGGCATGCGAACTAATCCGTTCACAGACAAGCCAAGTTGGCATGGCGGCGTTGATCTTGGTGCGCCTTGGGACGACCCGATTTATGCCCCTGCCGAGGGCGTGGTTGTGTTCGCTGGAACGGAAGCGGGATGGGGAAAGCGCGTCGATCTAAAAGTCTCAGACGGTTGGGTGCTGCGCTTCGCGCACCTCAAAGCGTTCGAGGTCTCTGAAGGCGATCAGATTTCGGCGGGCGACGTCTTGGGCATTATCGGCTCTACAGGGCGCGCGACCGGGCCTCACGTCCATCTCGAGGCCTTGTACAATGGCAAACAGTACAACCCGCAGGACATTGAAACGCTCACGCTGTACGCGAACGCTCGATCGTCTGGCTTAGTCGAATAGTTTCGACACGCTTTCATTATTCGCGATCCGACGGATCGCTTCGCCAAGAAGCGGGGCGACAGACAGCACGCGCAGTTTCTTAGACTTTACATCCTCGTCGGACGGCAAAATGGTGTTGCAGATCACCAGCTCGTCCATTTCGGACTTATCGATACGGCCAACCGCATTGTTCGATAAGACGCCATGCGTGATGTAAGCGCTGACCGATATTGCGCCCTCTTCTTTAAGCGCAGCGGCCGCATTGCACAGCGTCCCACCGGAATCGCAAATATCGTCCACGAGGATACATCTGCGGCCGGAGACGTCGCCAATAATATTCATCACTTCCGATTTGCCAGCTTCCGGACGGCGTTTATCGACAATGGCAAGATCTGCCCCAATACGCTTGGCAAAAGAGCGCGCCCGAACAACGCCGCCCACATCGGGGGACACCACCATCAGATTGTCTTTGTCCATCCGGCGGCGGACATCATCCACCATGACTGGCAAAGCCACCATATTGTCGGTGGGGATGTCGAAAAAGCCTTGGATCTGGCCAGCATGCAGATCCATGGTCAGCACGCGGTCCGCGCCTGACGCGGAAATCAAGTTGGCGACCAATTTGGCTGAGATTGGCGTCCGGCCATCCGTCTTTCGGTCTTGCCGCGCATAGCCAAAATACGGGATCACGGCTGTAATCCGCGCCGCAGATGCACGCCGAAGCGCGTCGATACAGATCAGCAACTCCATCAAATTGTCATTGGCAGGGCGCGATGTGGATTGGATTACAAACACGTCTTCACCACGAACATTTTCATTGATCCGGACGAAGATTTCATTGTCGGCAAAGTTTTTGACTTCTGCGTCTGTGAGGGGGCAATCGAGATGATCTGCGATCGCCTCCGCGAGTGGACGATTTGCATTACATGCAATCAGTTTCATCATATCAACCCTTTGCCCTTAGCCCGTTCTTTCGGCTTTAAGACGAAGGCGGCGTGAGTCGCAAGATGACTCTTCTGTGACCGTCTGAGAATTGTCAGCACGTGTGACGTTTTCCGCGCATTCCGTCTTACAACACCCGTCCTGCAACGGCGTCCAATTTGGCCAGAATTGCCGGATCTCGCGCGTCCGGCGCGGTGATCATCGCATAATCCAAACAGGTTTCGATGCCCTGGGGAGACGGGGTTCGCGGGGTGTCTTGCAAAGCCGCTGCAAGTCGCGAGATCGCGGCTTTCGCCTTAGCCGTATTGGCCGCCATGATTTCCAAGACATTGGTCACTTCGACCGCCACTTCGTCGGCCCGCCAGCAATCATAATCTGTGACCATTGCCATTGTGGCATATGGCAGCTCAGCTTCGCGCGCGAGTTTGGCTTCTGGCATATTGGTCATGCCGATCACGTCGCAGCCCCATTGACGGTAGAGATGGCTTTCCGCACGCGAAGAAAATTGCGGCCCCTCCATCGCCAGATAGGTCCCACCCCGATGAACCTTGGCGCCGGCCGCTTCCGCCGCATCACCCGCCAATGCCGAAAGACGCTGGCAAACGGGATCTGCGACTGAAACATGCGCCACCATGCCCGGCCCGAAGAAGGACTTTTCCCGGGCAAAGGTTCGGTCGATGAATTGATCGACCATGACAAACTCGCCGGGGGCATAATGCTCTTGCAGCGACCCACAGGCCGAAATGGACAGAATATCGGTACACCCGAGCCGCTTCAGCGCATCAATATTGGCACGATACGGCACAGTGGTCGGGCTGAGCCGATGGCCTTTGCCATGGCGGGGCAGAAAGACAAAGGTCACATTCCCGACTTGCCCTTTGATCAGCGCATCCGACGGAGCGCCCCATGGTGTCTCTAGAGAAATCTGCTCGGCATTTTCAAGCCTATCAATTTCGTACAAGCCCGAGCCGCCAATGACTCCGATCACCCAGTTCGACATTCACACTCTCCCAAAAGAAAACCCCGCTCTTGGAGCAATCCAGAGCGGGGTCGTCAATTCACGTCACTGTGTCTCGCGGATTAGTGCTCCACGTTTCTCCAGATGCGCTTGTAGGAGAACCAAAGTAGGATCGCGAGCAAGACAAGATAGAGCATCACAGGCAAAGCCAGCGACTTACGCTGCCCTTGCTTTGGATCGCCGGCCCATTGCAGGAAGTTCGCGACATCATATGCCATTTGCGACGTCGTTGCTTCGGTGCCGTCAATATACTCGACGCGGCCGTCCGGCAGTTGCGGGGCCATCGCCAAGAAGCCACCATAAGGGGTGTGGCGTGGGTCGCCATCCCATTGCGGGGTTGTGTCACCGGCAAAGTACGGATTGTAGTAAAGCCCAGTTGGCTGAGTCAGTGTGCCGACCATCTCGCCTTCATCGAACTCGATATAATTAACGTTCAGACCATCATCACCGACTTTGGTTTTGATCTTGTCGTCTTTATAGCCCGTCATCAAAGAATAGACGTATGAAGCGCCATCGCCTTCATTGCCGTGGCCGCGGGCCTTGGTAATGACAGAAAGATCTGGTGGCATCGCGCCGCCATTGGCGGCCATAGCGGCCTGATCGTTTGGATAAGGTGACCGGAACGTGTCGGCTGGAATCGCCGGGCGATAGACCGGGTCGCCATTCTCATCCGGGTTTGGATCAAGAATTTCGATTTCTGCCGCAATCGCTTTGACCAGCGGATTGTCATTCGCGTTCGGATACTGGTCGTAATAGAACGGCCCACCCGGCTCACCGAGATTGCGGTAAGACAGCAATTTCATACCGTGGCATGAAGAGCAGACTTCTTGATAGACTTGGAAACCGCGCTGGACGCTTTCCTTGTCCAGCTTCCCAGCCGGAACTTTCGCGAATGACCAGCCTTTTTCAGGCGCGTGGGCGTGCTTAGCGCCGCCTGCAGCATGCGCGGTGAGGCCGAGAGCGATGGCACCAAGACCTACGAGGAGAGGACGGAAGAGTTTCATATCCGTGATATCCTTATTCGGCTGGCGCCGCTGCCGGCGCATCATGTCCAAGAACGGAATGGTGAATGGAATCCGGCTCACCTTTCGGACGCTCGCGCAATCCCAAGATTGGCAGGATCAGCAAGAAGAACGCGAAATAGTAAGCGGTCAAAATCTGAGACAAGATTTTGAAGGTGAATGCCGGCGCTTTTTGGATCGCCATCGCGGCCACCCCACCGGCAGCGACTTGCTCGTCGCGGAACTGAGCCGCAGGTGCATAGTCTTCAAACGTGCGCTGTCCTTCGAGGCCAGCAGCATCGGTATATGTCACCAGAAGCTTATCTTCTCCCATGGAGATGATGGCATTGTCTGGGTTCGACGCACCACACCAGCCGAGTAGCAAACAGGCGACGACAAAGCCGAAGAAGAACTGTTTGGCGACCGGACGATAACGCATGGACTTCACTTTGGACGTGTCGAGCCAAGGCAGCAGGAATAGAACCGCAATCGCACCAAACATCGCGATAACGCCGAGCAGTTTCGCGTCCATTGGTCCAATATTAAAGGTGATCGCACGCAGGATGGCGTAGAAAGGCAAGAGATACCATTCCGGCACGATATGCGCGGGTGTCACCAATGGGTTGGCCTCAATGTAATTGTCCGCGTGCCCAAGCACGTTCGGCGCATAGAAGACGAATACGGCGAAGATGATAAGGAAGACCACAATCGCGAAGCCGTCTTTGACCGTGTAATATGGGTGGAACGGAACCGTGTCTTTTTCGACATCCTGAACCTCAACACCAGTCGGGTTATTGTTGCCGGGGACGTGAAGCGCCCAGATGTGCAGAATCACAACGCCAGCAATCATGAAGGGCAGCAAATAGTGCAGCGAGAAGAAGCGCTGTAGCGTTTGGTTGCCGACAGAAGGCCCGCCCATCAACCAGCTCTGGATCGGCTCCCCGACCAGCGGAATAGCGCCGAACAGGTTGATAATCACGTTTGCGCCGTGCAGCGACATTTGTCCCCATGGCAGCATATAGCCCAGGAATGCAGTCGCCATCATCAACAGGTAGATGATACAGCCAAGCAGCCAAAGCACCTCGCGCGGGGCCTTATACGATCCATAATAGAGACCACGGAACATGTGCACATAAACGGCGAGGAAGAACATCGACGCGCCGACCATGTGGACGTTTCGAATCAACCAGCCATAAGGCACATCGCGCATAATCCGCTCGACCGAGCCAAAGGCCTGATCGATATCAGCGGTATAGTGCATCGCCAAAACGACGCCGGTAATGATTTGGATGGCCAAGCAAATCGCTAGGATACCACCAAACGTATACCAGTAGTTGAGGTTTTTAGGTGTCGGAAAGTCGACAAAGCTATCATGCGCCAACCGGATAATCGGGAGGCGGCTGTCTAGCCATTTTTCAATGCCAGTCTTTGGCTCATAGGTGGACTCGTGTCCGCTCATCGGTCTCTGGTCCTTCCTTTAGAGTGAAATCTTTACAAGCGTGGGGGACACCCACTCATATTCTGGCACTGGCAAATTTGTCGGCGCAGGGCCTTTGCGAATGCGTCCTGAAGTATCGTAATGCGAGCCATGGCATGGGCAGTACCAGCCACCGTAATCGCCAACGCTACCTTGGGCCGGACCAACCGGCACGCAGCCCAGATGGGTACAGGCGCCTGACGTGACCAGAATGGCCGGATTATAGGTCCCGTCGGACCGCGCGACCAAACGATCTTCGTCTGTTTCTGGGTCGGGCAATTTCGCCACATCCGTATTGACCGCAGCGGCAACTTCTTCCGGCGTGCGGTGACGCAAGAAGAATGGCTTACCCCCAATCAGCACGCGAATCTCGCCGCCAAGCGGGATCTTCGAAATATCAACTTCCAGGCTTGAAGCGGCTTTGGTGTCACCCGCCGCATTCATTTGGTCGACCAGTGGATAGGCCACGAGGCCTGCGCCACCTGCAGTCGCAGCGATGGCCGCGATATGGATAAAATCCCGGCGTTCTTCGTCGACTTGCTCCGGGGCCGTTGTGTTGGAATCGCTCACGTCTTCTCTTCCTTCGGCGTAGCTTTGCAGCCTAAATACACAGATTGGGACAAAGCATCATTGCGGCGCAGCGCCGCAAGCCTCCTCCCATTAATTGAGCCCGCCTAGCCTGCCTCGCGCTTGATTTCAAGCGCTTGCGTCTGTTCTGGATGCGACACAATTTCCACCCCTTCTAAGGAGATTTACCCATACTATTCATGCAAACAGCTATTTAGCGCTCTGGCGCGACAGCTTATAGGACCTCGGCAATGACACAGATCGATACCCAAAAGCAACGCGCCGCGACCTGGTTCAAGGCCTTGCAAGACGACATTATCGCCCGCTTTGAAGCGCTCGAAAAAGAAGCAGGGCGGCCGCTCTATACAGGTGAGCCGGGGCGTTTCGAAAAGACCGAATGGCGCCGAGGCGATGGCAGTGAAGACCTTGGTGGTGGGCGTATGGCGATCATGCGCGGCCGGTTTTTTGAGAAAGTCGGCGTGCATTTCTCGGAAGTTTACGGCTCGTTCTCAGAAGCCTTTCGTGCCCAAATTCCCGGCGCCGACGAGTCTGATGGCCAGTTTTGGGCCGCCGGAATCTCGCTCATCGCGCATTTACACAATCCGCGCGTGCCTGCGGTGCACATGAATACCCGCATGTTGGTGACCAGTGAGTCTTGGTTTGGAGGCGGCGGCGACTTAACCCCGCTCCTGGATTATCAGCGCAATCCAGACTTTCCCGACACGATTGATTTCCATGCGGCCATGAAAGCGGCATGCGATCCATACGACACCGCTTACTATCCTGATTTCAAACAGCGCTGCGATGAGTATTTTCATCTCGCTCACCGCGATGAGCCGCGCGGAACCGGCGGGATATTCTATGATCGCTTCAACACAGGCGATTGGGAGCAGGACTTTGCCTTCACACAGGAGGTCGGAAAACAGTTCGCTGACATCTATCCCAAACTCGCCCGTCGCCGCATGAATGAAGGCTGGACGGAAGCCGAGCGCGATGAACAGCTCATTCGCCGTGGGCGTTATGTCGAGTTCAATTTGCTCTATGATCGCGGCACGACATTTGGCTTGAAGACAGGGGGCAATGTCACCAGCATTCTGTCCTCCATGCCACCCGTGGTGAAATGGCCTTAGGCCTATTCTGAGGGCGTGTTCAACATCGCGAGTAAGGCCTCACGCTCAAGGTAGAAATCGCTTTCGATCCAAGCTTTGGCGACGCGGCTTAGGGCCTGGCCAATCGCTTGACCTGTCAGACCCGCTGCGAGCGCATCCTCCCCGCCAATCGGGAAGTCGGGTCGCTGCCAAGCACGCACAGCGGCGAGAAGGTCGCGAATGTCGACGCCGGCCAGCATAGCCCGGTCCACGACCGCTTGTTTGCCATGCCAATAAAGCGTTGCGCGAAGGTCCTTGGATTTCATCCCGATAGGTTCGGGCAAATTGTCCGCGGCCCACATGGTCAGGCGCCCCGCTTCCTCATTGGACAGGCGCAAAGCTGCCTGTGTTTGCTGCACGGCCAAAGCGGATCGCGGCAGCAAAGCCATTAGGCGCAATAAGGCATCGGGCTGCGAGCCCACCAATTGCTCGGTCAGTTCTAAATCATGCAGGACAGTGACCCCATGATGCTCGGGCAAAACGGCATCCAAGACCCCGCTTTCGCCCATAGCTTGCACAGCGATTCGCGGTGCCGGGGCGGCGAGGAGCTTTTTTAGCTCTTTCCAGATTCGCTCTCGCGCGATTTGAGCCAGCCCGTCTCGCTGTCTCTGACAGGCCGCTAGGCCCGTTTCATCCATGCCAGCGCCATACCAGGCATTGAAACGAAAAAAGCGCAGGATACGCAAATAGTCTTCTCGCAGACGCGCATCTGCGTCGCCGATAAAGATAACCCGGCCGGCCAAGGCATCTGCATAGCCACCCCCCACTGGATCAAAGATTTCGCCATTTGGGGCGGCATAGATGGCGTTTAAGCGGAAATCACGCCGTTGAGCATCCTCCGCCCAATCTTCGGTGAATGCCACCACAGCGCGTCGCCCATCGGTCTCAACATCGCGGCGCAAGCTGGTAATCTCAAACGGTTCACCCTCGACAATGGCGGTGACTGTACCGTGCTCAATCCCGGTTGGAACGGCTTTGACTTTGGCGGCTTCCAATGCCTTGAGCGTCTGCTCGGGCGTCAATTGGGTGGCGATATCAATATCATCGACAGCGCGACCCATAATGGCATTGCGCACGCAGCCGCCCACGAACCGAACGCAGCCGGGTCGATTGGCTTCTAGGGCCTCGATGACGCGCCGTGTTGATGGCGCTGTAAGCCAATCAGCTGTCAGTTGTTCCAAGAGCGTCTGCCGCCTCATCCACTGTTACGGGCGCCTCAGCGCACGGAATTTTCTGCGCTGGGATAATCTCACCATCAACGATCTGAGTGGGTTGATAGCAGGGTTCACCGGAAACGCGATCGAGGATGATCAAAACCAACCAGCTGCCAATTGCCAGCGCCAATCCGGATCCAAATAGCGCACGGATCGGCCAGGGTTTGCGGCCTTCTTGTTCGGCTTCTGCAAGCGCAATGCGATAAATGCCAAACATGATGAATGGCAGGAAGAACAGAACCATCTGTAACAGAATTCGTGGGCCCACGCTGTGCCTCCTCAGCTCTCATATAGATTCATATATAGATCACGAATGATCCCTGCCGTCACACCCCAGATCCGAAATCCCTGCCACGGCATTTCAGTGAATTCCCGGTGTTTGCCCTTATAGAAAGCGGTCCCGGTTTGGTGATTGGCGGTGTTGAACAGGAAGTCGAGCGGCGCTTCGAAAACGTCCGCGACTTCGGTCGGATCAGGCTGCGGAACAAAGTCGGCGGGCAGGACTCCAATCACCGGCGTGATTCGGAAGGCCGTACCAGTAATGTAAGGGGCAGAGCGGGCAATCAGTTCCACCGATTGAGGCACCACGCCGACCTCTTCCTCAGCCTCTCGCAAAGCTGCTGCAACTTCGTCCAGATCAGCCGCATCAACCTTACCGCCGGGAAACGCCACTTGCCCGGGATGCGACGCCATCGTGTCTGGTCGCTGTGTTAACAGAGCGGTTGGCCCTTCAATCCGCGGAATCACCGGGATCAGCACGGCGGCTGGCCGGATGGAGCCCAAAGCGTCTTGATCGACGAAATCCAAATCGCCGACTTCAGACAAACCGCCGCGGCCCTCAATCGGGTCGAGCCGATCGCTGGCGCGAGTCAGGAAGTCATCAAGTGTGGTGAAACTCATTATGCCGCAGGCCCTAGCTCAAAAAAATGCCCGTGTGACCAGACCCCGAGCTGACCCGCACGGCCTTCATAGGCTTCGGCCATTTCCGCAAGTTCGTAAAAAACAGGGCGCGACAATTTCGCCTCCAAGCGATCTCTCACCAATATATGGGGACTCGGCTCCTGAGTAACAGGATCGGTCTCCACCCGGATGGGAAGGTCCGCATTTGCTGTGACGACGTCGCCGAGATTGGTGGTGAAGGCTAAAACCTGTTCGCGTCCCGCCTGGCCGACCCGATCCACCCGAATGGCTACGAATGGCGCGTCTTCGACATGAACAATCACCTTTTCGTACGGCGTCACCAGGTAAATCTCGCCATCATCATCCTTGCGGAGAATACGCGAAAACAGTTTCACCAGCCGCTCGCGCTTGATTTTCGAGCCTTCGTGCCACCAGGACCCATCGGCGCGGATCTCCATCGCGATATCCTTGCTGTTCTGGGGATTCCAGGCATGCACGGGTGGTAGCGGCCCGTCCAAACCGTCCGGGACGACCGCGTTGAGGACATCTTCTAAGGAAATGACAGAATTTCCATTAGATTTCATGTGGTGCTCCGCCATCTTCTCGCCTAGACCTAGTGCGACTGATGTAGATAGTGAAGATGGAGTGCTCATGGCAGAGGACAATCCCGCGATTGTTGCTGAGGCAGAAGCCGCCAGTGAAACGCTTGAAAACGTGAAATCTGAGATTGGAAAAGCCGTCTTCGGGCAAGAACGCGTGATTGAACTGGCTTTGTCCGCGATTTTGGCAGGTGGGCATGCGCTTTTGATCGGAGCGCCAGGCTTGGCGAAAACCCGTTTGGTCGAAGCCATTGGCAGCGCGCTTGGGCTCGACAATGCGCGTATTCAATTCACCCCAGATCTTATGCCTGGCGATATTCTTGGCTCTGAAGTGCTCGATGAAGGCGCCGATGGCAGCCGCGCATTTCGGTTCATCAAAGGCCCGATTTTCACCTCCCTATTGATGGCGGACGAGATCAACCGCGCGTCCCCGCGGACGCAATCCGCGCTCCTCCAAGCCATGCAAGAGAAGCACGTGACGGTCGCCGGGGTGCGCTATGACCTTCCGGCGCCGTTCCACGTTTTGGCGACCCAGAACCCGATTGAGCAAGAAGGCACCTATCCATTGCCGGAAGCGCAGCTTGACCGCTTCTTGTTGAAAATTGACGTCTCTTATCCCGACCTCGACACGGAACGACAGATTCTGATCAAAACCACAGGGGGCGAAGAAGAAACGGTAAGCACCGCCATGACCGCTCAAGACCTTATCGGCTTGCAGGCACTGGTTCGGAAAATGCCTGTCGGCGAGAGCGTCCTAAACGCCATTCTCGCGCTGGTCCGTGACGCCCGCCCAGAACAAAGCGAAGACGAACGCGTGCGCCGTTTCGTGGATTGGGGCCCAAGTCCGCGGGCTGGCCAAGCACTGATGCTCGCTTGCCGCGCCCGCGCTCTGATCCGCGGCCGTCTCTCGCCCAGCATTGAGGATGTGGAGTCGCTCGCAGAGCCATGTCTCGCCCACCGTATGGGCATGCGCTACGACCCAACGGGTGAAGCTCCCGGGCTCACCCATCTGATTGATGAACTTGTGAAGAAGGCTGCTTAATCATGCGTTTCGCTCTGACCGCTCTTACACTCGCCCTTGTGTCTGCCTGCAACCAGGTCGACCCAATCCCCGAAGAAGAAAAAGCTGAGATCGATTGCCTCGCCTCAATCACCGTGGTCGAGATCACAGATGCCATTCGCGAAGGCGCCGCCAACGGTGTCGACCCAGCCGATCTGCAGAATATCAAACCGGACCGTATCGCGGCCGCGATCAGCAAGCTCGAGGCGAAATATGCTGGCGAGATGGACTCGGCCTATCTCGAATATGATATCAATCATCGGTTGGATAAAATCCAAGACGCGCTCAACAATCGCGATCCCGACTCTGAAGCGACAAAAATCATGAATGACACGCTGTCGCTCGGCAAATCCTGCACATTCGGGAGCTAACACTTCGTGGTAGTTTATAGGCACGTATTACAAATTTTTGCTTCATTTTTCTGGATTGGAACCGCTTACGCGAGTCCAGATCTGAGCGTTTCGGACAAGGAACTGATTGACTGCTTAGCCGCAAAGGACTCGATAAGCTCAGTCAATTTTGTCATCGAATCCGTGAAGAATGGTGAGCGTCAGCAAAGCCTCGCAGAGCTTGTGGCTGAGCAGGCAGAGCAGCATGCTGCAAACGTTCGCAAAAGGTTTGAAAACGATCGGGCCGCGCAGCAATACTACATATCTGAATATGGATCGAATTTCGGTGCATTCCAAACCATGTTCATGACGGTTGAGGAAGATTCACCGATCGCGATCCCCGAACGCCTGCAGAAAGCGGGCGAGTTGGCGAGTACGTGCCAAGTCCCGGAACTACCTGAATGATTTCCCTGTCCACGCTCCGCGCAGACGCCGAAGCCCTTGCCCGACAATTGCCCGGCCTCACTTTACAGGCGGCGGCAGCGGATGTGATTCATCCTGGCGCCGCGGGCCGCAAGCGCGCCGGATCTGGAGAGCAGTTCTGGCAATATCGCCGATATGCCCAAACCGATGCCGCAGATCGCATCGATTGGCGGCGGAGCGCGCGTGGGGACGAGTATTTTGTCCGCGAGACGGAACTCGAGACAGCACGTACCATCCTCTCCTGGGTCGACCCACATGCGGGATTTGACTGGTCGAGCGACCCTGGCCGCGAAACCAAAGCCGATCGCGCGCGGATCATACTCCTGGCGCAGGGTATCTTGTTTGCCAAACAAGGCGAACGGATTGGACTAATTTCCGGGCGTCGACCGCCAAGCCTGGGCAAATCCGCGCCAGATAAGCTCGCAGAAGATTTGCTCCGCCAAGCCGCGATGGAATTAGAACCTCCGCGCTCGCAAGCCCTCGCGGTGATTGCCAGCGATTTCTATGACGGCGCTGAGACCTGGCGGCAGCGCCTCGCGCCTTTGGCTCAGACCTGCCGTCACGGCGTTCTGCTCTATGTCAGCGACCCGATAGAGCATGAGTTCCCATATACGGGGCGGACGAAGTTTAGCCGTCCTGGGAGTCCTTTGGACAGAATATTTGGACGGGCTGAGACCGTCCGCAGCGACTATCTCGACAAGCTCGCGGCGCATCAAACCGCCCTGACCGAGCTGGCCGCCAGAATGGGCTGGGCGCTGGTCCAGCACCGTACCGATGAGACGGCTCTGCGCGGCGCGGCAGCGGTGCACGTCGCCCTAGAACAGTTCGGAGGCAAAGCATGACGCTTGGCCCATTTCTGTTCATGGCGCCTTTGACCTTGCTGGGTCTGATCGCATTACCGATCATCTGGTACATATTGCGCGCCACACCGCCATCGCCAAAACTGGCGCAATTGCCGAGCTTGCGATTGCTCGATGAGGTTGAACCCAAAGAAGAAACCCCGGCCAAAACGCCATGGTGGATTCTTCTATTGCGCATCGGCGCTGCAGTCCTCGCAATCATCGGTCTCGCCCAACCCATTTATGCACCGAATGCGGACCGTAACGACTCCACCACGGGGCCGGTCCTCGTGGTCATGGATGATGGTTGGACCAGCGCCCAGCGCTGGGGCGAATTGCGCGCCGCGGCGCTCTCCGCGCTCGATCGTGAGAGTCGCGACACGCCGGCGCACATTCTCCTGACCAGCCCCCGCGACATTCCCGTCGACCCTGGCGAGCGCTTAGATCGTACTGCATTCGAAGCGCGCATCCGCTCGCTGCAACCGCAAGCCTGGGCAATCGATCGCGAAGATGCGCTGGCCCGATTGCAAGAGAGCCAATTGCGTCCAGGTCGCGTTCTTTGGCTGACCGATGGCTTAGATCCCGAAACAGCCTCGCCTTTTGCCCAAGCCCTCAGCGCATTGGCACCGCTCTCCATCTATGCTGCCCCTGCGCGCGGGCCAGTCGCGCTGACACGACTGAGCGCCGACGCCCAAGGCGTCAGCTTGACCGCAACGCGCGTCGATCGCGAAGACCCTTCCACGCATTTTGTTTCCGCATTGACCTTAGACGGCGCTGCCTTAGCGACGGCCGAGCTGGCTTTTGCAGCGGGCGAAAAAACCGCAATCGCGACCTTCACGCTGCCGCCAGCAGCCTTGTCACGCATATCGCGCTTTCAAGTCACTGGCGCGGCCTCTGCCGGGACTGTTTGGCTTTGGGACAGTGCCGATCGCTCGCGCCGTGTGGGTTTAGTCAGTGGCGATAGTACCGCCCAGCCTTTGCTGTCAGACATCCATTATGTCCGCAAAGCGTTAGAGCCATTCGCGACAATTTCAGAAGGTGAACTGATCGACCTGATCGCAGAGAATCCGGATGCCATCATCCTCACCGATATTGGTCAAATCGAGGGCGAAGCCAAAACCGCAGTGACCGCATGGATTGAAGAGGGCGGTGCATTGATCCGGTTTGCCGGTCCTCGTCTGGCGGGTCCGCAAGTCTCCGCTCGTGGTGACGATTTGGTGCCTGCGCCCTTGCGGCGGTCTTCGCGCGCGATTGGCGGCACCTTGACCTGGGAAGAGCCACAGCCCTTGGGCACATTCCCTGAGGCGTCGCCTTTTGCAGGCCTCGAGGCACCCGAAGATATCCGCGTGCGACAGCAAGTGCTCGCGCGACCGGGCCCTGAGCTAGCGCGCCGGACCTGGGCGCGCTTAGCAGATGGCAGTCCTTTGGTGACAGCAGATCGGCGCGGTGAAGGCACGCTCATCTTGTTCCATGTCACAGCCGGTCCGGACTGGTCGGACCTGCCTTATGCCGGCGTCTTCGTCGACATGTTGCGCCGGTCGATCGCCGCCGGACGCGGGGAAGCGATTAGCGATGAAGAAGGCTTATACACACCGGCGCTGACCTTGAACGGCACGGGCCGCCTGTCGCAGCCCAGCGCCGGCGCGACCCCCTTGCGGGCGGCCGAGTTTGGCGCTGTAGCGCCATCCGAAACCCACCCGCCAGGCCTCTATCAAGGGCCTGCCGGGACGCGGGCTTTAAACGTCGCGCCAGAATACGCTCCCAATGCCATGACCAATTGGCCGGCGGGCGCAACGCTCTTGGGCGATACCGAAGCCCGCACGATCCGTCTTGGCGGGGTCTTGCTGGCCATCGCGTTGACCTTGCTGTGCATTGACTTGATCGTGGCGCTGGCCCTCGCTGGACGCTTACCGGATTTTCGACGCGCCACAGCGGCGCTGATCATAGTCGGCGGAACCGCGGCGATGCTGCCAAACGAAGCTGCGGCGCAATTCCAAACCAATCGCCAACAAGCCGAACCTGAAGATAAGGAAATCGCAGCCGCGTTGGAAATGCGGCTCGCTTATATCGAAACCGGCGATGAGCGCGCTGATCGCGCCACCAAAGCCGGATTAGAAGGCCTCAGCCTGGTCTTGTTCCGAAGGTCCAGTGTTGAACCCGCCGCACCGCATGCGGTCGACCCGGAGATTGACGCGCTCGATGTCTATCCAGCCTTGTTCCTGTCACTGCCCGAAAACCCGGAGCCGTTCAGCGAAACCGCGGTGGCCCGCCTAAATGCCTATATGCGCAATGGTGGCGCTTTATTCATTGATACGCGACGAGGCGGCACGATTGGCGGCGGCAATAGTTTTGAAGGCTTAGACCAAATTCTCGCTGGACTCGACACACCGCCTCTGGCCCCCGTGCCAGACGATCATGTGCTGACCCGGTCCTATTATCTGATCCAGTCTTTCCCAGGGCGTTATGAGAATCGCAATCTGTGGATGGAATCGACGGGCGCAGCCGAAAAGACAGAACGCCGCGGCGATGGTGTCAGTCGCCTATTTGTTGGGGATGCCGACTATCTCGCCGCCTGGGCCATCGATGACCGTGGCCGACCGCTTTATTCGGTGGATGGCGGCGATGTTCAGCGCGAACTCTCCATTCGCTTCGGGGTAAACCTGATCATTTACATCCTCACCGGCAATTACAAAGAAGACCAAGTGCACATTCCTGCCCTGCTCGAACGGTTGGGCGAAGATGATGGCGTCGGTGATTTTGATGCTCAAGATGGGGTAATCCCATGATTGAAGCCGCCCGCCTCTCTTTTGATCCACTGATAGGATGGCCGCTCTTCTGGGCGCTTATGGTTTTGTGCGTGATCAGCTTGGTCGTCTATGTCGTCGCGTTCCGTAAGGCTTGGCTCACGCGCGCCTCGGCCGCGGCGTTTGGCCTATTGGCCTTGTCCAATCCCGCCATTGTCGAAGAAGAGCGCGAACCCCTGCCCTCTGTCGCGGCGATTATTGTCGACCGCTCTGACAGTATGGATTTTGGCGCCCGTAACGAGATTGCCAGCGACGCCTTTGCCGCGCTGCAGGAAGAGCTCGATGCCAATCCCTCGATTGATCTCAGGATTGTCGAGGCCGAAACCCAAGGCGATGGCACAAGGCTGATCGGCGCCCTGGAAGGCTTGATGGCAGATGTGCCGCGAGACCGGATTGCCGGCGCAATCCTCGTCACGGACGGCCAAGTGCATGATCTGCCCGCCAATCTGGCCCGCATTCGCGAACTTGGCCCGGTCCATGCCTTGATTACAGGCGACCCGGATGCCAGCGACCGCCGGATCACGTTGGTGCAAGCGCCGAATTTCGACATTGTGGGCGACGAAGCTGAATTCATCATCCGCATCGATGATCCTGATGGTGGCAGCGTGCCCCTAACCTATTCGATGAATGGCGGACGCAGCCAAGCGCAATATATCGACGCGGGAGTCGACACACCGATCCGGATCGAAGTCGAACGCCGCGGGGATAATATTGTCGTCTTCGAAACCCCGCCGGGCGATAAAGAGCTAACGCTGGCGAATAATCGCACCGCCGCGACCATTTCAGGCGTGCGGGATGGTTTGCGTGTATTGCTGGTCACGGGCCGTCCCAACGCGTCGGGCCGAGTCTGGCGCGACTTGCTCAAGTCTGACCCATCCGTGGATCTCGTCCACTTCACCATTCTGCGTCCACCTTATAAGCGGGACATTACCCCCCTTGAGGAAATGGCGTTGATCGCTTTCCCAACTGAGGAATTGTTTGAAGAAAAACTCGACGGATTCGATCTGATTATCTTCGATCAGTATGAACGCCGCGGCGTGATTACGATGGGCTATCTCGCTGATGTCGCGCGCTATGTCGACGAAGGCGGCGCGCTTTTGGTGATTGCGGGAGAAAGCTTCGCGGGACCCGCCAGCCTTGCCCGCACGCCTTTGGCGGGAATCCTGCCGGCTTTGCCGACGGGCGAAATCATCACCCAAGATGTAGAACCAACCCTATCTGATGAGGGTCTGCGCCACACGATTACTGAAGACTTTGCTGGCCTCACCTGGGGCAAGTGGCTGCGCTATATCCAGGCCCGCGCGGATACAGGCGATGTCTTGATGCGCACGCAAGACGGTGCACCATTATTCGCCGTCGACCGGGTCGGTGATGGCCGCGTGGCCCAACTTTTGTCGGATCAAATTTGGCTCTGGGCCCGCGGCTATGATGGCGGCGGGCCGTTCTCGGATCTCATCCGTCGCTCCGTCCACTGGTTGATGAAAGAGCCAGAGTTGGATGAGCGCCAGCTACAAATCATTGCCCAAGGCGACACAGTACGGGCAAATTTGCGCACCCTGTCAGACCGCGCCGCGCCACTGATCATTGAGACACCAGATGGCAGTTTCCTCGAACCAGATTGGCGTGCCGATGGGCCAGGCAGCTATTCGGCAGAAGTCCCTGTCAACCAGCTTGGCCTATACCGCGCGCAATCAGGTGGACTGGAAGCCGTCGCGCTGAACGGCCCTGCCAATCCGCGCGAGTTCGCAGCCTTAGAAGCCACGGGCGATGTCTTACGCCCCCTGACCGATTCCTCTGGCGGGGGCATCTATACCCTCGAGCGTCCCGGACAATTGCCAGATATTCGTATGGTCGGCCGCCGCGCTGATGCCAGCGGCAACAATTGGCTCGGCTTACGCGAACGCGGCGCTTATGCGGTCCGCAGCTCGACCAGCCTTCCCCTATTGCCCGGCCTTTTGGCGATTGGCCTGATCTTGCTGGCGCTGCTCGCCGCTTGGCGGCGGGAGGGCCGTTAGGGGAATCGCGCATAAAGCCGCGAACACCTAGAGGTACTTTCCAATATCGACCTTACGGCTTTCGTCATTGGCGCGTTTTACAGCCTCCAGTATCTCATCAAGTTGAGCACGGTCCATCACCTCGCCGTCGAGAATAACCATCTCGATCGATCTTGTGTTTGCGATATCATCGAGTGGGTTTTCATTGAGCAAGATTAGGTCAGCGCGCCGTCCGATTTCGACAATTCCAGAATTGTTCCGAATGCGACGTGCGGGGGCTGATGTTGCCGTTCGCAAAGCCTGAGCCGGCGACATGCCACGCTGTTGCAGCGTTTCCAGTTCATCGTGCAAAGCAAATCCTGGGACGACGAGCCAGCCGCCTGTATCGGTTCCGGCTAGGACCGTCACTCCTGCTTGGATCATCGCATCGAGCAAGATGTGATGGGCCCCGATATAGCCATTCCAATAAGCCTTACTGCCAGCAACCTGTTCCGGGGTATGTCCGGCCCAGGTTTCAAATCGGTTTGTTCCCGGAAGCCAGCCCGCAGGCGCCATCCCGCTCGCTGAGACCCAGTTGCCTTCGACAACCCCAGGATTGGCATACTCCAATTCTATTTCTTTGAGCTTATCTTCCAGATTGTAGATTTGATCCTGAAAACTCTCGATAAACCAAAGCGTGCTGTGCACTGCGACATCATTATCGAACAGATCAGTGACAATCTGCTCTTTTCGGGTATCGACATAATCCAGATAAGAAAGCTCGTCTTGGTTCGGCAACGCATAATACTCTCGTTGCAACGCCTTCACGAGTTCCTCGATATGGGCGATTTCTTGAAGCTTCGTCGTTCTCAATTCGCTAAGCGCCATAGCATCCGGAATATGCGCTGCAGTGGGAACATCGAGCTCTTCGGCAACATCTAGAATGGCGCGAAAACTGTCCATGGAGAGGAAGCCGTAGAGTTTGATTCCATCGCGTCCGTCCTGAATGAACTGGCGCGCTGATGTCGCCGCTTGCGTTGAATCTTGCGAGATATCTAAATTGGCCGTCGCTTCTAAGATCCAGTGAAAGACGGAGTCCGGCATCCAATCCGGGGTCATTGTATCAAATGTCGTCCCAAACCCGTCCGCGGAGACCATTGAAGTGGACGAGACATAGAGATGTGGTCCCAAACGACCATTCTCAATCTCTCGTTTGAGCTGCATGTCTTGAATGGATCCATTCATGCTGCGGATCTGTGTCACGCCATTGGCCACGTACAATAAGAGGTCATTTGGGCTCCGGTGAAGGTGGACATGCGAGTCTACAAGTCCGGGAATGAGAAATTTGCCGCGGCCATCGATCACCCGCACGCCATCCGGAATATCTGCCGATGGTGTGATTGATACTATCTTCCGATTGACCAGCAACACAGTTCGATCTGGTAGCATTTGCGTCCCATCGGGGGAGAGCACGCTGACATTCGCGATCGCCGTGGCCTCTGTATCAAACAAAAATTGCGCCGGATCCGCTATTTTTGTATCCGCGCCATAAGCCTGATGAACAGATCCCGTGAATATGAAATA
>JABSQA010000004.1 GCA_013213825.1 Henriciella sp.
CATGCCTAATACTTCTAACTGCCAAACGATGACGAGATCATAGCTTTTCCAGGCGATGCCTTGCTCAAACTTGTCGATGTATCCCGGGTTTGCTGCTTTCTCAGGATCAAAGAAAACAATATCTACTGTTGCCCAGTCTTCTATCTGCTGAACGAAAAAATTTGATGATGCCGTCTTTTTATGCATCTCATGATCGAGGAATAGAACCCTCATGACATCACCTCTTCTCGCGTCGCCTTATTGGAAGTTTTATTTGGCGTAGAGTGCTTCTCATCCAACGCTAGCACATTTGCCAAAGTACCGAACGACAGACCTTCGAATTCGACAGCGGTGCTTTTTGCTTCATTGTAAAGTTCTGTACGATCCATCATGTAGTAAGCGTGAATTTTGTCGCAAAACTCATCATCATGAGCGCAGTTATGCACGGATGCCAGAGTCTCGCCCAAATCGTGGAAGCCTGTTAAAGAGCTCAGAAGCATGGGGCGCGCCTTTACAATGCCTTCCTGGGTCATTGCGGATCCCCGAAAGCGATATGTCTCAAAGTCATACGGGGCAATCAATAAGTGGCAGCGTTTATACTCTTCGAGCATTCGGTCTGAGGAGAGTATACGAGGCAGCACCTCGATGTTTGGGGCAGCCAGCATTTGCGACATTTCATAGGCATGCCACTTTTCCTCGTTCCAGCCGACTCGCTTTGTGACGAATTTTACTCTATCGTCCCGATACAACTGTTTGTAACGTGTTGCAATTTTTAAGAGACGCCAGAATCCTTTATCTTCTCTGCCTGCGCCGCCGAGATAGACGACGAATTCGTCGTCATTATTGATGGGTAATGCCTGTTCTTTTAGCGGGAACAACGACCAACTGACCTTCCTGCCAAAGTATTCTGATAAATAATTTGCGTAAAGGCTACTCTCTGCAGACAATTCTATATTCTTTGAATTGGACAATCGTCGCAAATAGTATCGCAGCATTCTCAAAGGTTCAGAGATTGTTTTTGAGGCATTTTCCATGACTCCAATAAATCGCAGGTGAACCATCGGTGGGGTGTTGTTTTCGAACGCTATTTCTAACGCTTTCAATAGCCCTGCTGCACCGTAATAGTCCACGCTCGGATGGAAAATTCGGTCCTCGGCGGAAATTTGGTGCTTGCTAAAGAAATTGAGCCAGTCAGCAATTGCGATGGCTTCTAATTCATCCGCTGGGAGCGATTTTTTTTCGACGGAAACAAGTTCATCAAGACGGGCTCGTATCTCTCGTTCTTGTTGTACCGATAGGCCCTCGTAATCGGTTAGTGGTATAAACTCTTCGTAATAATAGCTGAAAGACGGCTCAAACATTGCCTCGACAGCAGCTCTTTGCGGATAACTAAATGCGCAGCAGGCAACAACGGTGAGGTCGCGCTCCTCGAAGTAATTCCTGAAGTAGGTCAGTTGATGAGGGTTATGGCCATAGTCAAAACCACAAACCGGATCGACTATAAAACAACGCGATTTTTCCATAACTCACCTCTCAAACGCAAGCTTTCCAGCCTTCAAGTTGGAAGCGGTCCTTGGCATCGCTGACCTCATTAGTCAACGGTTGTAGGGGAGCGCAACTTTCTTGCTTTAACGGAAGCTATGCAACAGTCACGCTGATTAAAATTGCAGCACCGATTTATGCGTCAGTGCAATATCCAGATCCCGTTTTCGGGCTACCTCAAACGACGCCAATCGCAAGGCAGTCATGGACATGTATTAACCCGACAGGCTGTTTTTGGTCATTCACGATGAAAAGGGCCGTAATTTTGAACTCGCTCAACATGGAAAGTGCCTCGGCGGCTAAGCCGTTTTCAGCGATAGTACGAGGGTTCTCCGTCATCATCTTGCCTGCATTTAGGGCTTCGATTGAGCCTGTTACGGCGCGCCGAATATCACCATCCGTTATGATTCCAACCAGTCTTTTATCTTGGATTACCCCACAGCACCCAAAGCCACCCTCAGTGATCTTCTCCACAATGTCGGAAAATTCAGCGTCTGGCGTACAAAGCGGCATTTCTTTGTGGTGCATCAAGTCGGTCACGCGCTTCAAGGCGGCGCCAAGTTTCCCGCCCGGGTGGAACGTATGAAAATCACGAGCGCTGAAGCCTTTTTGGCGCAACAAAGCGACCGCCAATGCGTCGCCGAGCGCCAGCATCTGCGTGGTGGACGTGGTCGGCGCCTTAGTGACACCACACGCTTCTTTGGATTTCGGGACGAGCAGCGTGAAGGTCGATCCTTTTGCGAGGCTCGACTCCGCGCCGGAAGTCATCCCGATCAAGGGGATATCAAAGCGGCCGCAATAGCCGATAATGTCGCCCAGTTCGGGTGTTTCGCCGGAATTGGATAGAGCGATGACGACGTCATCCTCAGAAATCATCCCGAGGTCGCCATGGCTCGCCTCACCTGGGTGAACATAGACGGCAGGCGTACCAGTCGACGCAAATGTCGCGGCGATCTTACGAGCAATATGACCCGACTTCCCCATGCCGGTAACAATCGTGCGTCCCGCTGCGTTCATAATGATCGAAATTGCGCGCTCAAACTGATCGCTCAGATCAGCGCTTTGATCGCGCAGCGCCGCAATTAGTTCTTCAATACCAGCGCGCTCGGTTTCTAAAACTTCGAGAGCGGTTTCTGTTGGCGTGCTCATTCGGCTCTGTCCTTCATGCATGACTGCATTTGAGATTAACAATAGCGCTCCCAGCGGGGCAGGAACCAGTCGGCGAACGCGGAAATGCCATCGCTTAAACTGACTTTAGGAGCATAGTCGAGCTCTGCGCGGGCGCGTTCAATATCGGCCCAGGTGCGCTCTAAGTCACCGCGCTGCATGTCTTCAAATTGTTTTACGGCGTCCATCTTCACACCAGACTCCGTTAGGCGGATAAGGTCCATGAGCGGTTCTGGTCGATCATTGCCAAGATTGTAAACGCGATGTGGGACGGGCAAAGACAGGCCACTCGCGGGGCGTTCGAGCGCGGCTATCGTGCCGTCGACAATATCATTGATATAGGTGAAATCCCGGCTCATTTTGCCGTGATTAAACACTTTGATCGGCTCGCCTTTCAAGATCCGCTCCGCAAAGATCCAATAGGCCATGTCTGGCCGCCCCCAGGGCCCGTAAACGGTAAAGAAGCGTAGCCCGGTCAGCGACAGGCCGTAAAGTCGGGCATAAGATTGCGACATAAGTTCATTGGACTTTTTTGTCGCGCCGTAAAACGAAACCGGATCATCGGTCTGGTCGGTCTCTGCGAAAGGGATTTTCGTGTTGCCGCCATAAACGGACGACGAGGACGCATAGACCATATTTTCCGTCTCAAGCTCGCGGGCCAGCTCAAGCATCGCAAAATGGCCCTCAAGATTGGCTTCGGTATAGGCAGCCGGGTTTTGCAAGGAATAGCGGACACCGGCTTGCGCGGCCAAGTGTAGGATTTTTGTCGGTTTCCGCCCGTTCAGGGCCGACTTCATGGTTTCAATCGAGGCGACGTCCAATTCATGAAACGAAAAGTCTCCTTCACGGCATAAGGAGTCCAGCCGATCACGTTTCAATTGCGGCGCATAATAATGGTTCAAGCTGTCAAAACCGATGACGGATTCACCCGATTGCAAAAGGGATTGCGCGACATGGGCGCCGATAAAGCCTGCTACGCCGGTAATGAGGATGGTCATGCAATTCCTTCAGGCCGTGATTCGCTGGCCTCGGTGTTCCGTCACATAGGACTTTTCCGCGCCTGAGAACATATACTGGCTGCTAATTGAAGCCTACTGAAAACAGCGACAGCTTTGCGAACAGAAACCGATATTTGCCGAAAACGGGTATCGTGGTGCATCTGGCCAAGGTAAAACCCGTCTTGGACTCGTCGACGTCCGCCACTAGGAGCTTGATCCTGTCTTCGCCAATCTGCCAAAAGGGGCGCAAATGAAAACTCTCATCGTTGTCCCTTCGCGCTATGCGTCGACCCGCTTCCCGCAAAAACCCTTGCACACCATTGCCGGACAAACGCTGCTGGCCCGCGTCTCATCGATTGCCCGGATCTGCGCCGAAGCCGATCCCGACGTCTCCTTCATCGTCGCGACCGATCATCCAGAGATTGAGGCGCACGCCAAAGAGATCGGGGCGCCGGTGGTCATGACCGATCCAAATTTGCCGTCTGGCACAGACCGCGCCTGGGCGGCCGTGAATGCGTTTGCACCAGACACCGAATTTATCGTCAATCTTCAGGGCGACGCCCCCTTCACGCCGCCAAGTTATATCTCAGCAATTATTGAATCCGGGCGGACAACCGCGCTCGATGCCGTTACACCGATTGTTCAGATGAGTTGGGCAGACCTGGATGAGCTGCGCGCCCGCAAACAAGAAACGCCATTCTCCGGAACCACCTGTATCGTCAATGCGCAGGATGAGGCGCTTTGGTTCTCTAAAAATATCCTTCCCGCCATTCGTAAAGAACACAAGCTGCGCGCGGCGGGGGCACTCTCTCCGGTTTGGCGGCATATTGGCTTGTATGGATTTAAGCGCGGCGCATTGGCGGCTTTCGTTCAGCTGGAAGAAGGTCATTATGAGAGCTTAGAGGGCCTAGAGCAGTTGCGTTTTCTCGAAAACGGGCTGCGGATCCAAGCCGTAAAAGTGCCCGCGGCACCGAGCGCCATGTGGGGCATTGATACACCACAAGATGCGGACCATGCAGAACAGTTGATCGCCAAGCATGGCGAACCACTCGCTGAGTTCACCAATGACTGACATCTATATCGTTCGCCATGGAAACACATTCGATAAAGGCGACACGGTCACCCGCGTCGGCGCGCGAACGGATTTGCCGCTGTCTATGTCTGGACAGGTTCAAGCCGGTCAGTTGGCGGTGCATTTTCGCGAGATTGTTCCTCAGGGGTTTGGCGCCGCTTTTTGCAGCGAATTGCAACGGACGCGACAAACCGCTCAAGCGATATTGGATGCGTATGAAAAACGGCCCGAGCTGAGTGAACTCGAATTTCTGCGTGAGGTGGATTATGGACCCGACGAAAATCAGCCGGAAGATCAAGTCATAGCTCGGATAGGCGAAGCGGCTCTAGAGGCTTGGGATCGCGATGCGACACCACCGCCAGGATGGGATGTCTCACCGGATGAAATCAAGGTCGAATGGGCGAATTTGCTCAACACGCTCACAGGTCCACGGTCATCAGCGCCGGTGCTGATCGTCACGTCGAATGGCATCGCCAGGTTCGTGTTAAATGCTGTCATGAGCGTTCGGTGCGAACCCGGGTCGATCAAACTGAAAACAGGCGCTTACGGTCTGATCCGCACCGAACCGGACGGGGCTACACTTCTAGAATGGAATGTCAGGCCCTAATTGACGATCTCATGAATGGCTTTCAGCTCACGGAGCAAGGGTTCGGCTGCTGTCAAAGGCAGGCAGCTTGGACCGTCGCACAGGGCTTTGTCCGGATCGATGTGGAACTCCAAGAACACGCCATCGGCACCCGCGGCGACAGCAGACTTGGCAATCGTGCCCACGCCTTCGCGGCGTCCCCCTGTTGACGCACCGGCCGTACGCGGGTCAGCCCCCGGCAATTGCACTGCGTGGGTCGCATCAATCGTGACCGGACAGCCAAGTGACTGCATCTGCTGAATGCTCAACATGTCGACCACGAGATTATTATAGCCGAAGCTTGAGCCGCGCTCGCACAAGATCAATCGATTTTCGGGAAGGATTTCGCCGACTTTGGAAACGATGTTCTTTGTGTCCCAAGGCGCCATGAATTGCGGTTTCTTGGCATGAATAACTTTGCCATATTTCTCGACGGCTTTGGCCGTGGCGACGACAAGGTCCGTCTGGCGAACCAGAAAGGCAGGCAATTGCACCAGATCGGCCACCTCGGCCACAGCATCAGCTTGATGGGGTTCGTGTAAGTCGGTGCAAATCCCGACGCCGAGGTCTTGCTTAATCTCCGCCAGCATCGGGACGCCGGTCTCGAATCCTGGCCCGCGATAGGATTTGATCGAAGACCGGTTGGCTTTGTCGAAGCTTGCTTTGAAAATGTAAGGCAGGCCAAGCTGCTCACAAATCGCCTTCAGCTCTTTGCCGACGGTCAGCGCGAGATCGAGATCTTCCAGAACATTCAGCCCGGCAATCACCGCCAAAGGCTGGCCTGTGCCAATTTTCCAATCGAGGGCGTCTAGACTTACCACGCTCATTTTTGATCTCGCTTTTAGGTTCCTTCGCGCCGCTCTTAGTCAAACCAGCGGGACTTGGCCAGCCGCGCCGCGCAATCCCAAAATAGAGCGGTAACATCGATTGACAATTCCCGCCTGTACAAAGTCGCTACGCGTGCTATAGGCCAAAAAAATTCATATAAAGGATCGTTGATATGTCTCAAGACTATGCTGTCGCAGACATCAGCCAGGCTGATTTTGGTCGGATGGAAATTGAAATTGCAGAGACCGAAATGCCGGGCCTGATGGCGGCGCGGGCCGAATATGGCGCAAGCCAACCCTTGAAAGGCGCGCGGATTGCCGGCTCGCTGCACATGACGATCCAGACCGCGGTCCTGATCCAAACCCTCGAAGCGCTCGGCGCGGAAGTGCGCTGGGCCAGCTGTAATATCTACTCCACGCAGGATCATGCTGCTGCCGCAATCGCTGACGCTGGTACGCCCGTCTTCGCCCATAAAGGCGAAACGCTGGATGAGTATTGGCAATTCGCGGACCGCATCTTTGAGTGGCCAAATGGCGAAACCGTCAACCTGATCTTGGACGATGGCGGCGATGCCACCATGTACCTTATCCTGGGTGAAAAAGCCGAAGCCGATCCATCTGTTCTCGACAATCCTGGGTCTGAGGAAGAAGAGGCACTGTTCCGTCAAATCCGCAAGCGGATGACAGAAACACCGGGCTGGTTCTCGCGCATCAAGAATGGCATTCGCGGCGTTTCGGAAGAAACCACAACCGGCGTCAACCGCCTGTATCAATTGGCCAGCAAGAATGAGCTGCCTTTCCCGGCCATTAACGTCAATGACTCGGTCACCAAGTCGAAATTCGACAATAAGTATGGCTGTAAGGAATCTCTGGTCGATGCGATCCGTCGTGGCACGGACGTGATGATGGCCGGAAAGACCGCCTTTGTTGCGGGCTATGGCGATGTCGGCAAAGGCTCTGCGGCGTCGCTGTCGGGTTCTGGGGCGCGCGTCACGGTTTCTGAAGTCGACCCAATCTGCGCTTTGCAGGCCGCTATGGATGGATATGACGTTCAGACCATCGACACGATGGCGCCAAAAGCTGACATCTTTGTCACCGCGACCGGCAACAAAGACATCCTGACCGTCGACCATATGCGGGCGATGAAGGACATGGCCATCGTTTGTAATATCGGCCACTTCGACAATGAGATCCAAGTCGAAGGTCTGCGCAATTTCAAATGGACCAATATCAAACCGCAAGTCGATATGGTCACCTTCCCGGATGGCAAGCGGATCATTCTCTTGTCCGAAGGCCGTCTGGTGAACCTGGGCAACGCCACTGGTCACCCAAGCTTCGTTATGTCAGCCTCATTCACCAACCAAACGCTGGCCCAGATCGCTCTGCACGAGAATAAGGGTGAGTATGGCAATGAGGTTTACACATTGCCGAAGCATTTGGACGAGAAAGTTGCGCGTTTGCACCTCGAAAAGCTTGGGGTTGAGCTGACCAAACTCTCTGATGAGCAGGCCGACTATATCGGCGTGACGACGCAGGGACCATTCAAGCCAGAGCATTACCGCTACTAATCGGCGAGGGGAGACACGCTATGCCATTGCAGCATCATGAGTTTACGTCTGAGAGTGTTTCTGAAGGGCATCCAGACAAAGTTTCAGACCAAATCTCTGATGCGGTCGTGGACTTATTCCTAGGGAAAGACCCGACCGCAAAGGTGGCCGTTGAAACACTGACCACGACCAATCGCGTGGTCCTAGCGGGTGAAGTTCGTACCAATAATGGCGCAGTCGTCACCAAAGACGAAATGAACCAAGCTGCCCGCGATGTGGTCAAGGCGATTGGCTATGAGCAGGACGGGTTCCATTGGCAGAACATGGCGGTTGAAAACCATGTTCATGGTCAATCTGCTGAAATCGCTCAAGGTGTTGAAGCCGGTCAGGGCCTGCACCAAGAAGAAGGCGCCGGCGACCAGGGCATCATGTTTGGCTATGCCACGGACGAGACGCCCGAATTGATGCCTGCGACTTTGGTTTACTCGCACCAGATTTTACGCAAGTTGGCTGAACTCCGTCACAATGGCACGCATCCCGAATTGGAGCCGGATGCAAAAAGCCAAGTGACGCTGCAATATGATGGCTCACGTCCGGTTGGCGTCAATGCCATCGTGGTCTCGCACCAACACAAAGACTCAGCGACATTGGAAGAATTGCGGGAAATCATTCGTCCCGTGGTCAAAGATGTGCTGCCCGAGGGCTGGTTCCCTGATGAAGACAAGTTCTACGTCAATCCGACGGGCCGTTTCGTCATCGGTGGCCCGGACGGAGATGCCGGACTGACAGGCCGTAAGATCATTGTCGATACGTATGGCGGTGCAGCGCCGCATGGCGGCGGCGCATTTTCCGGTAAAGACCCGTCAAAGGTAGATCGCTCGGCCGCCTATGCGACGCGATACCTGGCGAAGAATGTCGTCGCGGCCGGATTGGCAAAGCGCTGCAACATCCAGGTCAGCTATGCCATTGGCGTCGCTCAACCGCTCTCACTCTATGTCGACACGTTCGGCACGGGCGAAGTCGGCGAAGACACGATTGCGCGCAAATTGCGTGAGCTTGTGGATCTGTCGCCTCGCGGGATTCGCAACCATTTGAAGCTGGAAGCACCGATCTACAGCCCGTCCGCATCCTATGGGCATTTTGGGCGAACACCGACCGATGCAGGGGCCTTCAGTTGGGAAAAAACTGGCTTGGTCAATGAGTTACAGGCCTTGGCCAAGTAAAAATCTATATGTGCCTACATTTCAAACACGTCTCATGAAAACTGAGACGTGAGCGCATTGTTTTTGGTTAATATTCAAAATTACTGTTGTCGCCTGAGAGGCGATGTGCATACGTGGCTGAAAGAATGATCGGGGCCTGACCCCGCTTTGAGGGAGTCATTCGTGAGTAGAGTGCAGCCGTTATTTTCCGTGCTGATTGTAAATTACAATGCAGGCGAATTGCTTCAGAATGCATTGAATTCATTGAAAAATCAGACATTCAGAGATTTCGAAGTTCTTGTTGTGGACAATCATAGCGAGCGCAATCCGATTGGCGATCTCGACACAAATGGCATTCCGAATATTCGCGTTTTACGCGAAAAAACGAATCACGGATTCGCAAAGGGGAACAATCTCGCAGCGCAAGAAGCGACTGGAAAATGGTTGGCTTTGCTAAATCCCGATGCCACGGCTGACCCCAATTGGCTGGCTGAAATCCACAAGGCGACAGAACGCCACCGCAATTGCCGCGTGTTTGCCTGCGGCCAAATCAATATGGATGAGCCGGAATTGCTCGACGGCGCGGGTGATGCCTATTTTGCGTTCGGAATTCCTTGGCGTGGAGGGTTTGAGCGACCGATCTCGGAACTGCCAAATCGCGACAGCTTATGTTTCAGCCCATGTGGTGCGAGCGCTGTCTATGACCGGCAATTGTTTCTTGAGATTGGCGGATTTGATGAGCGCTTCTTCTGCTATTGCGAAGATGTCGATCTTGGGATGCGTTTGCAATTGAGCAATGAAAAATGCGTGTTCCTACCGGACGCCATCATTCATCATAAGGGTAGCGCGACCAGCGGACGGTACAGTCATTTCACAATGTATCATGGGTTCCGCAATCGCACCTGGGCTTACCTGAAAAACATGCCGCTTTCCGTGTTGATCTTAACTTTGCCGGGACATCTTGCATTGATGCTTTACATCTATCTTCGCAATATGGGGCATGCCGATCTCAAGGGCATGCGCAAGGGCATGTGGCACGGCCTGAAGGACGGATGGTCCCTGCGCTGGCAAGATGAGTATACGGTCAAGCCCAACCGCGAAGCGATTTGGAATCTGGTGCGCTCAATGGCGTGGAATCCCGTGCGTCTATCGCAACGCGGTGTCCATGTCTGGGACTTGCGAACCGCCTAATCGAGGCTCCATACGCGTTTGTGAAAGGCCCAGGCGGACGACACAATCGTATCCATATCGGAATGCTCAGGCACCCAGTTCAATATGGCTTTAGATTTGGACGTGTCCGCGTAGAGCGCGATCGCATCGCCCGGACGGCGCGGGCCGATTTCTACAGGGACAGGATTCCCGACGGCCCGTTCGACAGCATCCAGGACCTGTTTCACAGTAAAGCCGTTGCCGGTGCCAAGATTGAGCTGCAGGCTTTCACCGGTGGCGTTGATATGCTCAGCAGCGAGAATGTGGGCTGAGACCAAATCGGCGATATGGATATAGTCTCGAATACAGGTGCCATCCGGCGTGGGATAATCGTCGCCGAACAGTTTCATGCCTTGACCAATACCGGCCGCGGCCTTGATCGCATTCGGGATGAGATGCGTTTCGGGATCATGTTCTTCGCCAACCTCGCCGTCGAGATCAGCGCCAGCGGCGTTAAAATAGCGAAGTGCAGCATATCGCAGACCCTCCGCTCGAGAGAGGTCTTCCAGAATTGTCTCGACCATCAATTTCGAGCGGCCATATACGCTGACCGGCCGTTTCGGCATGTCTTCAACCAAAGGCAAGCTTTCTGGGTCGCCATAAATGGCGCAGGTCGATGAGAAAATGAAATTCTGCAAGCCAAGATCGAGCATGGCGCGCACCACATTTAGCGTGCCAGCAACATTGTTCTCATAGAAGGCGCCTGGCGCTTTCTCGCCTTCGCCAACCTCGATATTGGCGGCAAAATGCATAACCGCGTCCGGACGGATGCGCTCGAGTGCGGCCCGGATCTCGTCTTCATTTCGAATATCACCTTCGATGAGTTCGCCCTATTTGACCGCATGGCGATGGCCGCTGGACAAATTGTCGAACACAACGGGTTCGCGCCCGCTCATTTTGATGGCTTTACAGGCATTCGAGCCGATATAGTCCGCGCCGCCAATGACGAGTATTTTGTTGATCACAATCGCTAGTCCCGTAACTCGAATTTACTCAACCCGAGGCGTCTTTGCCCGAGATAGGCTTATCGCTCAAGGGCCATGCCAGAATTGGGGGTCTAATCAGTCGTGTTTTTTGCCATCATGCTCGGATGACTGGCGGGTCTTGGCCTGCTTATCTTGAGCTTTTTGCGCCTTGCTTCGCCCGTGCTTGATGCGGTTCTCTTGCGCGCGCTGTTCTTTTTCAGCGCGCGCTTTGGCTTTGCGAAACTTGTTGAGATTGATCGGCTCGACCAAACCTATTCTCCGCGATGCGCGTTACGCCATTGTTCCATGGCGAGCGAAATCGCAAACGTCTCGCGATATTTCGGGCTGGAGGCTGGACGCGGTGCCTTGGCCGAGGTCAGCGCCATAATCTCCGCCAGCTTATTGTGCGCAGCACCGGCTTGCCCAGCACCGATATAGGCGTGCAGTTCGACCAGCGCGCTCGACAAAGGATCCTGGGCACGAATGACGAAATAGGGCTCGTCCTCCGCCAGACGGGGCATGACATCAAATTCAGATGGATTGGCTTTCGAGCCGACAGGGGCGGTGTTCATAGATAAATAGCTTTCTAATTAGCCTAAGTGATTCTCTCGCCCTAATAGCGTGATTTTTCGCACGCGTCAGTTCCCATAGAAGAGGCGCGAAAGGGCCCATTGAAAAACATAATCAATGTTGTGGAAGGATGTAATATACTCACCAAGGTCTGCTTCAGGGATTGCAGCCATGCGATAGGTTAAGACCATCCATGCTTGATCCTTGTACCGCAAAATCGGTGTCATCGGTGTAATTTCAGGCAGAGCATCTGCGTCGATCAAAGGCGCGACGATCACAAGGCTCGAGGTTTCCAATCCTGGATATTGCAGGATGATGACAAAGTTCGTGTTGTCTTTAAGTCGATAGACACCGTACTGTTTCATTTAAAATGTGCGCAGGCCATCGGACCACAGCCCATTCTCTTCGATGTCTTTTCGATGAGCTGCGAACGCCTCCTTATTCTCTTCAATCCAAGCTTCAATACGCTTGCGTTTTACCGCTTCGGTTATGGCTTTGTCGGCAATTGCGTCCGGGTCTAATCCGAGTGCCTTGGCCTGTTCGCGCATCTCATTGTCAAACGGGACGGGATCTTCGCGAACCGCGCCATGGGTGTTAGCGACAACGCCTAACAGTTCTGCTGCCGTGACTCGGCCACGCGTCATTCGTTCGATCTGATTGGCCATTTCGGGCCGTGGGCGACGCGACCCGTTTTCATAGGCCGTGACGGTAGAGATTCCGATCCCAAGCAAGTCGGCGACTTGCGCGACCGTCCAATTTTGTTGTTTGCGCCATGTTCGAAGCTTCATGCTACATGCATACTACAAAATGTAGTATGCCGCAATCAATTGTCACCCCGGACCAATCATCTTCTCTGGCCGCACAATCGCGTCAAAATCATCGGCGGGGATGCCATCGGCAATCGCTTCTTCACGCAGAGTGGTACCATTCTTGTGCGCCATTTTGGCGATCTTGGCAGCGCGGTCATAGCCGTATTTTTCTTTCAACGGCGTGACCAGCATGAGCGAATTTTCCAAGCCCTTCTGGATATTGTCCAAGCGCGGCTCGATGCCGACCACGCAATTGTCGGTGAACGATACGGCGGCGTCCGCGAGCAAGCGGATGGACTGTAGCAAATTGTAGCTCATCATCGGATTGAAGACGTTCAGCTCGAAATGACCTTGGCTGCCAGCAAAGCCAATCGCAGCATTATTGCCGTGAATATGCGCGCATACTTGCGTCATCGCTTCACATTGGGTCGGGTTCACTTTGCCTGGCATGATCGAAGAGCCCGGCTCATTCTCTGGCAAAGCCAGTTCGCCCAGGCCAGAGCGCGGGCCAGACCCCAAGAACCGAATGTCATTGGCGATCTTGAAGCAGGACATGGCCGCCGTTGTGATCGCGCCATGGGCAAAAACCATGGCGTCATGCGCCGACAGGGCCTCGAACTTATTTGGGGCCGTGACAAAGTTGAGGCCGGTGATTTGTGCGATTTTGTCGGCCACACCTTCAGCGAACCCGACAGGTGTCGACAGGCCCGTGCCGACCGCCGTGCCGCCTTGCGCCAGTTCGAGCAGGGCGGGGAGCGATTGTTCAATCCGCTGAATGCCCATTTCGACCATTTTCGTATAGCCGGAGAACTCTTGGCCGAGCGTCACAGGCGTCGCGTCTTGGGTATGCGTCCGACCGATCTTGATGATATCCGTCCAGGCTTGGGCCTTATCGTTCAAGGCATTGTGCAGCTTCTGCAATGCCGGCAAAAGACGATGCGTGATCTCTTCTGCCGCGGCGATGTGCATCGCGGTCGGGAATGTATCGTTTGAGCTTTGGCTCATATTGCAATGGTCATTGGGGTGAACAGGGCTTTTTGCGCCAATCTCACCGCCTTGGAGCTCAATCGCGCGATTGGCGATCACTTCATTGGTGTTCATGTTTGACTGCGTGCCGGAACCAGTTTGCCAAACAACAAGGGGGAAGTGCTCGTCCAGCTTGCCTTCAATCACCTCATTTGCGGCGGTGATAATGGACTCGCCCAGTTTTGCATCGAGTTTGCCGAGCGCCATATTGGTCTCAGCGGCGGCGCGTTTGACAATGCCGAGGGCGCGCACGAGCGGCAGCGGTTGTTGCTCCCAGCCAATCTTGAAATTGCCTAAAGAGCGCTGTGCCTGAGCGCCCCAATACTTGTTTCCAGGGACTTCGACATTGCCCATCGTGTCGGATTCGATCCGGGGGGTGGCGTCGTTTCCAAGTGTGCCCATGTCGCTGTCTCCATCCTCGCCGCGCAATTAGAAAGCCGCGAGGTAGCACGCCGCGCCAAATGCGCAAGCGACAAGGGTACGCAGGGGGCTAGTTTGTAGCGGGTGCGGAGGCTTGTAGCGCTTCAGGGGCAAGCGACCATACCTGAGTCTGACAAATCGGACCAATGCAGCCTTTGACCTGCAACCGGCCATCATTCAGACGCTTCAAGCGCGACGCATAGGACTTGTCATTCTCTGGATCATAAATGGTCCCGCCGCGCCAATCTTTGCGGCGCTTATCAAAGCCTTGCAGCATGAGCAGGCCGAGGACGGGCTCGCCCGCTTGCGTGAGCGCGGTTTCCGGCGTCATGCCGGGTTCCATGGCCTCAGGATCGATCCAGGAGACCCGGCCGCAAGGGCTGCCATCCCCGCAATCTTCAATGGTGACCGTCGATGTGCCAGCTTGCGTTAAGAAGGTCCCAAAGACATCATGGCCATCTTGTGCCTGTGCACTTAACGAAAACAGGGCCGCACTTGCAGCCAATCCCATCCACTTCAACATCTGTGTCTCCTCGGGTTATCCCATCTGACTAAGATTATGACGCGCTGTGACAGATTTTCCACCTTCACAGACATTAATCCTCGTTTACCTTTGTAGAGATGATTCACATGGTGAAACTTTGCGTAGGGGCCGATGATGCCTCGGACATTGCGCGCTGGCAGGCGCGGCTGATGCAATCCTCGTCATTGCCGTATCACCATACCCGTATGGTGCCGAAGCGCGGCGGGGAGTTGAGCAATGGCGGTTCGATCTATTGGGTCACCAAAGGCATTATCCTGGTGCGTCAGCGTATTTTGGATGTCAAAGAAATTACTGATCGTGGCGGTCGCAAAGCCTGCGAATTGGTCTTCGATCCGGAGCTGATCGCTGTCGAGCCGACGCCGAAGCGCGCGTTTCAAGGGTGGCGATATCTGAAGCCAGAAGACGCGCCGCCAGACCTGAAGCAAGGGTCAGGCACAATCGAAATGCCTGCGAATTTACGCGCTGAATTGCGCGAAGCGATGGTTTGGTAAGTCTCTATCGCAGAGCTTGAAGCGCCATGTCCGCATCTGCAGCGCAAGAATTGGCGGATGTATGCACGCCAACGGCGCGCGCGGGCGCCCGGCGTTGAGCGGCAATGGCGACAATTTCGGCGTCCGCAAACATCTCCGCCAATCGCCGCAAACTCTCGCGTTGCTCGACTTGGTTTGTCGGCGCTTCAAGTTCGATCAATTGCGTTTCTGATTCAGAGGCCATGCCGCGGAAAATACAGCCAAGATCACCAGGTCCATTCGAATGATCGATCCAGCGGGCCAAATCCGCCGAGGTTCGGCCGAACCGGTAAACGTCCAATGCAAATGTGTCGGAAATCTGGGCCGCTTCGCCCATATCGACCGAAGCGATCAGGCTCGACGTTTCCGCCGATAGACGTACCGCTTCGACGCCCCATTGGCGGGCAAGCTCGGTGCTCGCTTCCGCGGATAAGGGCGCGGCGATTAAGCATAAGCAGGCCAGAAAACGTTTCATGATGGCAGATTTCCACTTCAAACTTGCTGATTCTCCAGCAAGCGGCGTGCCATCTCAGAGCGTTTACTTTTTCATAAAGGCATTGATCCGGTCATGCATATCGGGCCCGACGCCTTCATTCTCAGTGATTTCCCACTGTAAACCAGCATCCATCGGATCGGAAGCAGTCGCTTCCAAGAGGCGTTTATTGGCGGCGTGAGAGAAGCTTGAATTGGCGAGAATGTTTTGCGCAAAGGCGCGCAGTTCGTCTTCAAACTTGGCCTCTTCGAACACAGCTTCGCACAGACCCATTTCCAAGGCAGCATCGGCGCGAACGGTTTCTGCGGTGAACATTAATCGTTTCGCTGTGGCTGTGCCGATGCGGCGCGGCAGGCGCTGGCTCATGCCCCAAATCGGGGTCAGCGCCCATTTCGCATGCGTGTCCGCGAACTTGGCCGTGTCTGCCGCCAGGATGAAGTCTGCGGCTAAAGCGACTTCCAGGGCGCCCGTATAACAATGGCCATGCACGCCAGCGATGACCGGTTTTGGGAGCTTTTCCATCAAACGCAGCGTTTCTGAATGCCAGCCGCGCGAAGGAACGTCTTCGCCTTCAGCAATGTCAGCAAGATCATGACCGGCAGAAAAGCATTTGCCGGCGCCTCTTAGGATGACGCATCCAATGGACTCATCCTTACGCAAATCGATCACGTGCTGGCGGAGCTGTTTGAACATGCCGACCGTCAGTGCATTGAGTTTGTCAGGCCGATTGAGCGTGAGCCAACTCAATCCGTTTTCGTCTTGCCGTGTGACCAGATCGCTCATCGTTTCGGTCTCCCATTTGAATGTCTGTATAGACCAGGAAAGGCCTCTCCCAGTGTTCGCATAGACCCTATTCCAATTCTGGGTCTAGGCTTTCGCGAGGGGAGCTTCTTATGTATCCGTGGACAAACTTGCGCAGGAACCAAAAAGGAGCGCCCCTTGGCTGATAATGAATACACGCCCCCAAAGGTCTGGACCTGGGACCAAGAAAGCGGCGGCCGCTTTGCCAATATCAATCGACCGATCGCCGGACCGACACATGACAAAGAGCTTAAGGTCGGCAAACATCCCCTTCAGCTATATTCCTTAGCGACTCCGAACGGCGTTAAAGTCACGATCATGCTCGAAGAGCTGCTGGCGGCTGGTCATTCCGGAGCAGAGTATGATGCTTGGCTGATCAATGTTGGCGAAGGCGACCAATTCGGGTCGGGCTATGTTGAGATCAATCCAAACTCCAAAATTCCCGTCATGGCCGATCATACGACCGATCCCGTGACCCGTGTGTTCGAGAGCGCCTCTATCCTGACCTATCTCTCAGAAAAGTTTGACGGGGCCTTTATGCCGAAAGATCATAAAGGCCGGACGGAAGCGATGAATTGGTTGTTCTGGCAAATGGGCTCAGCGCCATATCTGGGCGGTGGTTTTGGACACTTCTATGCTTATGCGCCTTATAAGATGGAATATCCGATCAATCGGTTTGCTATGGAAGTGAAACGCCAAATGGATGTGCTCGATCGCCATCTGGCCGACAATGAATATATGGCGGGCAGTGAGTATTCGATTGCTGATATGGCGATCATGCCCTGGTACGGCTCGTTGGCCAAAGGCGTCCTTTATGAAGCCGCCGAGTTCCTTTCCGTGCACGAATACAAACATGTGAACCGCTGGACCGATCAATTGATGGACCGGCCTGCGGTTCAACGTGGGCGGATGGTCAACCGCGTCTGGGGAGAGCTATCGAGCCAGTTGCCTGAGCGCCATGATGCCAGCGACTTTGAGTTGCGCACCATGGACAAAATTCAGGCGGAAGACAGCTAGGACTTAAAGCAGGTCGCCGCCCGCGGCGGCGGCCGTTGTGCCATCCTTCTTATAGGCGCGGATGACATTCTTCCCGGTTATCCACTTATGAACCTCGTCCGGCCCATCGACTAGGCGTTGCGACCGGATATGTGTATACCAAGCTGCCAGTGGCGTATCGGTGGAATAGCCTAAGGCACCGTGCAGCTGGATGGCAGTATCGACGACTTTGTGAACCATGTTGGCGAGGAAGACTTTGGCAATGCCATTCTCTTGGCGGATATCGAGCCCATTCTCTGCTTTATAAGCGATATGCATAAGCATGAGACGGGCGATGTAGAGCTGGCTCGCACATTCGGCGAGCATGAATTGGACGCCCTGGCGGTCTTCCAAGCCTTTGCCGAATGTTGAGCGCTGCGTGACATGCGCCGTTGCGAGATCGAGCGCGCGTTGGGCCATGGCAACATTGTGCATGCCGTGTCGGAGCCGCCCATAGGCGAGGCGATGCTGTCCCATGGCAAAGCCTTGACCTTCGCCGCCGAGCAAATTCTCTTCAGGGACGACCAGATCTTCGATCGCAATCTCACAATGCGCCGCGCCCATGGCCTCTTGATAGTCGCGATGGATGGCCATGGTCGGGATGTTGCGGATGATCCGATATCCGGGATTCGGGAGTTCTACGATAAAGGTTGAGAATTGCTGGTGCCTTGGCGCCTCTGGATTGGTCTTGGCCATAACCACAGCAATGTCTGCGACATTGGCGGAAGATGAGTACCATTTCTCGCCATTCAGAACGTAATTGCCTTTGCCATCTTTTTCCGCGCGCGTTTGCATGCCGGTCGCATCCGCGCCGGCGGCTTTCTCCGTCATCGAATAGCAAATGCGCTTTTCGCCATTTAGCAGCGGCTTCAGGAATTTCTCTTTCTGAAAATCCGTGCCGTGCGCCAGCAGTGTGAGCATGGTCGCATCGTCAGGCCCCTGGCTATTCATGGACAGCGCGCCGAGATGGCTTTGTCCCAATTCCATTTGCACGAGCGCATTGGCGAGCGGGCCAAGCCCCATGCCGCCATGCTCTTTTGGAATGAAAGGCAACCACAGGCCTTGGCCCCGCGCTTTGGTCCGCAAATCGCTGAGAACCGAGTCTAAAGCTTCACCATTTTGGAGGCGTTTTTCAGCAGGAATGCACTCATCTTGCACCCATTGGCGAACGCGTGCGCGGACCTCTTTCGCGTCGTCCGGAATTACAAAATCAATCGCCATCTTTTCCTCCTGATTGTCTTCTTGGGCGTATAAAACCCAAAAGGCGCGTGAGAGAAAACCTATACCCCAGCGGAAGCAGCTTTGAACCTTAAGGGTCAAACCGGGTGGGAGATTTGCAGACATCGGAGACGATCGTCAGGTCGGCAAGCGTCACATCGGATTTCAGATATCCCGTAAATCCTGAGCGCGCTGCCGCAGGACCATAAGCTTCGATCAGATTTGGGCTGGCGCGGCCGCGCAAAGCCACACCGACAATCTGCGCGTCCGCATCGACGATATAGAGGCGTGCGCTTTGGGGTTTCGTGTTGGAGCGAAATTGCCACCCATAGATTCGCACATAGCCTGGTTCGTCATCTATGATCTCATAGGATTCTAAATCCCCCGCGCAGCTTCTCTGTGAGGACGTAGTCAGATTTTGGTCGATCGATTCACGGGCATGCTTGAGTTCGGGTGTGCCGTAGATGCCCAAATTCTCTTGCGCTGCGGCCTGTGCGATGGTCATAGCGCGATCTGTATTTGGATGCACGAGCGCGACCAATGTGTCATCCCCGATCCCCATGCCAAGCGCCAAAGCGGCGACCTGCCTTTGGTGTTTAAGGGCATGCATTGGGGTTAAGGCGCGCGCCTGAGAGACCATCAATATGCATAGCGCGACAATGGCGGCACCAAAGGACAGATAGGGTGTGCGAGATCCAGAATGATGCCATCGAAGCAGATGTGGTGACGCGATACAAAACAGCGCCGCCCAGGCCATTAAAACCGGAGTCGTGTATCGGCTACTAAAGGCCGACTCGATGCCAAAGGATACGCGCCCAGCGGCCGTCGCAAAGGCACCAGCGCCAACAAAGATGATGAAGAGGAGGAGGCCGATGAACACCGGAGTTGCAGGTCGTCGCGATATAGACTGGATGGTGAGCGCGAGTGTGATTGCAGCCAAACACAGGCCCGCAAATGTCGAGGCGTACCGCGCCAAGCTAGACGATCCGGCGATGTAGACCCCAGGATTGCCGAGATAGGTGAAGGCGTAGCGCAGCGCGGCGATCGGCTGTGCGACAAGCGTCTCCAGTGCAGACCCGTGGGCGGTGGGGGCGCCATAATCGCTTAAGTATAGGCTAGTTGCGACACTCGCGCAGATCACCACGATACCGATTTGAATTCGCGGCATCCGCAACAAGACCGCACCGAGAAACATGATCGGAAAGACAAACAGACCATTGGCCATTGTCAGCGGGCTTAATCCTCCGAGGATCAGCGCCCCCATAAACCAGCGACTCCAAAGCTTGGGATGAAATGCTGCGCGGCTGAGCGATAGAAAGGCGAGAAGGGGGATGAGCTGCGCTAAGAAAAACTGACTTTGAAACGCCCAAGTGAAATTGACTTTCTGCGCCCAGAGGAACAACCAAGCGCCGAGAATGGCCACCAAAACCCAACGGTCTTGTCCGGGCTCGTCGGCATTTAGCGACAGCAAACATCGCGTAAAGACCGCCCATATCGCGGCGGCGAACAGATAATTGCAAATGACTAAGAACAGGCTGGTTCCACCGAACAGGTGATAGTCGATCAGGAATAGTAAGCGCGACAGAACGATGCGATGCTCATTATGTTGCGCGAAGAGGTGTCGGACTGGATCTTCATCAAATCGCTGTACGAAATGAAGCGTACCGCCCCACATATCCCAGTAAGGGACTGGGGAGTATCCGATCGCTCCGCCGATCAGGGCCAGTCCAATCAGGTTCGCGCTCAGGACGAAAATGGCCGCTCTGAGCCAGTGTAAGCGTCGGGACATCTTACCCTCGGTGCTGGTCCCCTAGCACGCTGTTTTGGGCGTGCCGAACCGGCCCTGGAAAGTCAAGCTGTTCCGAAGTTTGGTGCCAGATTTGTTGTGAGCTTGACCTTGTCGCTAGAGCGCTTGCTCAAATATCCGCTCATAGTCGCCTTGCTCCGCCGGGCGGGCATTGCCGCGGTGGGCGAGATCGTTCAACGCATATTCAACAATGCCAGGGCCGTCTGACGACTCCACACCAATCGCCGACAGCGTCGATGGAATGCCAAGATCTTCGTTCAGTTTCGCAACCGCATCGGCAAGGTCCGCATTTGCGCCGAGGCCCATCGCAAAGCGCAGGCGCTCATACTTTTCAGGGGCAGCCCCTTCATTGAACCGCAACAAGTGCGGCAGGAAAATCGCATTGAGCGTACCGTGGTGGAGCTTCTTCTCTTTCAGACGGCCGGCGGCGTGGCTCAGCGCATGAACCGATCCCAGGCCCTTGGTGAAGGCCAGCGCGCCTTCATAGCTCGCCATCATCATATTCCAGCGCGCATCCTTGTCAGACCCGTCGGCCACCGCGCGCTTAAGCGCGCCGGTTTTGATCGCGCGATTCAGGCCATCATATCCAATACCCTCTGCGGGGGGGTTCGCCGCAGGGGTCAGCACCGCTTCAATACAATGCGTGACCGCATCCATACCTGTCGCCGCGGTGAGCAGAGGCGGTAGGCCGAGGGTCAAATCTGGATCGCAAATCGCCGTGGCTGGGATGAGATTTGGCGATGCGAATGTTTCCTTGCGGCCATTATTCATCGTTGAGATCAATCCGACCGAGACTTCCGAACCGGTGCCTGCAGTCGTGGGGACGGCAATCAATGGTGGCAGTTTGCCAATGTGTTTTGCCCCGCCAGAGATCGCGGCATACTTTTCCAAAGGTCCACCATGACTGGCCAGCAAGCCCGCGGCTTTGGTCAAGTCCATGGCTGATCCGCCACCCAGTGCGACCAGGCCGTCTGCATTCACATCCTTGTAGAGCGCGGCCACTTCAATCGCTTGATCCTCAGTCGGATTGGCGACCGTGTCCGCGAACACACCGGCCGGTGCCATGCCGAGATTGTCCAGAACCGTATCCAAAAGACCGACGGCTTTGATACCGGGATCTGTGATCACCAAAGGGCGGGATACGCCAAATCCAGTCAGGGTCGCGCCAAGCTTTGAGATCGCTCCGTGATCGAAAATACACGTCGTTAGAAAATTGATCACGGGCATAGCGGGTCCTCCGGTCTGGCTCTTTGTCTGCGTGCGGCCTAGAAAGCCCAGAGCGTCGATGAGGGCAATCGTTGTCTCCGCGGCAGGAGAGCGCAGAGGATACATTATGACACCATTTGGAATTGGATTATTAGGCGCGGCGCGGATTACCGACAAAGCCATCGTGCATCCTGTTCATGTGACACCGCAATGCCAACTCACAGCCATTGCGGCGCGGGACCGCGGCCGTGCAGAGGCCTATGCAGAACGCTATGGCGTGGCCGAGGTGTTTGACTCCTATGCAGACGTCGTCGCCGCGGATCGGGTGGATTTGATCTACAATCCTTTGCCGATCAATTTGCACGCTGAATGGACAATCAACGCGTTGAAGGCCGGTAAGCATGTGCTCTGTGAAAAGCCATTCGCGATGAATGCTGAAGAGGCACAAGCCATGTTGAGCGCGGCAGAGGCGAGCGGGAAGCGCCTGATCGAAGCTTTTCACTATCGCTATCACCCCGCCTTCGAAATCTGCCTCGATTGGGTGGAGGCGGATGAGATTGGCGAACTGCGCGAAATCCACGCCGCTTTCGATGTGCACATCAAAGACAATGGAACCGAAATTCGACACCGAGTCGAAACGGGCGGTGGGGCGATGATGGATCTTGGCTGCTATCCGCTGCACTGGGCGCTCAGCATCACCGGTGAGGCGCCCAACCAGATCGAAGCCAAGGCTGAGCTGACGCCGGTTGGGGTCGATGAGACTCTACAGGCTAGTTTGAGCTTTCCATCCGGCGTGACAGCGCATCTGTCCACCAGCATGGCCGAAGGGGCGGCCTTCCGGGCGACCATGAAACTGATCGGATCCAAAGGGGAGATCGAATTCAACAACCCGCTGGCGCCGCATAATGCCTTCAGTCCAGGCTGGTTAAGAACGGCAGCCGGACGTGAGGCGGAGATCAGCCCGACCAATACTTACACATGGCAATTGGCGGCGGTATTCCGCGCCATTCAATCGGGCGCGCCTTTGCCAACAGAAGGAGAGATGATCCTGCGTCAGCAGGTCAGTTTGGATGAAATCTATGCTGCTGCTGGGCTAAGGCATTTGCGTTATTTGCAGGACGCGGGTTGACATCTTGGTCTCAAATGAGACATATGTGTCTCATGACGAATTCTATTCGACCTTCGACGCGGGATGCGATTATCGACGCCGCCTTCGCTGTCTTGAGTAAGGACCCAAGCGCTGCTTTGGCCGATATTGCAGCGCGTGCCGGTGTTGGGCGTGCGACATTGCATCGCCATTTTGCCAGTCGGGATGATTTGGTGCGCACCTTGGCCAAGATCGCCAATCAGGAAATGGATGAAGCTGTCGAGGCAGCCTGTGTCGACGCGCAGTCTCATTCCGAAGTTGCGCGATTGGCGTTGCAAGCTCTGATCCCGCTTGGGGATCGATTTGGCTTTCTGGCATTAGAGCCACTTGAAAACGATCCGGAACTTCGCGCTTTTTATGAGCAGGAGCAACGGGAAACGGCGGACATGGTTGAAGGTGCGAAAGGCGAGGGCTTGCTTGATCCTGCGGTGCCAACGGCGTGGATTGTACAAGCCTATGATCACTTAATTTATGCCGGCTGGGAAAGCGTCAAAGCGGGGGAAACAACACCAGACCAGGCCGCAGAATTGGCCTGGCGAACCCTCACCCACGGACTCGGGAGGCCAAAATCATGACCCTGGAAACGATTGGGCAATTTGCAACTGAATTTGATGATGCAGTCTTTTTGATTGGCTTGGCCATTCTGCTGATTGAGATTGCCAAAGGCCTATTTGGCGGCAGCTTAAAAGGGCGCGGCCTACTCGACATGGTGGCCAGTGCTTCGACGCAGATTCCGTATCTTTTGGTCGAGATTTTCCTGATGTCATTTGTCTATATTGCCATGGTGATGATCGCCGAGAATTTTGTTTCCTGGCAATTGCCGCTGACCTGGTGGACAGTGGCCCTGGCCTTACTCGCATGCGACTTTACCTATTATTGGGAACACCGGATGGCGCACGAGATTCGTCTCTTATGGACGCAGCATGCGGTGCACCATTCGTCGCGCAAGATGAATATCTTGATCGCAATTCGGTTCGGACCGTTTGAGAGTTTTGCCTCAGCCTTGTTCCACATTCCGCTCATCTTCTTGGGTTTCCCTCCGGAGCTCGTGTTCGCTGGCATTATTATTGTGCTGGGTTATCAGACCTGGATCCATACGGAGCTGATCGGCAAGCTTGGGCCGCTGGAAGCTGTACTCAACACGCCCGCCAATCATCGCGTCCATCATGGCTGTGACGACAAATATATCGACAAAAATTATGGTGGCATCCTGATCGTGTGGGATCGATTGTTCGGCACGTATCAGCGTGAGGAAGAGACGCCGCGCTATGGCTTGAAGCGAGACTATGACAGCGTCAATCCACTCTCCGTCTGGTTTTCTGAATGGCCGTCTTTGTTCGCAGATTTGAAGACCTCGAAAAGCTTCAGCGATAGTTTCATGTACATTTTTGGTCGCCCAGGTTGGCAGCCAAAACAGAAAGCGTCGCGCAAAGTGCTTCTCGAACAAGGCCAAAAAGGATAAGCCCATACTTGGTTCAAAACAGTGGGGTGGATCCATGCGCTATGTTTCGATGATTGCAGCCGCCGCAATACTGGTCGGGTGCGAGACCGTGCCAAATGAAGCGCCAGCGCAAAGTGAGATTCGCTACATCACGACCGATGCGGCACGCGCCGCAGGCTTCCCCTTCTCGCCTGCGGTGGAAGCCGATGGTTGGGTGTTCTTATCGGGTGCGCTCGGTACGGTGCCGGGGGGCGGCCTCGCCCCCGGCGGCATTGGTCCCGAAACCCGTCAGACGATGGATAATATCCAAGCCACTCTGGAGTCTCAGGGACTTGGATGGGACCGGGTTGTGAAATGCTCGGTCTTCCTCGCAGATATTGCTGAATGGCCGGCTTTTAACGAGATTTACAAGACCTATTTCGACGGCAATTACCCGGCACGCAGCGCGCTAGGTGCAAGTGGTCTCGCGTTGGGCGCGCGGGTCGAGATTGAGTGTATTGCCAAGCGCTAATGGGCCAGATCACCGAGGTGACCGGTTTTCACATAGATGAGACAGCCTTCATCTGACCAAGGATGATGTTGCGAGCCATGCGGGCTGCGCAGCCATGTGCCGGCGGGATAGTCGCCGAATTCATCTTGGAACGTGCCCTCGAGGACCAGAATTTCTTCGCCGCCCCAATGCTGATGCGGTCGAAATTTCGTTCCTGGGGCCCAACGCACCAGCGCCGCGCTTTCGGTCCCGTGGCTATGCAGCGGCAGAACGCTCAAGCCCGGCACCTGACCCGGTAAGAAATCTGCATCCTGAGTCGCAATCACTTTCTGTTCGATATCAGCTTCATCAAACTGGTGCAGCTTTACAAAAATCGTACAGCCATCCTTGGAATGCGGCGTATGCTTCGAGCCGATGGGATTGCGGACATAGGTTCCGGCTGGATAATCACCATGCTCATCTGAAAAGACGCCTTCAAGCACATAAAATTCTTCGCCCCCGCCATGCGTGTGTTCGCTGAAATAAGACTCAGGTGCATAGCGAACGATTGACGTGGCACGGGCCACTTCTTCGCCGATGCGGTCCAGCATTTGCCGATCCACGCCGGCCATGGGCGAGGCGATCCAATCGCGGTCTTCGGGGCGTAATACGACGCGTTCGGAGAAGTCTGCATTCAGTCTCATAAAAAGCTCCTAATGCGGTTTGTTGGGGGACAGACGCGCGTGCAGGGCGCGTGTGGATTGATCGAACTGAGTCACGTCTCTACTGGCACGGGCGAGCAGTTGTGCGCCTTCGACTAGCGCTAGCGCGGCGCTCGCTTCTGCTTCAGGAGCGGCGTGTAGAGACATAGAGCCGTCTGCCTTTGCGCGCTCGAAGAGCTGCTCGAGCCAGTGCAGACTGTCGCGGTGAAATTGGTCAAGATGGTCGAGTATCTCGTTGGACAAATGATCGCGGCCCGCACTTAATGACACGCACAGACAGACCTGTTCGCCATTGTCCAAAGCGTCCCGATACAAACGCAAATAAGCGCGCAATTGATCGGCTGCTGTGCCTTCCGCGTCTTTGATGTTTTTCAGTTGGTCGAAGAAGGCTGCATTATAGCGTTCAATCAAAGCGATCCCGAGATCGGCCTTGGTCGGAAAGTGATGATGGATGCTGGCTTTGCGAATGCCAATCTCACGGGCGAGATCGGCATAAGAAAAGCCATGATAGCCGCGTTGGCGTACGGCCTGCTCAGCGCTTTGCAGAAGAGATATACGTGTGCTCATACCTCCCTACCTAGTGATAGGTAGATTTAAATTCAAGAGGTGTGCCCCATGCTTGACAATTGTCCCTGCCTATCGCCCTTTGCAGACCAAGAATTCGAGTAGAGGTGACCCCCAAGTGACATCCCCCATTCTGACGGTTCAAGATCTGAAAGTTGAATTCGATACGCCTGATGGTGTCGTCAATGCCGTTAAAGGCATCAGCTTCGAAGTGGCCGCAGGCGAATGTGTCGGAATTGTCGGCGAGTCCGGCTCCGGGAAAAGCCAAACCGTGCTCGCGGCGATGGGCTTGTTGGCCGATAATGGGACCGCCTCCGGATCTGTGAAATTCCACGACACCGAAATGCTCACCGCGTCCGCAAAAACGCTGCGCGACATTCGCGGTGACTCCATGTCGATGATCTTTCAAAACCCGCTGACCAGCTTGACGCCGCATATGACCGTTGGGGCACAGATGCGCGAAGTGCTGAAATTGCACAAAGGTCTGAAAGGTGAAGACGCAAACAAAGTCTGCGTCGACTGGTTGGAACATGTGCGTATTCCCGAAGCGCGTCGGCGGATGGATCAGTTTCCACATGACCTTTCAGGCGGGATGCGCCAGCGTGTGATGGTGGCGATTGCGATGCTCTGCGGACCGAAGCTGTTATTGGCGGACGAACCGACCACCGCTTTGGACGTCACGGTGCAAGCGCAAGTCCTGGACCTAATGGATGAATTGAAACGCGAAACCGGAACCGGCATCGCTCTAATCACACACGATATGGGCGTTGTGGCGCGCATGTGTGATCGCGTCGTGGTGATGCGCCATGGCGAGATTGTTGAGACGGGCGACATCGACCAGATCTTTTACGACCCGCAGCATGAGTATACGAAAATGTTGCTCGACGCGGTGCCCCGCATCGATCAGCCCAATCGTCCAGGCCGCCCGAGCTTGGGGCCGCCCCCCGCGGACTCTGTCGAGCCCATTCTGCGGGCAGAAGATTTGAAAGTGCATTTTCCCATCAATGTCGGCGGCGGTCTGTTCGGCAAAACCAAACCGCTCAAAGCCGTGGATGGCGTCAGCTTTGACCTGAAGCCAGGCGAGACGCTAGGCGTTGTTGGCGAAAGCGGGTGCGGGAAAGCGACCCTGGCGCGCGCGGTGCGAAAATTGGTGCCGAACACGTCCGGGACAATTGCTTGGATGGGGCGCGATATTTCGGGCGCGGATCGCAAAACCATGAACGGTCTGCGTGATGATTTGCAAATCGTTTTCCAGGATCCCATGGCGAGCTTAGATCCGCGCATGACCATTGGCACCTCGATTGGCGAGCCGCTCACCGTGCACGCACCCGAGCTCGACAAAACGGCGCGCGAGAAACGGGTAAAAGAGATCATGCCGCGCGTCGGTCTAGATCCGGCTTTGATCAATTGTTCCCCGCATGATTTGTCGGGCGGTCAGAACCAAAGGGTTGGCATTGCGCGGGCGATGATTTTGGATCCCAAACTCGTGATATGTGACGAAGCGGTCTCAGCTCTTGATGTATCCGTACAAGCGCAAGTGGTAGACCTATTGATCGAGCTGCAAAAAGAGTTCGATTTGGCGATGATCTTTATCAGCCATGACTTGTCAGTCGTTCGCGAAATCTCGCATCGCGTGATGGTGCTCTATCTCGGCAAAGTGGTCGAATTGGCGGGGCGCGAAGAAATTTATGAAGATGCCCGTCATCCCTACACGCAGGCTCTCATTGCGGCGGTGCCCAATCCTGATCCGAAACAGGAACGCGCTCGCGAACGGGTGAAACTGCAAGGCGACTTGCCGAGCCCGCTCGATAGTCGCGCGCCCTTGCGCTTCCTGAAATCCGAAATCATCGATGACCCGGATGCACAGCAATATGCCCCGAAGCTGATCGAAATCGCTCCAGGGCATTTGGTGGCTGAACATGACCCGTTTGAGCAATCGGGAGGGTTACGGGCCTAGGAGTGGTTCAGCCGATATTCTGGCTGAGTTACTTTGCGCACAACACGTCAGTCAGATTGCGGCGACCTCGATCGGCATAGACCGCACGGCCAAGTCCCATATCGCGGCAGAATTGCGTGGCATTGCCGCGGCCGACCGGCACCCGGTCACCATAGGCATCCTTTGGTCGTGGGAAGAAGACGGTATGGCGGCCTTCAATCCCTTGATTATGGGCGCGGTGATCTCCGCGGCCGCGTCGATTATGGCCAGGGTCGCGGCGATGATTGGCGCGGCGCGCGCGTCCGTCCAAGGGACGCATTGAGCTAATATTGTCATTCATGCGCAACGGGCTGAGATGCGCCGTTGGACCGTCAATGATCACACAGCGGCCGCGGAAATCTGGATCAACACAAACTTCCCAAGCGCCGTTCACATCAATCGAAGAGACCGTGTCGTTAAAGCCCAGCTCGCGCAAATTATAGATCGGGCCGTCAACGGCCAAAGCCGAACCTCGGAAATCGGGATGTTTGAAAATCACAGCATCGCCACCGCGAGATCCATACTGCGCGGCGGCGGGGAGGGCGGTGGCCACACAGACTGTGGCAGCGAGTGCGAGGGCTTTTAAGGCGCGGGTCATATTGCAGGTCCTTGTATCTATCTTGATACCGACCTTATCGAGGCGTTTCTGAACCCGCCTGGACAGAGATTTTCAGCTTGCGTTCAGCTATTCTGCGGCGCGCATAAGCCCTTGCATGCGATCAATCCAAATCAACCAAGCTTTGCGCCCGGCGTCGGTTAGATGCACCCGAGTTTGGGGGCGACGTCCGACGAAGCGCTTTTCTTGGCGGACATAACCCGCATCCTCAAGCTTGCGTAAGTGGGTCGATAGATTGCCATCCGTGGCCCCGACCTTGTCTTTCAACTCGCCAAAGATGGCCGGGCTAACCGTGGACAAGTAGGCCATGATACCAAGGCGAAGGCGACCATGAATGACGTCATCTATTTGGGCGTGATCAAAGGGATTGGTCTCATTAGACATTTGGTACTCCGCGTTCTTAGACGACGCTTTGGGGTTCATTTCGCATTAGGATCAGGCCGGGCAATAGAACCGTGAGAAATGCGCCGAGCGAGGCAACGCCCCAGATCGCGCTGGTGCCTTCAAACCATATCGCTGCCGCCAGCATCACGAATGCCCCAAATCCAGCATAGGTGAGCGGCTTCGTGTTCGACATGATGCCTGAGGTGATCAGGCCGGTGCCATAAATGGCAAACACAATCGGCAATGATGTTTCAAATCCGGCGACAGGACCGCTTGTGACGATGGATTTTGCGATCAATGTTCCAAAATAGGCAAACAGCGCGAAACCGCCCGCCATCCAAACATTCGCTTCTGCCCGATTGCCAACTGAGTTGCTGCCCGGCTTGTTCCTGATTGTGTAAACCAACAAGGATTGGCCGATAATACCGATCACTAGGAACGCGCCCCAGACCCAACCATAAGCCGTTTCAGGCCATCCAAACATATTTGTGGTGATTGAATAGTGTAAGAAATAGGCTGTCGTCGTTAGCACGCCCCATAATACGAGAAAGCGACCACCGAGTAGCGGCGCCTGTTGGCCAGCTTCGGCTAAGTCACGCACATAAGCCAAATCATCTTGCAGGGTTGTGTGGTTCATCAAAAACTCCAATAACTTTGAAATGCAAAGTACTCTATCTCACAAGAATGTCAAGGCCTCCGATTTTTCTTGGCCCCGGGCCCCAGCGCGGTACATATGAGACAATCGATAAATCGCCGGAGGATCCCGCTATGCCAGACGCTGCCAGCCAGCCGCCTTTTCGTCCCCTCGCTCAAAAGCAACCGGACATAGAGTGCACGCGAAAACCGGACGGGACGGTCTATCTCAAGCAGCGGCACCGTCCAGGAGATCGACCACGGTCCGTGCCTCATGCATTGGCGGTGCGCGCCGGCATGCACCCGGACCGCGATTGGCTCAAACAGCGCAATCCGCAAACCGATGAATGGGAGTCGATCACCTATGGCGAAGGCTTGCAGCGGACGCGGGCGCTCGCGCAAGCGTTCTTGGATATGGGGGCTGGTCCCGACGCGCCGGTCATGATCCTCTCCGGCAACTCGATTGAAAGTGCTTTGGTGATGGTCGCCGCGATGACGATTGGCGCGCCAGCAGCGCCGATTTCGGTGCCTTATTCCTTGATGTCGAGTGACTTTGCCAAGCTGAAGCATTGCTTCAACGCAGTGCAGCCAAAGGTGATTTTCGCGGCCGAATTAAAGCCATTCGCGCCGGCTTTGGCGGCCCTCGGCGATCATGGCTGCGGCGTGATCACTGCTGATGGCGCCAATGGTGCGACCTCCCTTAACGGCTTGCTCGACACCGCCGTGACGCCTGCGGTCGATGCCGCGCTGGACGCGCTGACCGACGAGTCGATTGGCAAATACTTGTTCACCTCTGGCTCGACCGGCATGCCGAAACCTGTGCCGACCACGCAAGGCGCCATGTGTTCCATGATTGGCGGCGTCGAGGGACTGCGCGACGATGCGCGGGATCCCGAATATGATCCTGACACACCGGACAATGTGCTCGACTGGCTGCCTTGGAATCACATCTCTGGATCGAATGTGAATTTCAATGGCGCCTTATGGACGGGCGCAACCTTCTGGATTGATGGTGGCAAGCCAACGGCGGCGCTCTTTGGCGAAACCATCCGCAATGTGCTCGATTGCAAACCCTCGACGTTCGGGACGGCGCCAATCGCGCTCGCCATGCTGGCAGAAGCGATGGAAGAAAATGATGAATTGCTCCACGCCTTCTTCGCCAATATGCGCTCGATTGGTTATGGCGGGGCGACCTTATCTGATGATCTATATGACCGGATTCAAAACCTCGCGATCAAAGCGACAGGTCGCCGCGTGCCGATTATCACCATGTATGGCGCAACAGAGACACAAGGCATTACCGTCGTGCATTGGGAAGTCGAGCGGGTTGGACTGATTGGTCTACCGCTTCCGGGTCTAACGCTGAAATTGGTGCCGACTATGGGCAAGCTGGAAGTCCGCGTGAAAGGCGAGACGGTGATGCCAGGCTATCTCAACCTTCCTGAAAAGAATGCCGAAGTGTTTGATGAAGAGGGTTATTATTGCCTCGGTGATGCGGCCAAGTTTGTCGATGAGGATGATCCAAATCAAGGGATTATTTTTGACGGACGTGTGGGAGAGGATTTCAAACTTTCCTCCGGCACTTGGGTCAGCGTTGGGGTGTTGCGCCCAGATGTCGTCGCCGCCTGTTCGCCCTTAGTGTTCGACGCCGTGATCTGTGGTCAGGACAAGAATTTCATCGGCGCCATGTTTTGGCCGTCACCTGCCGCCTTTGAGGACTATGTCAAAACCGCAGGCGGTGACCAAATGGCGGCGTTCATGCAATTGAACAAAGACATTGCCGCCAAAGTCGCAGCATTCAACGCGGCTGAGCCCGGTTCGTCGCGCCGCATCAAACGGTTCTTGGTGATGACCGAACCACCAAGCATTGATAAGGGTGAGATCACCGACAAAGGCTATGTAAACCAGCGCATGACGCAAGATTGCCGTGCCGATCTGGTTGCAAGTCTCTTTGTCGACTCGCCGCCGCCCAATGTGGTGCAACTTTAAGGAAAAGAATGTCAGCGCCCCAAGACTCGCAAACCGGTTTGAAGCTCGGCTTGATCTCGATCGGGGTGGTGATGTTGGCGTTTTGCGGCCTCTTCCTGTTCGGGCCGGCGCCGACTAAGCCCGTGATTGCACAAGATCAATCTACGACATCAACGCGCCTGCTTGATGTGTTGGAGGATGCGCCTACACGAGCTGCTGTCGAAGCTTTGCGGGCCGCGGCGCCTGCAACTTATGCGCAGCTCGATAATATGGCGGTGTTCGCTCTGAACGATGGCGCGACGCCGCAAGATCTGTCTTATATCGTCCTACAGGCTTTATTTGGGGAATTGCAGGCGCAAGCGCTCTCCATGCGCTCGGCGCAAAGCGCAGATTATCAGGCCATAATGGCGGGGCTCGCGGAGGGGCTGCGCCAACTCAAATCGCAGCAAAGTGTTTGGTGTGAGGGGGAACGCATCTCAACCTATCTCGCCCAGGACGATTCAGAATTGGTGCCATCGCTCTTGGCTGAATTTCCTTATGGGAGTGCGCAATATGATTGGGCCATGGCATGGATGAAGACGATCCTAACCGTTGCCAAGCGTGCTCAAGATCGACCGCAACGCTATCAACGTCCAGGCTTTCGCGATGAAACGGTTTTGCAAGAGACCGGCCTCGCTCTGGGTTCGGAACAATGGGCGCTGGGTTTGCAAATCTTTGCCTTCGCAAATGCGGAAGGCGTGTCTTACGCCAAGATGCAAGAGGCGGTCTCAAATATAAATGTTTGCGATCTTGGTATCGCCATTGAAACGGTGTCAGAGCGTTTGCCGACAGATGTTCGCGCGCGTATTTGGGCCGATCTGATGCCCGAAATCATGGTTGGGAACACGCCTTATGTGATGTGGCGCGTGAATGACTATTTCTTCATCGGTTAGACGAAGCTTTTTCGAAATTTCTGCCTTTTAATCGCCATGCGATCGATTCTATGCTGTCCTCATGGCTATGGATGACGCGCTGAAATCATTTATGGACAAGTTCAAGCTGCCGGACTTTTCCAATATGGATTGGAAGGGGTCGACGGACGGATTGCGGCAAAGCTTTTACCGCGCCAGCCGCTCCGTTGAGCGCGACCTGCCGGATCTCGCGGAACTCTCAAACTTAGTGGTAGATGGGGCGGATGGGCCTCTAAATGCCCGGCTCTATGTGCCTTTGGCCGCGGGTATCGCACCCGCACCGGCAATCATCTTCTTTCATGGCGGAGGATTTGTCCTGGGCGACATCGATACCCATGATGTGATCTGTCGGCGATTGGCTGCGAGTTCCCGGTGCCGTGTCCTATCCGTCGACTATCGCCTTGCGCCAGAGCACAGGTTCCCCACAGCCCACCGCGATGCGCTCGCTGCTTGGGAATGGGCGACTGACCGAAACAATATTCTCGGCTTCGATCCTGACCGGATCGCTGTTGCGGGCGACAGTGCGGGGGGCAATCTATCCGCCTTTATCGCTCAAGAGACGGGGCGGACGGGTAGCCTCATGCCGGCCTTCCAGCTGCTGCTGTATCCGCTGGTACAGTTCTTCGATATCCGCGCCAAGCCAATGAGCTTTCAAGAAAGCGGCTTCTTCATCTCGCCCAATCTGTTCGATTATTTCCGTGACAGCTATGTCGAGCGTGAGACCGACCGCATGGACAAACGCGTCTCGCCTCTATTCGCACCCGATGAGGATTTTGCCGGGCTTGCGCCAACCCATATGGTTCTTTGTGGATGGGATCCTTTGAAAGATGAAGGCAAGGCCTATGCGGCCAAACTGGCCGCGCACGGCGTACCGGTCACAATCAAAGAGCATCCTGGAATGGTGCATGGCTTTATGAATATGACCGCAGTGTCCATGCCCGCGCGCAAGGCAATTGAAGAAGCAGGCTTAGTGGTTGGAAAAGCGCTTGGGGCGCGGGATTAAATTCCAGTCGCCACGAGATTGACATATGGTTAAGATACTTCGACGCGATCAGGTAGATTAGGGATTGAGGACCATGGCTAGAACGGCAAAATGGGTCAAACGTATCTCGCTCGGTGCGAGTGTTTTGGCACTTCTCGGTGTGGCGGCCTGTGACCGTCAACAAGAACGTCTAGACCGAGCGGGTGAGCTTGGTGGTGCGGTCCTCGATCAATTAAGCGGTAATGATGTGGGCGGAGAGGCCGATCGTGATAAGTATCGCTCCGTCTCTGTCGAAGCCCGGGCTTTTTCTGGCAGCATTCTCGAACGCACGGTCGCAGTATCGGAGGATGAAGCGGCGCCGCGTTTTGTCATCGGATCAATTGTTGCCAAGCCAGCCGCCCTGCCACCTGCGGTCGATATCGCGGCTGTGATGGCGCAGCCTGAAATGTCTTTGGACGTTGTCGTTGATGAGGAATCTGAAGCCAAGATCATCGTCCCTGATGAAAAAACTCTGGAACAGGCGGTGATCGATCCTGAAGTGATTGACCGCATTGAATTGCCAACGACACAGCGCCGAAAAATTACGGTCGTCGATCCGGGACAGCGTGGGACGTCTGTCGAACAATCCATCCAAACTGATGACGCGGTTCTTCCGCGCGCGCCGCTGAAAATGACTGTTCCGCAGAAACGCATTCAGCGCGGCATCGCAACGGAGGATGAGCGCAGGCTGCAAACTCGCTCTTTGGCGATTGTCCGCCCGCCAACCCCAGAAGAACGCATGCTTCAATTGCCGCAGCTCAGCCCAAAAGTGGCAGAACGTGCGACCATCCTGCCAACCGCAGCCTTGCAACGCCAATTGGTGGCGGAAGAGCGCATGATTGAAACCGCGACCAAGTTCAAAGTCGCCGCCAGTATCCAGCGGTCGCGCTCAGGCCAAATGGTGATTGAAATTGGCTCAGATGCGCTGAGCCCGACCAATTTCACCCAAGCGGTCTTGCAACAAGGACGCACGGCGCTGGAGAATGGCGTCGAATGCGATGAAGTCGCTGCGCAAGCGGCTGACGCCAATCCACTGGTCGCCATGGAATGTGTGATTAGAGATTTACGCCAATCTGGCGAGTTCGAATATGTTGAAAAGGACTGGTTCTATGAGCACCAGATGATCCGTCGTCCGGGCCCGACAGAGGCGCCGGTGACGATCACACCGAATGATCCACTCTTTGGATTGCAGTGGCATTATAAATCGCAAGGCACCGGGCCTGATCAATCTGAAGGCGGTGCCGGATTTGTCGATTTTTGGACCGATCAAGACACTCAAGGCTCTTCTGAAGTGGTGGTCGCGGTGGTCGATACCGGCTTGCAAATGAGCCATCCCGATATTGTCGGCTCCAGCAATGTCGCACCGGGCTGGGACATGGTCTCAGATTTAGAAGTTGCCAATGATGGTGATGGCCGCGACAGCGATGCCAATGATCCAGGTGATCTCTGCCCCGAACGCAACGTCTTTGCAGATACATTCCATGGCACACATGTCTCCGGCATTATTGGTGCCGGATCGACGAATAATGCCGATGGCGTCGCAGGCGGCGCTTGGAATGTCAAAATTGTGCCTGTCCGCGCCTTGGGCAAATGCGGTGGCAAACTCTCCGACATTAATGACGCCATTCGGTGGGCTGCAGGGACCATTCCTGAGTTTAATGAAGTCGGTGAAGAAGTCTGGAATGAAAATCCTGCCGATATTATCAATCTGTCGCTCGGCCTGTTCAAGACATGTCCGGCGTCGATGCAGGACGCGATCAACTCGGTAACTGAGCGCGGCGTGATCGTCGTTGTTGCTGCGGGCAATCGCAGTGTGCCAACCGAGTTTTTTGCGCCAGCGGGTTGCGATAATGTGATCACCGTTGCCGGCGGCGATGCCCGTGGTCACTTGGCACCCTACTCGAATTATGGCGCGGCCGTTGACGTGCTCGCCCCGGGCGGAGATTTAACCCGCGACGATAATGGCGATGGCAATCCAGATGGCGTCTTGTCGATGAAGTCGGCTGACAATTGTGAAGACCCGCTGACCGGCGAGTCGGTTGCGTCGTGCTTTTATGCGTATGAGCAGGGCACCAGCATGGCGACACCGCATGTCGCCGCAGCCTTGGCGCTGATCAAGTCTAAGCGTCCAGATCTGAATGGGGAGCAATTGGTGTCTACTCTGCTCACCGGGATTAGCGAGATTCCGGAAAATCAATGCACAGGGCTTTGTTCGCAATTCCCTGGCGCAGTTCCAACCGCGGATGATCCGGATATCTGTTTGCGGCCATGCGGGTCGGGGTTGCTCAATTTGGCTGACGTAAATTTGCCTGATTGAGGATTTAGAGGGGCTATCAGGAAGGGAAAGATCCATGCGACCTGGCCAGAATATCCGGCGCTATCGCGGCCGAAAAACACTCGCGATGCTGACCTGCGCATTCGCCGTCACGGGGTGTATGGCACTTGGGGATGGCACGAGCAGTCTCGGCTTTATGCCCGCTTGGTCTCAGCCCGCGGCATCACAGCCCGCTATGACCGTGGCTCAAGCGAATTTGGTCAATGCGCATGCTGCGACCTTTATTGTGCGTTTCAACAATGAGCCTGAGCTCGAACAAGTGTGTCGGAATTTCCGGCGGGACGAAGCGGGCACGCGCGCCGCATACAAAGCTTGGGCGGCGCAACACGCGCCCTTGCGGGGGCTGGAATTGGTTCGCGCCAGCTACTCAGGTGAGTTGATTTTAGGGCTGCCTGCGGATGACCAATCGGGCCGCTCCGCGCGCGATGTGATCGCGGCGCTCGAAACGCTGGACAATCTCGCTTATGCAGAGATCGACTCGATGGCGAGCACAAGCGAAGGGGACTAGATATGCGGGCATTGTGGTTGCCAGTAATGGGCGTATTGATGCTGGGGGCATGCGAGCAGCAAATCGAGCCCGCGACGGTTGAGGCTGAGACACCGCCAACCCTTATCGAAGACGTCGATACGGCGCAGCCAATGACACCTGCCACGCCAGAGGCCGCGGATCCCGTTCTAACCAATGTCGCCCAGACTAAAACCGCAACCATCGATTGGAACGCCGCGCGCGCCGATTTTGCGGCGCGCGACACGGATGACGACATGATGGCGCAAGTCGCGAGTGGAGGGTCACCCGTGGTGCCCGTTCTCCTGCCGGAAGAACCGGTTGGCGTCGCATCAGTGGGCGAAGACGCTTTGCAATTCCGGCCGCTCGCGGATGGCTATTTCGCGGTCCAAAAGGGCGACGTCTATGACATAATCATTAATGGCACAGATCGATTGGTCGCGCGGCCAGGTGGCGAAGGGGTCGCCGCAGACACGCCGCTTGTCTTCGAAGAAACGATGACGGGTGCGCTTGTTTCATTCAGCCGCTATGGCGCGTCATACCTGGTCGAGTTCATGTGCAAAGAGCGACAAGCGGTTATAGATGGCAGCTGCATCGATGAGGCTGTCGCTTTGACCGAAGTAGAGAAGCTACTGATTGCGGGGACGCGGTAATGATAAAGCATTGGGCAGTGTTTGCGATCTCCACAATGGCTCTGGCGGCATGCGACATTGTGCGGGTGCCAGGCGGTGATCACGAGAATCAAACTCGTCCGGTGATTCCAGAAGGAGCCCCGGGGCCACCACCACCGACCGTGCCTGTGACAGACCCTTGGGGTGAAGGCGAAGAGCCAATCGAAGTTCCGGTTAGTCAAGAAGAGCCGGGTCAAGACGAGACCGTCCCAACACATGACGAAGCGCCTACGGACGATACACCAGATCCGATCGAAGATCCTGCAGGACCGTCTGACACTTTGGATGAGGACCCTATAGACACTGTAGATGTGGCGCCGGATCCTGAACCGGCCCCTGAACCGCTGCCGGTCAAGTTCGAGTATTATGCACCAGGAGATTTATTGCCGGGCTCCGGCTTTGGCCGTGTAGATGAGACCATTTACGCGCCTGAAATGGTCTTCCCGATAAAGTCAGCGCCCACATTCTTGAATTCGCAAGTGTATCGCTTCGGGGGCGGCGTGGGTGGTGATCAATGCGATCCGTCAAACTACAGCATGCCATGGCGTGACAATTTTTGTGAGACGCGGACCTCAAATCGAACGACGCCGCTATGCTCGGTGAACAAAGTTCATCAGGGGCAGGACCTGCGCACGGGTACCGCCGCTGAATGTCTGCAGATGCGTGCTCAGACACCGAGCGAACGCGGATTACACGATGCTGTGGCGGTTGAGGATGGCATCATCCAATATATCGGGTCTTATTCGTTAAAGCTGAAAGGCACTGAGACTGGGTTCATCTATTCTTATGTGCATCTCAACATGCGCCGCCTTCAGGTTGAAGAATTGGATACAGTCAAAGCTGGCGATGTGATCGGTGTGGTCTCAAATGATTTTGGGGGGACACCAACGACCTATCATTTGCATTTTGAGATCAAGGCGCCGATTGAAGGCGAGGGGATCGTGCATGTCCCGCCTTATATGTCGCTTGTATCCGCGTATGAAAGACGCGAGGGCGGTATTGGACGGGTGGTCGAAGATGATACAGTCGAAGTGGCCAGTGCACCTGTCATTATCGACCCGACCTGGCTGATCGATTAGCCGTTAACTCTAAGTTTTTCTGCAGAATCCTGAGTAAGATCAGGGCACGGACTTACTGTTGCCAAACTTTAAAGACTTAATGACTTGTAAACGGCGCAATAATTGCGTTGATGAGTAGGTAACCCCAAGAGTGACGAGCATTCTGATTGATGACAGCCGCAGAAAAGCTACCTGTAGAGTATATTGAAACCGACGGCCCTGATGGACCTGTCGTCACTTTGATCGGTGACAATATGTCGGAAGCTTATCTCGACGATGCAGAACCCAGCCCACTCATGACGGCTATGGGGCGGTTTTGGACACGTATCGTGCGCACGGCCAAATTCGGTTTGGTCCTAGCTTTGGTTGCGGGCTATCCGGCAATGGTCACGATGAGTCACAAAGTTGATTCAAGCGCTGTGGTTCTGTCGACCGCAACACCTTGGTATTCAAATGACACCGGCACCGCGATGACCTTGCTCGGGCGTGAGCTCTCAGTCGCAGGCTGGGCGGGGGATCGGTCTTGGTGGCACCCGCAAGCGCAACTCACGGCACTGCCTGCATGGCAAGACGGAATTACGGGTGCGCTATCGGAATATACGGTGCTCGCCGCCAATCATGCCGCTCGGCAACCTGGCGTTCCGGATACGGATTTAATGGCTGCCGCACGCTTGCTGGCACCGGCTCAAGAAGCAGAAGCAACGCCGCGTCTCAACGCCGCCGCCGAAGCGCTGCAAGCCTATGAAGGCCGACTGTCTCGTGGGCTCGCCGCCCAACCGACCGGACTCGCTATCTTTCTCGACGAGCTGAATCTGTACCAGTCATGGTCCACAAAAGCACAGTTGCGTCTACGCTCTAGCGCTGACCGCGCCGAAGGCTGGCCGGCATCGCGCCAAGACATTGAAGCGCTTTACATTGCCCGGGCACATGCCCAGGTCGCGTCGCAAATGATGATGTCATCAATGATCCAAGAGCCTGAATTGGTGCGCACGCGAGATGCCCGTGAGGCGCGCGATCGTGCAATCTTTGCTTGGCGCCGCGCCGCAACCTTCTCGCCGCTCATCGTTTCTAGCCAGGCCGGAACAGGCACCATCCTGTCGGATCACCCTGCTGCGATGATGTACTATTTGTCGGAAATCGACACCGCCACCGCCGATTTTGTCGACGCGCTTGAGAAACAAGACGCGGAAGTGATTTCCGTGGCGGAGACGACGGCGGCTGAGTAAGCCGCGCCTCAATGCCTTGAATTTCGACCCTGAACGGCACATTTAAGGCGCTGTACCTGAGCTCGAACCGAAAGACTGCGCGGCCATGTTTATTCAAACAGAACCTACTCCCAATCCGGACACGCTGAAATTCCTGCCCGGTCAGCCGGTGACTGGGGCGACAGGCCCATATGATTTCGCCGCGATTGAAGAGGCGGGGACCAGCCCCTTGGCGCAAGCTTTGTTCCAAGTCCAAGGCATTACCCGGGTGTTTCTCGGCAGTGATTTTATCTCGCTCAGCAAAGATCCCGATACGGATTGGAAACGCGTCCGCCCAATGGCTTTGGCCGCGATCATGGATCATTTCGTAGCCGGGCTTCCGGTTATGGCTACGGATGGCGCGGGCATGGCTGCGCCCGAGGCCGGGGCCTCCGCAGATGATTATGAAGGCGAGACGGCAGAGATTGTCGGCGAGATTATCGAACTGATCGAAACCCGCGTCCGGCCCGCCGTGGCCCAGGATGGCGGCGACATCGTGTTTCATGGTTTCGACGATGAGACCGGTATTGTGCACTTGGCCATGCGCGGCGCCTGTGCTGGTTGTCCTTCCTCTACGATGACCCTGAAACAAGGCATTGAGAACATGCTCAAAGCCTATGTGCCGGAAGTCACAGCGGTGGAAGCTGCGCTTTAACACACTACTGAAAACTTGACTTCCGTGCGGCCGATGCGTCAGGCGGCAGCATGAGCGCGAACCTGTTCCCTATTGCTCTTTGCCTGTTGTCCGCGGTGACCGTCGCGGCCACGAACCTGTTTGTGAAGCGGGGCGGCGATGTATTGTCGACGCGCATGATTGTCTCTCTGGCAATGATGCTGAGCGTCGTGCCCTTTGTGCCATTCGTTCCCTTGCCGACGCCGGCGATTTGGGGCGCTCTTGGCATTTCCGTCGTGGTTCACTGGTTTTACCAATTTGCCATGATCCGCGCTTTGCATCGCGGCGATCTTTCACTCGTCTTTCCGGTGATGCGGGGTCTGGCCCCGTTGCTCACGGCGATCACGGCGACGGTCGCGCTGGGCGAAACCCCGAGTCCGTTGGGCTGGTTCGGACTGTTAATGGCGACGGGCGCTTTGATTGTGTTCGCTATGCCTGAAGAGAGAGGCGGCAAACATCCACCGATCAAACAGGCCGCCTTGTTTTGGGCCATGGTCACCGCCTTAGGCATCGCATTCTACTCTGTCGCCGACGCCAATGGGACACGGCTCGCCGCAAACACGAAAACCTTATTCACATTCGTGGTCTGGCTGTTCATGCTGGATTGGAGCGGCATTACCACAGCCATGGTCTGGATCCGCCGCGGCAAAGTTTGGGCGGATGTCGTTCCGCAGATTCGGGATGGCATGATTGGCGGATTTCTCGGTACGATTTCTTATGGTGCCGCCTTGTGGGCGTTTACATTGTCAAATGCAGCGAACGTCACTGCAATTCGCGAAACCTCTGTCGTTTTTGGCGCAATCTTTGGCGCAGTCTTTTTAAAAGAAGCCTTCGGGCCACGCCGCATTATCGCCGCCAGCATCCTCGCGCTCGGCCTCGTTCTGCTGGAATTTGCGCCTTAACTCTGTTTTGGCATACGCGGTGCTAAGAGAGCCTCATGAAGCTCTTGCGCCATCTTGCCGGATATCTGCCGGTGAACATTGCCAGCGGCATTGCCGCCTTTGGTGGCGTCTATGTGTTTACGCGTCTCTTAGGGCCAGAAGAGTATGGTCGCTATGCGCTCATGTTCTCGGTGATGACGCTGGTCCATTTGCTTTCACTCACCGCGGCAGAGTCAGCAGCATTTCGATTTGCCGGGGAAGCTGAAGCGAAAAACACCCAGCCTGACCATTTCCGAACAACGCTCTCACTGACCTTCCGATCCTTGATCATTGCGGCCATCTTAATGGCGGCATTGACCGTGGCTTTGATGCAGATGCCCGACTATTTGCAGATCTTGCCTTGGATCGCACTGCTCTTGCCGATCAATTCGATTATCCAAATGGCGCTGGAATCGCATCGCGCAAGTGAACGCGTGGGGCGCTATGCGCTGATCGCGTCCACGCAAATCTTAGGCGGTTTTGTATTTGGCGCGCTGATCACTTGGCAGACCGGTTTTGGCGCGGCATCGCCCTTTATTGGCTTGGTCCTAGCGGGACTATTTTGGGCCATCAGTGAAGCGCGTTGGTTGGTCCAGCAGGCCAAAACCGGCGTCACGGATGCCGGACGACGCAAAGCCTATTTACTGTTTGGCGCGCCGATCGCCGCGGCGCTGGTCTTAGATTTGATCCTGTCAGCGGCCGACAGATTTCTGATCGCGATCTTCCTCGGCGAGGCAGCGGTCGGTGAGTATGCAGCGGGTTATGGGGTGGCGGACAAATCCGTTCTGCTGATCTGTGCCTGGGCGGCGATGGCCGCAGCGCCACTGGTTATGGCAGCTTATGAACGCGGCGGGGCGGCGGCCGCGGCAGAAGAGTCGCGCGGGTTGATCCGGACGCTGCTTTTATTGGGGGTTCCGGCAGCGACCGGTTTGGCCTTGGTCGCGACGCCCTTGTCAGAGGCGCTTATTGGCGAATCTGTCCGCGAAGGCGCGCGGCAGATCATTCCATGGATCGCGTTCGCAGGCCTGCTCAACGGGCTGATCATCCATTATTATTCGGAAGTCTTTCAATTGACCCACCGAACCGGGGAACTTGCGCTCCTTATGCTCATTCCCGCCCTCGCAAATATTGGGCTCAATCTCGCGCTCATCCCGCAATTTGCACTCATGGGCGCCGTCGCAGCGACCCTGATCAGCTATGCACTTGGCCTGGCTGTGCTCGCCGTAAAAGGCCGCCGACTGATTGCTTTGCCCATGCCGCTCTTGGATCTCGCCAAAGTTGCCATCGCTGCCCTTGCAATGTGGCCCGTAATCGCATTGATCCCGGCTTATGGCGGTTGGGCAGAACTTGCCCTTAAAATTGCCGCAGGCGGCCTCATATATGTGATCCTAGCCTTCGCGCTTGACGCCGGCGGCGCTCGCGGTTTTGTGAGAGACTTCCGCGCATCCAAAGGACACGCTTCAGCGTAAGAGACAGTATGAGCGAACAGAATAACGATCTCGGCACCGCCGCTGACAAGGCCAATCAAATCTGGGGCGACTTGGTCCCGGTGATTGGGTTCATCCTGGTTTACAATGTCATGCGCCGCGTGACGATCAATGATACTTGGGCGAGCCCCGACACGGCGCTCTATTGGGCCACGGGCGTATTGATCATTGCCACCCTATGGGCGGTTTCCAATTATTTGAGACGCGGCGAAGATGTGCCGCTCTTTCTGGTTTTTACCGCGACCATTGTCGGGGGATTCGGTTTATTAGGGATCATCCTGCAGGAAAAATCATTCCTTTATATCAAACCGACCATTCAACAGCTTTTCCTTGCTGGGATCATATTTGGCAGTCTCGCCATCGGCCAGAATGTCTGGCGGGTCATGTTCGATAAAGTGTTCGACCTGCCCGATTTCGCTTGGCGGACATTGGCGATGCGATGGGGGCTGTTTTTTATCGCAATGGCGGTTTGGAACGAATTTCTCTGGCGCTATTTCGCGCCCGGTTTTGAAGAACCGCTCCGCGTCCTCGGCGCGACCATCGCCCCTGCCGGCAGTTACGATTTTCTAGGGCTAACCTTTGGCTCTCGCGATGCGGAAGATGTTTGGGCCAATTGGAAGCTCGGAAATATGGTCATTACCTTCATATTTGGCGCGGCGAACGTTCCGTACACCCTGAAACATTTGCGGCAACCCGAGGCGGCTTAGCGCGTCAGCGCATCGGTTCCGGGCGGATTGGCGAAAGGCGCGAATACGTGCAAATCTCGCGTCTCTGCATAATGCGTCAGGGCCCAAACCACGGTCGGAAAGGCGAGTTCTGACCATGGAATGTCCTTCCACTCGACCAGTTTCACCGCTTCGCTTTCTGGACCGACGCCATAATCGCCGAGGAGCCGGGCCCGAAACATGACTTGTACCTGGCCAATGCGCGGCACAGAATAAACCGCTAAGAGTCGGTCGATCTCGATGTCGGCCAGGGCTTCTTCCTGCGCTTCGCGCTGCGCCGCTTCTTCGACGGATTCCCCAAGCTCCATGAACCCTGCGGGAAGGGTCCAGAATCCTTTGCGCGGTTCGATGGCACGTTTGCAGAGCAGGATTTTGTCATCCTTCAGGACCACCGATCCCGCGACGATTTTTGGGTTTTGATAGTCAATAAAGTCGCAACGCTGGCAAACACGGCGCTCTTTGTCATCGCCTGTGGGGACTTCAAGCGCAAATTCGGGGGTGGCTTTGACTGTCATTTTTCTGTCAGCCTCTCGCTTTATGGGAGAATTCAATTGATCTGCACACGGTATTTTTGCTTTTAGAGTGTAGAACGGGGATGGGTAGGACCTAAGGCGACGGTGATGAGCAAGCAAGAGACGAGTACGGAATTTACGCTGGCGCGTTCCGTGACGCATTTACTGCACCGCGCCCAGCAAGCTGCGGTGAATGAGTCTGCGAACGGGCTGGCGGACAAAGGCCTAACCATTCGCCAATTCGCGGTCCTCGCAGCACTGAATGATGAAGATGGACAAAGTCAGTCCAGCCTTGTCGATGTCACCGGTATTGACCGGTCTACTCTGGCCGACATGGTTTCGCGCATGGAGAAAACCGGCTTGGTGAAGCGGGTAAAGTCAGCCGAAGACGCGCGTGCGAAAGCTGTTTCACTGACGGATGAAGGCCGAACCGCCTTTGAGGGCGCGGCGCCAGAAGTCATGCGCGCCGATGAAATCCTCACCGAGGAATTGCGCAAATCGAGACGTGAAAGCCTGCTTTTGTCGCTGTCCATCATCTCTGGCGACTATGAGGAAGAGGAAGAAGAGCTTCCAAAGTCGAAGAAGAAAAAGAAGAAAAAGAAAAAGAAGAAGAAATAGGCGCTTAGCCCTCGTCTTCTTGCGCTTTCAATCGGTCTAACCGAGCTTTGGCCTGGCGCGCGCGCACCACGGCGTAGAGGCTCAACAAAGCTGGCACGATCACGCCGATCAGCACAATCGTCCAAATATAAGCGGCATTCTTATCGAACTCGGGCACGATCTATGCCTCGCTCAATCGCCGCGCGAGAATGGCATCGGCTTGTTGGCCAAAAATCTCTGCGCGCATCAGCAACATAATCAGACCAGATACGAAGAGGAGTTGGCCGAAAAAGCCAATCATCAAGGGCACGAGAAAGACTGGATGAATGCCGACATTCTCCGCAGCGGCTTCGCCAAAACGGATCACGCTGGATGGTTGGTGAATGGTCGACTCTTTCCAGAGATCGACTGAGAATTTGATAATCGGCACATTGATCAATCCCACCATGGCGAGGATGGCGCCTGCGCGGGCCGCTTTTTGCCGCGTATCAAGCGCCGCCCGCAAGGCCATATAGCCAATAAACAGGAATAGCAGGACCAAGACGGACATCAATCGGCTGTCATATAGGATCACATTGCGCCAGGCTTTTCCCCAAGTCGGCTCGCCCCAGATCGCGCCCGTGGCGAAACAGAGCGCGGTATATCCTGCACCTATTGGCGCGATCGCGCGCGCAGCGACGTCCGCCAGTTCATGTCGCCAAATGAACCAGACGAAACTGGCCCCGGCTAAGCCAACGTAAAGGCCCATACACAGCCATGCGCTGGGCACGTGAATGAACATCGCTCTCGCAATGTCTCCACCTTGTGCAGGGACGGGGGGAACGACCCAGAGGCCTTGATAGAGGCTCCATGCCGACAGGATCAGGCCGAGCCCAATGGTGATCGGAATGGCGATCTTGGAAAACCCCATAAAACGGTGCGGATTGGCAAGAATGGACCACATATTGTCTATCTAATCGCCTATTATTCCGCCGCCAACCGTAAAGCCGCGCCCATCGCAGCAGGTGCGACACCAAGTGCAAATAGGCAGGCTGCGCTGAGGAATAGGATAGACGCCCCGTCAAAGCCCTCCGTTAGGCTAAGCGTTCCAAAGATTATTGCGGGGACGAAGAAAGGGATGGCGATGAGTGCAATCAATAAGCCAGCCCGCGCGACCCCGGCCGCCAAAGCCGCCGCCACGCCGCCCCAAAGAAAAAACGTGAAACCGCCTATCCCATAAGCGGCCATGGCCGGAACCATGTCCTCAAACGGCACGCCGAGCAATCGCCCGAGAATGGGCGCCATCAGGATAAGCGGCGCGCCGGAGATCAGCCAATGCGCGAGGGTTTTAGTCAGCGCGATAAGCGAGATGGAGGCCTCTTCTTGGACCCACAGATCCAGAGCGCCGTCCTGTAAGTCGGCCTGAAACACGCGCTCCAATGTGACCAATGACGCCAAGGCCAGCGCTAACCACAAAACACCCGGCCCGATCTTGGCAAGCGTTTCCGCCTCGTCGCCCAAAGTGAAGGGGACCAGCATGGCGGTGCCGGAAAAGAAACCGATGGGCAGCAATAGGCCCGCCCCAGAGGCCCAGGCCTCGGACAGAGCTTGCCGGAATGCGGAGAAGAGGGGGGCGGGGTTACTCATTCTTCGGTCCCGCGATCCAAATCCCAGCGATGGCGATGGCAGCAAAGAACGCAATCCAAGACCATCCTAAAAAGAGCATCTGGCTGGTGCCATACATGGACATCACGAGCCAAGCTGTGCCCGCCACGCCAGCGATGATCAGGGCGGCGACCGTCATGCCCATGCGCGCCCCAATATCTCGACTCGGACGGTCGAGATCGGTAGAGGGGCGCTCGCCCCATGGTCCTGCGTCTGATGTTTGCGTGTCGTCTTCGTATTTTACTCTGGGCCCGCTCGCCAGCACGGCCCAACACGCCGCAATCCCAAACACAGCGGCAATCAGCGCAACGATGAGTTCAGCGATCCCGCCCGAATAAGCGGCACTCTTGAGCATGCCATATACAATTGCGCTGCAAACGATGAAGACAAGCACACAAAACGCGGCCTTGAGACTTGATATTTGCCGTTTCACAGCGCCACCTCGCTGCTCGCTTTAACCGGCGCCGCACCGTGAAGAGCCGCGATCACAGCGCCGCCATCGGCCCTGTGCGCTTCAATCATCTCGGCCAAATAGGCCTGCCCATCTGTATCCAAAGCATTGAAGGGCTCATCCAACAGCCAAAGCTTGCGGGAGACCAGCTTTAGTCGTCCGAGCGCCGTGCGTCGTTTTTGGCCAGCGGAGAGCATGCGGCTCGGCACGTCTGCGGGGCGGCGCAAGCTCGTCCTCTTCAGAATGTCATCAATATCAGCCTCACTGCCCCAGACCTTCGCCCAGTGCTGTAAATGTGTCCGTGGCGTTTCATGGGCTTTCAGACCATTTGTGTGGCCAATCCAGTGATGCGACGCCGATCGTTCTATCTCGCCCGCCTGAGGGGGCGAAAGCCCTGCGAGTTGCCGCAGAAGTGTGGTTATGCCAGTGCCATTAGCGCCGCGCAGCAGAACCAAGTCACCCGCCTTGGCTTCGACCGAGACATCCCGAAACAGCACGCGTTCACCTCGAACCGCGCCGAGGCTCTGGCCGTGGATGAGCCGGGTGTCGCTCATCTGTTGCGCGCTCCGTATAAGGCTTGGGAAGAGATAGACTTATTGCCGATTTGCTTCCACTCACCCGTCACCCTATCTGATACCCGAGACTCAAATATCGCCGCCATAGCGCCGCCCGGTAGAACAATTTTAGAGGAGCGATTGCCCATGCCTTCCCTCGACAGCTTTAAGGCCCGTAAGACCCTATCCGTAAACGGTAAGGATTATACTTACTACTCCCTGGATGCCGCAGCCGAAAACGGCCTCGGTGATATATCGAGATTGCCGGCCTCGCTGAAAGTGTTGCTCGAGAATATGCTTCGCAATGAAGATGGCACCACAGTGACCAAGGATGATATCACCGCGTTTAAGACCTGGCTCGATAATGGCGGAAACGTCACACAAGAAATCGCCTACCGTCCCGCGCGTGTCTTGATGCAGGATTTTACCGGCGTCCCCGCCGTGGTCGACCTCGCCGCGATGCGTGATGCGGCTGAAAAACTTGGTGCCGTTGCCGACTCGATCAATCCGCAAGTGCCGGTCGATTTGGTCATTGACCATTCAGTTATGGTGGACAGTTTCGCCGGACCCGAGAGCTTTCAACGCAATGTCGAAATTGAGTATAAGCGCAATCAAGAACGCTATGAATTTTTGCGTTGGGGAGCTTCGGCGTTTGAGAATTTCCGCGTCGTCCCACCCGGCACCGGTATCTGTCACCAGGTGAATTTGGAATATCTCGGCCAAACCGTTTGGACCAAAGAAGTGGATGGGGAAACGATTGCTTATCCAGACACATGCGTCGGGACCGATTCTCACACGACCATGATCAACGCTTTATCGGTGCTCGGCTGGGGCGTTGGCGGGATCGAAGCCGAAGCCGCAATGCTGGGACAGCCGGTCTCCATGCTCATCCCCGAAGTGATTGGGTTTAAGCTCACGGGCAAACTCCCCGAAGGCGCGACAGCGACGGACTTGGTTCTGACGGTGACGAAGATGATGCGCGATTATGGGGTTGTCGCGAAGTTTACTGAATTCTTTGGACCAGGACTCGCCAATCTGACTTTGGAAGACGAGGCAACTCTGGCAAATATGTCACCGGAATTCGGATCGACATGTGCTTTCTTCCCGGTCGACCAAGATACGATCACCTATATTACCAATACCGGGCGTGACGCAGAGCGAATTGCACTGGTCGAAGCCTATGCCAAGGCCCAAGGCTATTGGCGCCCAGATATGGCGGACCCGGTTTTCACCGATACGATTGAGCTCGATCTTTCGACGGTCGTGCCAAGCATCTCAGGTCCGAAACGACCACAAGACCAAGTCTTATTGTCTGAAGCAGACACAAAATTTGCTGAGGCCATGGTCAAAGAATTTGGCACCGCAGCAGACGATCCAACCCGAGTGCAAGTTGACGGCGAAGACTTTTCTGTCACCCATGGCGATGTTTTCATTGCCGCCATCACGTCTTGCACCAATACATCAAACCCGAGTGTCTTGATCGCTGCGGGCCTGCTCGCGCGGAAGGCTGCAGCGTTGGGGCTTAATCGTAAGCCTTGGGTGAAGACCTCATTCGCGCCAGGCTCGCAAGTGGTCACGGACTATCTCGACAAAGCCGATTTGACCAAAGATCTGAATGCGCTTGGGTTCAATTTGGTCGGCTATGGCTGCACCACATGTATCGGTAATTCCGGGCCGCTTCAGCCAGAGATTGCCAAAGCGATTGCCGAAGGCGATCTGGTCTCGTGTTCTGTGCTTTCGGGTAACCGAAACTTTGAAGGCCGGATTGGGCCCGACATTAAGGCCAATTATCTCGCGTCGCCGCCATTGGTCGTGGCCTATGCGATTGCGGGCTCGCTCAAGATCAACATCACTAAAGACCCTCTTGGTCAGGATAAGGATGGCAATGACGTCTATCTCAAAGATCTTTGGCCAAGTTCGCACGAGATTTCAGCGATAATGGCCGAATGCGTGACGCCTCAAATGTTCGCGGAGCGCTATTCAGATGTCTTCAAAGGTGACCAACAGTGGCGGGACATCGAAGTTTCGGGCGGTCAGACCTATGGTTGGCCAATGGGCTCGACCTATGTTCAGAACCCGCCCTATTTCCAAGGCATGTCGCCACACGTCCAAGCGCCTGCAGACATTCACAAAGCGCGGGTCCTGGCGCTTTTTGGAGATTCGATCACCACCGATCATATCTCCCCGGCGGGCTCGATCAAAGCGTCCAGTCCGGCGGGCGCCTATTTGCAGAGCAATCAAGTCAGCGTGCTCGACTTCAACTCCTATGGCTCACGCCGTGGCAATCATGAAGTGATGATGCGCGGTACGTTCGCGAATATTCGGATCAAGAACCAAATGGTTCCAGGCGTTGAAGGCGGTGTCACGATCCACCATCCAAGCGGTGATCAGATGCCAATCTATGATGCGGCGATGCGGTATATGGATAAGAATGTTCCGCTCGTCGTGTTTGCCGGGACGCTTTACGGCAACGGCTCGTCGCGCGACTGGGCTGCGAAAGGGACCATTCTGCTCGGCGTGCGCGCAGTGATTGCGGGCTCATTTGAGCGTATTCACCGGTCGAATTTGATTGGCATGGGTGTTCTTCCACTCGAGTTCGAAGCCGGCACGAGCTGGGAAACGCTCGGCTTAAAGGGGGATGAAGAGGTGACCATTGAGGGCATTAATTCGATCAAGCCGCGCCAAACCGTGGAAGTGAAAATCACCAAGGCTGACGGCTCAACCGTGACCGCGAATACAACCGTACGGATCGATACCGATAATGAGCTCGACTATTATCGCAATGGCGGCATCCTCCACTATGTCTTGCGCAATCTCGCCCATGAGGCTGCGTAACGCAGTCTTCACGGCGTAGTGAATTCCATTCGATCGAAGAAACGGTTATGAGGCACTCATGGTGCGTTTCTTCGCCTTTTTTGCTTTGGCCACTTGGTTGGTTGGCGCCGCTTATGCGGACGCTGAGCGACCTGTATTGGTTGAGCTCTTTGCCAATCAAAATTGCCCGGCATGCCCCAAAGCGCATCGCACGATGCAGCAAATCAATGCCGAACGCGATGATGTTTTGATCCTGACATGGACGGTCAATTATTGGGACTATTTAGGCGATCCGGACCCCATGTCCCTGCCAGAGGCGAAGGATCGTCAGATGTCTTATACGGATCGTCTGAGCCTGCGCGCGCCATATACGCCGCAATCCTTCTATGATGGGGCGAAAGAATGCCCGGGGACGCGCAAGCGAGATATTCGTCGAAACATCTCAAAGCGCGTTGATCTACGTGACGCGAATGCGCCTTATTTAAACTGGGCGGACAATGCTCTGACCGTGATGGGTAAAAGCGATGCCACGCTTGAAATCACGCTTGTCGAATACCTGTCCGGCGAGGCGAACACGACGACAATGGTTAACCCTGTCACGCGTGTGGAATCTCTCGGATTGTGGATGGATGATTCCACCCCGATCGCCATTGATTGCGAGCAGAATTGCGCGGTCCTTTTGCAGGAACAAGACAATGGCGTCGTTGTTTCTGCGATTGCCATTCAGTAAAATTTCAACGGATTATTTAAACCATCCGTAGGGGGCTGATTATAGCTCTTTCTGCGCTGCGTTGTCTTTTTGAGAAAGATCTACGCATGCTACGATCAAGCGCCGCCCCCCTCGCTCTTTGTATTTTCATGTTTGCGTCCTGCACGGAGAGCGCCGATACGCCTGTGCCGCCGATTGGCGATGATGCGATCGGTGAAGTTGAGTTGGACATTAATGATGTCACATTGAAAATTGTGTCGTCGCCAGAAGCGGCAGCAACGAAAAGTGCCTACTCTTCGACCTTAGCGACCATTCGCGAAAATCAACCTTGGGACGTCACGCTTATCGCTTCGGACGGGCGCGGTGGAACAGTGGCCCTTACTTTAGCGGATGCGGGTAATGGTGATGCGGAAGCTTTTAGTTTCGATACAGAGACCGGCGCGTTTAAGCTTCTTGAACCGCAAAATTACGAGAAACCCATAGACCACAATCAAGACAATACATTTGAAATGGTCATGGTTGCGCATGAATATCCTGGCCAACCCAGCATCCCTTTCGAGATTGATATCTCCAATATGGTAGAAGTCTTCGACAATAAAGAAGTCATTCGCTTTGGCGGTGAGACAGCCTTTCGAGGCCTTGGCCGGAACGCCGCAAATTTGGGGGATATAGATGGTGATGGTCAGCCCGAATTGATGATCGCGGCGCCGGGTCAGCATACGCGAGATCGTGGAGAGTTCTTTCCGCCCGAAGGATCGGAACATGGGGCGGTCTACATTATTCCTGGCAAGCTCCTCATTGAGGCGGATACGCTAGAAATGCTGGAGAGTGATACGAATGGCGTGTTAAAGATTGATGGCGTCGAAGGGGACATGCACTTTGGTTATAATTGGACTGTGATTGGGGATCTCGACGAAGACGGCATCAATGATTTCGTCACTGCCCGCAACCAAACAGAACTCAACATCATCTCGGGCGCAAGCTTGGCGAGCGTAATGCAAACAGGTGGGATTGTGTCGCTCGATGACATACCGCATGCCACCGCGATCACACCTGATAATTACTATGTCGATCCCCTAAGTCTCGGTGCAATGGGCGACATGACCGCGGATGGTTTGCCCGAATTGGCTGTATGTATGCGCAGAGGCGACAATCGCGTGACCACAGGCTTGCTTCATGCTGCCGTTTTAATCACGGGCGCGCCACTCAAAGAGGCGCTTGAACAGAACAATACGATCATTCTGGATGACGTGATCCGCGCGAAACAAGCCGGTGGTTTCTACAGGTCTGCAGTGGGACAGGCATTTTGTGGGCCGCTCGAAACTATGGGCGACGTCAATGGCGACGGCCTAAACGACGTGTCCATAAATCTTGTCGACTGGAACGAAAGCGCAGCCATCGTTTTTAGCGGTCAGGACCTGCTCAACAGCCTCAGTTTTGGAGGCATCCGCAACAGCCGCTGGAATTTCTTGGCGCCTGCTACACATATTGGCTTCTGGGACTCTCAGGTGCCAACGGTCACGAACGACCGGATCATAACGCCGTTGGGCGACATAAATTCAGATGGCTTTGACGACTTTGCTTTTGGTTGGCTGTTTTTCCAGGATTCGGATAACCTGGATTTAGATAGCGCCTTCATCGTTTATGGACATGACACAATTCTCGATCGCGACAGCATCGATAGAAGGATCGATCTCAGATCACTTCAAGCGCAAGGAAATGCGGTGCTTTTAGATGGACCTTCGGGGGTCGATAAGCTCACCGCGTTATCGGCACTTTTGCCGCCGGAAGACGGTCAACATAAGGCTTTGGTGATGGCGCGTCTGGGGACATATAATGCGCCAACGGTTCACACGGTGAGTGCTGATGAATTGCCCACGGGGGGCACGCCAACCCTCTCAGTCCCTGTCGCAGGCGCGGGTTCGATGATTGTTCCAGCAGGTAATCGCGAAAATCAAAGTCGGGTGATTAGCATCGGCGACCTCAATGATGACGGCTATGGCGACCTGCTCATTGGTCAGGATACAACGCGTTGGCTTGGCCGCGAGGATGCCGGGCTCGTCTATCTGATTTCCGGTGAGCTGATTTTTGAAGCCCGCGAGCGCGGGGAGACATTCGATCCAGCGGTCGCTTATGCTGAACAGTAAGTTTGTGTTTATCGCTTAGCCAAAGAGTCCCGCTGGTCTTGCATCGCTGCCATTTGCGCGCGCAACATTTCCATCATCTCATCACTTGGAGATGTTGCGCGGTCGTCGCGCTTTGACTTTCGCGCCAGTGCGCCAGGGGTAAACATGCGCATCGCATTCTCGAACATGTCCATATTTGCGCGCGCTTGCTTTTCGAACATGGTGAAAGGATTGGCCGTGCCCATAGCTTTGGTCCAGCGTTCCTGACTTTCGGAAAAGCTATTCATGCTCATCTCAAGCCAAGCGGGTAGAAGACTTTGTGATCCCGCGCCATAAAAGCCGATCAGCTTTCGCAAGAAATTCACGGGCAGAGCGCCTTCGCCCTTATTCTCTTTTTCGAAAATGATTTGGGTCAAAACTTGCCGGGTGAGATCTTCACCGGACTTTGCATCCACGACTTCGAAGTTGACTTCGCGCCGCACAAGATCAGACAGGTGATCGAGCGTAACATATGAGGATGTAGACGTATCATAGAGACGCCGGTTGGCGTACTTTTTAATAATCACGGTGTCAGATTTGCCGTTCGATTTCGCCATGACCTGCCCTTTCTTTTTTCATCGTCCCGAATTCGTGCTCGTCTCGGTAGCGATATCTGCTACTGTCGACCTTTCGACGAATGTAGGACTGCACGGCCTAGGAGGTTCGTGCTTACATCGAATTGAGCAGACGCAGCAAATTTTATGCTGCGCAGCATAACGGGAGAATGGAGCATGTCTAGAACAGCGCTGGTAACCGGAGGGACGCGAGGAATCGGCCTTGCCATCAGCAACGGTCTTAAGGCTGCAGGCTATACGGTTGCTGCGAATTATGGAGGCAATGAAGAAGCCGCCAAAGCCTGTGAAGCGGCGACCGGAATCAAATGCTACAAATTCGATGTTTCAGACTTTGAAGCGGTGGGCGCCGGCATTGCGCAAATTGAGTCCGATCTCGGCGCGATCGATATTGTCGTTAATAATGCCGGGATCACCTGGGACGGACCATTCCACAAAATGAGCTATGAGCAATGGCGCAAAGTCATCGCGGTTGATTTGGATTCAGCCTTCAATGTCACGAGACAAGTATGGGAAGGCATGCGCGGCCGCGGATTTGGCCGGGTCATCAACATCTCGTCCATTAACGGTCAGAAGGGCCAGTTTGGACAAGTAAACTATTCTGCGGCTAAGGCGGGCCTGATTGGCTTCAGCAAGGCGCTCGCGCAAGAAGGGGCCAAAAAAGGGATCACGGTGAACACAGTGTGTCCCGGTTACATTGATACTGAAATGGTCCGCGCGGTGCCGGAAAATGTTCTCGAGAGCATTATCTCGACCATTCCTGTTGGACGTCTCGGCAAAGCTGAAGAGATTGCCGCGATGTGCGTCTATTTGGCGAGCGATGATGCCGCTTTCATCACCGGCGCAACAATGACTGTGAATGGCGCGCAATATATTGCGGGCTAGTTGGTCGTAAGCGTTTGCAAGTGTAAAGGATGGCGGAGCGTGAGCGTACCCTCTGTGAGCCAGCCGCGCAATTCGACCGACGTGCCATCTGCGATGCCGCAAGCGGAGACAGCATCGCGGTCAATGCTCAACGTGATGACGGCACCTTGAAGACGTCTTAGGCAGGCCGGCGGGAATCGGCTTGGCTCCGCCGTCACAAAACGCTTGCCAAGCTGCGCTGTCACAATCACAAATCCACTTTGGTCCTCTTCAATCTCAGCCACGTCGGTCCGCCTATAGTCAGGCAAGGCCCAGAGCCCGAGCCTGTCTTGGCGCGCCATCTGTTCAGCGGTCGCGAGCTCTTGCGCACGCGCGGACGTGCTCGGATAGAGACGCAGCCGCGCCCCGCCACGGGCGATCATTTCGCGGTTCAGCCAAAGTGTGTCGCCTGTGGCGTCGACCGTCACAACATGCGCCAAGGCGCGGTCATATCGATCGCGCGTCACACCCGGATAAAAGAGGCGCACCCGACGCCCCAGCGCCATGTCTTCGAGCAAACGGGCACTTTCGCCCGCATAAGGCTCAGGCGATCCATCGCGCGCAGACAAAACCGGTGCTGTGATTGAGATCAAACGAACGCGCTGTCCTGTGTCAAGGATCAGACCATCGCCATCAATAACTTTCGTGACCCGACCGACTTCGCCAGGCTGCATATCTGGCAACGGACTCTTTGGCGCGCACGCGGCCACGAACATGCAAAACCCCCAAACACCCCACCGACCCATTCATCCTCTTCAATCTGCTCCCGCAATCGCTTATGCCTCAGTATACGGTCCCGTAGCTCAGCAGGATAGAGCAACAGATTCCTAATCTGTAGGTCGCGCGTTCGAATCGCGCCGGCATCGCCAATTATTTGAGCGTGGATGAGCGTGTATGCTCAAGACGATCCATTCGTGACGTGACAGGATTTCGCGAAATAGGTGAAGGCGTCATCGACTGGGGGGAGATCGATTGCGATCTTGTCGCCGAGCGGTTCTTTGACGACAAAGTCGGCATTCTTGATCACGGCATTGAAGAGCATGCGCGCGGTTTTCATTTGGCGGTTTTGGATGGTCCGGGTTTCACGAACATGAGTCCACATGACATGCTCGACTTTGCGTCCCTCGATCGCCAGACTGCTGCGGCGGGCTTTGTATCGGATGGACCCGCCATGCGATGTGCGACTTACCATGGGTTCGAAGATGATAGTCGACTTTAATCCATGCTGGTCGCTGCAGGAAAAGCGCACTTCCGGCGCGTTGGGATCCGTGGTTCGGACAGAGAGAAAAGCGTAATTTTGATCGAGTCCGACAGAGCCTCGAACATCGAGTTCCATTTGCCCTGAATAAAGTTTCCATCCATCTGCGAAGGCGCTGGGCGCTAAGCAGATGACAAAGCAAATGAAAAATAAGCGCATTGATTTGTCCCCGTCTGTTATGCAGGGCCATTAATCATGAGAGTCTCGAATAATACAATATAGATGGCAAAATATTGCGCTCGCATTTTGGCAGCGCGAGCCAGTCTGGCGGTTACCCCCACCTCGCCCGTGCGCCTGCATTAAACCCCCCTTTACCCAAGCCGGTCATCATCTCCGCATAAATATAAGAGCTTGTTTTGGAGATTATGGATGTTGCGTGCAGCTATATTAGCGCTCGCGCTTACCGGTTTGGGCGTGGCCCCAGCCGGAGCGGCGGGCTTGACGGCAGTTCAAACAGTTGAAGTGGCGACGGTAAGTGTCGATGCCTCCGGGGCAGAGCAGCTTTCTTTCGCTCCTGCCACCGATGTCGAGCCGGGCGAGCAAGTTCGGTATCGCTTGGCTTTCACAAATGAAGGCGATGCGCCGGCGGAAGGGGTCAGTTTGGTCATGCCTGTCCCTGGCGAAGTCACTTTATTGGAAGACACGATTGAAGGGGCCGCGAGCGCCGTAATGTTCTCGGCTGATAATGGCGACAGTTTCGCCCTGCGCACAGCCACACTGATCGCGGACGGCGACCGTATGCGAGTCGCGACGGCGGCTGAGATTACGCACATTAAATGGGATTTTGCCGAACCGGTCGCCGCGGGTGCGTCGGGGGCGATCAGCTTTATGGCGGTGCTGAACTAGCGTTTGACGCCGAACTAAAACTAAAGCCCCGGACGGACTGTCTGGGGCTTTTGCTTTGGCTTAAGCGTAATAGTTCAGCTTCAGTCCTGGTTCAGGCCAGCGGCATTTGGCCAGCTTCCCTGTGCCGGACAGCGTAACCCAAGCCTCGTTCATGCCATCTTCGCCAAAACAGATATTGGTCACAAAGGGATCAGGGAAGGCGATATGACTATGATCTCCGTCCGGCGTAATCGTCGTAATGCCACCATTCATAATGGTTGCGACGCAGACATTGCCCGCGGCTGAAACGGCGAGGCTGTCGAAATATTGTAGACCCGGCATGGTGGCGACGACACGGCCCAAATTGAATGGACTGGCGCGCTCAATCTCGCCTGGCGCGCTGAGGTCGAAGGCCCAGAGTCGCGCGGTCATTGTGTCCGCCATATAGATCGTCTTTTCATCCGGCGACAGGCCGACACCATTAGGAGACGTATGGTGATGATCCAGCTCAACGGCTTCCGAGGCGCCATTGGCGAGGAAAAAGAGGCCGCCAAAGTCGCGTTGGCGGGGATAGGTTTTGCCATGGTCGGTGAAATAGAGATTGCCATCCTTATCGAAGACCAAATCGTTCGGGCCTTTCAGTTGATGGCCTTCAACCGTGTCTAAGACGCGCTCGACTTTCCCGGTCGCGAGGTCAATGCGCTCTATCCGGCCGCCGGAATAATCGTCTGGACAATGACCAGGGATGAGCAAGCCATCGCGTTGATGAAACTTGAAGCCGCCATTATTGCAGATCCATAGCGCCCCATCCGGCCCGATCGCGGCGCCATTGGGCCCACCGCCAGTTTCAGCAATTACTTCTGAGCGGCCATCGCCCCAAATTCTGGTGATGCACCCTTTGGCGATTTCGACCAGGATGATCGAGCCATCCTCCATCCAGACGGGACCTTCTGGGAAAGCCAGCCCTTCTGCGACAGTCTCAAATTCCATGCTACATCCTCCGGCCTGTATTTAGCCAGTGTGCCGCGGGTGTGCGATGTCAGCAAGCGTTACGCGAGGCGATCCAGCGTTCGAATGGTGAAGGCGAACTCATTCTTCTCGCTTGCGTCTATATGCTGTGCTGCGACTTGTTTGAATTCGGTTTCGTCAAAGTCGGGAAAGTAGGCGTCGCCATCTATAGAGGTTTCGACTTCTGTAATGTAAAGTCGGTCGGCCATGGGCAGGGCTTCGGCATACACGGCGCTGCCGCCGGTTACGAAAATCTCTGACTTGCCGCTGGCGCGAGCGAGCGACCGTGCCGTTTCGACGGCGGCTAAGGTTGAGGTGAACACGCGTGCTTGTGTAGCGGCATATTGGGCGTCACGGCTGAGCACGATATTGTCGCGGCCAGGCAGAGGTTGGCGCGGCAAACTCTCCCAAGTCTTGCGCCCCATAATGACGGGGCAACCTTTCGTGGTGCGCTTAAAGTGTTTGAGGTCGTCTGACAGTCGCCAGGGCAGGTCATTGTCTCGCCCAATGACGCCATTTTGTGCTCGGGCGACGATCAAACACAGCTTCACATCTGCACTCACAAGCTTCTCCTCAGCGGCACTTGCGCTAGTTGCTGGCCTTAAGCGCGTTTGCCGCTTAAGAGCAAGCATCAGTTTATGACGATAGGAACATCCATGTTGATCGAGATCTGGGATGCATTTGTTGGCATTTTGACCAATAACCGACCTGGCTTGTTATTGCCTGTCTTGCTTGGTCTTGTGGTCTCGGTTGCGATTCTGTGGCGCTTGGGCGGACGGCTCTGGGCGATCATTTATGTGATGATGATCCCGTTCTTGAATTGGTCTTTCGGGGTTGTCCCAAACATCCAATTTGTTGGGCCTTGGGTCGAGACGACAGATACGATGTTCTCACTTATCTTTCCGTCCGATGTTCCAAATCCAGCTGGATTGATGCTGCACCCTCTGACGCTGGTCACGGGATTGGTTTTTGTCATTCGCGATTTCGTTCAGCGCGAAATGGGGCAGTGGGTTTTGCTGGCCATGGCGATGGCGCTGTGTTGGTCCATGTATTACGCTTGGATCGTGATTGTCATCGCCTCGGGCCTGGCCTTTTTCGTCTCCGAATTCTTCGATTGGCTGCTCTTCACATTCACCAAGATGAAACTGTCCAAGCGGATCCTTTATTCCAGTGCCGTGGCGACACCGATCGATACGACCATATTCCTGTACGGCGCGGATCTCGCCAAACAAATGCAATTGGATATGGACCCTGGCAATACGCTTACGCTGGCCAATTGGATTGTCTTTGTGATCGGCAAAATGATTGGCGCCTTCGTGGTCTCAGACATGATCCGGCGCCGTGAAAATGCCGGCATAACGGATCCATATGAAAACCAACCGGCGCATTCTGCGGCGCTTTAGGCCGGCGCAAAACTGTCCGCTTGAGCGCGCTGCCAATCCGCAGCGAAATGCGTCGCAGCGGCATCGTCGCGAAGCACGCCAGGGGCGAGCAATTCATAGGCGAGATCGGCTGGAACCGCTTTGTCTTCGGTGATGCGGTGAATGATGTGATGGGGCTCCAACTCGGACGGATGCTGGCATCCTGCCGCCCCCACCACTTCCATCAAAGCGGCAACCGTATTCTTGTGGAAGTGATAGACCCGTTCTGCTTTATCGGCGACGACCAGACCGCGTTGGCGGCCCGGGTCTGAGGTCGCAATACCGGTCGGGCAAGTATTGTTGTGGCAGTGGAGCGATTGAATACAGCCAAGCGAGAACATAAAGCCTCGGGCGGTGTTGATCCAATCTGCCCCGAGCGCGAGGGAGGCGGCCATATTGAAGGCTGAGACTTGCTTGCCGCTGGCGGCCAGCTTGATGTCATCTTTCAAACCGCACCCGACCAAAGCGTTGCGGGCAAAGACGAGACCTTGGCGCAGCGGGGCGCCGACATGATCCAGAAACTCACCGGGTGCCGCGCCAGTGCCGCCCTCAGCACCATCAATCACGATAAAGTCGGCCCGCTGACCGGTTTCCAGCATGGCTTTGCAAATGGCCAAAAACTCCCAGCGATTGCCGATACAGAGTTTGAACCCAACGGGCTTGCCACCGGAGAGGTCGCGCAGCTGATCGATGAAATTGAGCATATCTTTGGGCGTTGAGAAAGCCGTATGGTGCGGTGGCGAATAGCAGGTCTGCCCGACCGGTATGCCGCGGGCTTCAGCAATTTCTGGGGTCACTTTAGCGCCAGGCAAGACTCCGCCATGGCCAGGCTTGGCGCCTTGGCTGAGTTTGACCTCGATCATTTTGACTTGGTCGAGCTGCGCATTCTCTTCAAACTGGGCTGGATCAAATCCACCATCTGAGGCGCGGCAACCGAAATAACCTGAGCCGAGCTCCCAGACCAAATCGCCACCCCCCGCGCGGTGATAGCGTGAAACGCCGCCTTCGCCGCTATCGTGAAAGAAGCCACCTTTCGCGGCGCCGCGATTTAGGGCTTCGATGGCATGCGCGCCGAGCGAGCCGAAGCTCATCGCTGAGATGTTTAGCACGCTGGCAGAATAAGGTTTGGCCGTGCCGGGTGCGCCGACTAAAATCCGCGGATTGTCATCCTCTGGATGATTGGCGGCGATCGAGTGCGCGAGCCATTCATAAGGCGGGTTCTCAATGTCGAGATGACTGCCAAACGGTTCCACCGATGAGACATTCTTGGCCCGCCGATAAATCATCGCGCGCTCTTCATGATTGAATGGACGACCTTCGGTCTGACTTTCCACCATATACGAGCGGAAGAATGGCCGCATCGCTTCGGCCAACCACCGCATGCGCCCCAGAATCGGAAAATTCCGCCACAGCGTGTGCTGGGTTTGGGCAAGATCAAACAAGCCGACAAGCACGAGTCCACCAAACAGCAGGGCGGGGACAATCAGCCAAGGCGTAGACACCGCTCCGGCAACACTCAGCGCGCACAAAGCGATAATAACAAGAAACGGAATGAATCGGATCATGCTCTACGGCTTAGAACGCTCAATCCAAATCTACAACGGCGCGATAGACATGGCCTTCAACGGATTGAAAGATCAGCAAATAGTCAGTCGGTCCGTCCAAAGTCTCAACGGGCCAGATTGCGGTCCAAGCGGCTTGCATAGCCTGCCAGATTTGGGGGTTGGCGATCAAAGCTTCATCATTGCCGGCGCCGATCCAAGCCATGGGCAGGCCATCATGAACGGGCCAATCGAATGGATTGTAACTCGCGACCGAAGGTGTGCGCAGCATCAATACATCATGTGTCTCGTCGCTCACCTCCTCTTCCAATTCGATATCTTGCAAACTGTAGGAGTCGATCGACCAATCGGGATGTTTGGCCCGCAGCGCCCGCGTTTCCGCATCATCGCGTTGTTTGAGAAACGCCCCAATTCGCCCGGCATGCAAGCATCGGGCGCATACAGATGGACTTGTGCCCGATGTGTAGATCACACCCTTATAGAGCCAAATGGCGGTTTGGCCGCAGACGTCGCAATCTTCGTCTGAACGTTCAAACTGCCCGTGCTTGGCGTCATACGCGCCTGGATAGAATCGAAAAAAGGGGGCGTCCGTCATGCGTTCACCCCCTTTAGATCAAAATCCGTTGAGCTTGGCGTAGCGGTCGCGATGATAACTCGCACCCCCTAAAAGGGCCTCCTGAACGCGGGCGCGTTTCATATAGAGGCCGCTATCATGCGCATCGGTCATGCCAATGCCGCCATGGAATTGAACGGTCTCATTTGAGACCAAATGAATGAGCTCAGCGGCACGGGCTTTGGCCAGACTTGCGAGCTCCGCCGTATCATTGCGATTCTCATCAATGCCAGACAAAGCGGCGCCAATGCAGGACCGGGTCAATTCCAACTCAGTGAACATTTTTGCAGCCCGGTGTTGGAGGCTTTGAAAGGAGCCAATCAACTGGCCGAATTGTTTCCGGGTTTGCAAATAGTCCAGCGTCATGTCGAACGCGGCTTGAGCACTGCCCAGGGCTTCAGCCGCGAGCGCAATTCGACCCCGGTCGAGTGCGGGTTCTAGAATTTCCCAGCCGCCATCAACGGCGCCGATCACTGCGTCTTCTCCGACGGCGACATCTTCAAGATGTAGATGCGCCGCGCCATGCGAGTCGACCGTGTTTAGAGCCTGGACGGTGAGCCCATTGGTGTCTTTCGGCATAATGAACAGGGACACGCCATGGGCTTGTCCGGCTTCGCCAAACGTGCGCGCAGCGATGATGAACATGTCCGCGTGGTGGCCGTCGGTGACGAACCGCTTGGCCCCATTTAGCGTATAGCCTTGGCCATTGCGTTCGGCTTCTGTCGCGATGTTCAGCGGGGCGTGATGTGTGCCTTCATCGACAGCCACGGCAACGGTGACTTCGCCGCTGGCAATCTTCGGCAACCATTCCGCTTTTTGAGCTTCCGAACCGCCGAGAATGAGGGTGCTGGCGCCGAGTACGGCGGTCTGCAAAAGCGGTGTGGCGGCGATGGTGCGACCTTGGGCTTCCATGATCTGGCCCATGGCGACCATGCCGAGGCCGACCCCGTCATACTCTTCGGGCACGAGCACGCCGAAAAAGCCGAGCTCTGCCAATTTGGTGCGCGTGTCTGCGTCGACGCCATTGGCGTCATTGTCACGAAGCTCCCGCAAGTGCGTTACGGGCAGCTCATCCCGCGCGAAGGCCATGGCCGTGTCGCGCAGCATTTGTTGGTCTTCAGTCAGAATGAAAGACATTATTGATGCTCCCGCAGGCCAAGTACGCGTTTGGCGATGACATTGAGATTGATTTCGCTGGTGCCGCCTTCGATGGAATTACCCTTCGAGCGCAACCAGCCACGGGTGGCCTTTTTGGCGTCTTCCGCAAAGCCGTCACCCGACCAGCCGAGCCCATCTGTGCCCAAGGCTTCGACGATGAGTTCGCACTTGTCTTGGTTCATTTTGGCTGCGGCATATTTCATGATCGACGCGGTATGCCCCACTTCCTGACCTGCTTTGGCTTGCTCGGTCGAGCGCTGCACGGTGAGGCCGAACGCCTTGGCATACATCAGATGATCGGTGATCCGTGCGCGCAAATCGCCATCCGATACGCGGCCGGTTTCGTCGACACCGACATGTTGCTTGGCATATTCTTGCGGCGGCAAAATGCCTGAGCCGCCTGTGCCGCCAAAGCCGCCTGCTGAAATGGAGGAACGCTCAAATTGGAGCAAGCGTTTGGCGATCGTCCAGCCAGCATTCAGCTCACCGACCAATTGCTCTTTCGGCACTTTGACATCGGTGAAGAAGGTTTCACAGAAGGGCGATGAGCCAGAGATCAGCTTGATCGGACGCGCTTCAACGCCGTCTGATTGCATATCAAAGACCAAGAAGCTGATGCCGTCATGTTTGACCGTCTTGTCGGTACGAACGAGGCAGAAAATCCAATCGGCCTGATCGGCATAAGACGTCCAAACCTTCTGGCCATTGATCAACCAATGATCGCCTTTGTCCTCACACTTGGTCTGCAGGCCCGCCAGATCCGATCCAGCGCCGGGTTCAGAATAGCCTTGGCACCAGCGGGTCTTGCCTTTGACGATATCAGGAATGAACCGCTTCTTTTGCGCGTCATTGCCAAATTCGAGCAAGGCCGGACCAAACATCCAAAGGCCAAATGAGAATAAGGCCGGACGGGCTTTGATACGCCGCAATTCTTGTTGCAGCACGCGGGCTTGAGCTTTGCTTAGTCCGCCGCCGCCATACTCTGCGGGCCATTCTGGGGCTGTCCAACCTTTCTCGCCCATACGTTCGAGCCAGATTTTCGAGTCGGGATTTTTGAACTTCTCTAAGCGTCCCCCCCAAACGATTTCATCGTCACGCATCGGCGTGCGCATACTGGCGGGGCAATTTTCCTCCAGCCAGTCGCGCACTTCGGTGCGGAAAGCTTCGAGCTCTTCCGGCGCATCAAAGGCCATAATCAGTCTCCCATGAAGGCGCCCATGCGCCGTGCTGTGTTTACGTCCGCTTCAACATAGCGAGCACGTAAGGGGATGACCATGTCTGACGCCGGGTTAGACCTAGTCACCAATGGGATAAGCAAACTCTTCCCGTGTGATCTTACCGGCCTGATTGACGTAATACGTGCCAATTTCGCGCATTTGGGTTCGTTCACCGGTTTCTTTCTGCGTGACATCAATATCAAAAATCACGCTGAACCGATCGGTTCCGTGCACAAATGGGCCTTCAATGCTCAAATTGTGCAATTCATGCGCGCCATACCACCATTCGCCTTTGGCCTTGATGGCGTCGAGACCAACCGCTTCAGCCGAGCCGCCTGGCATGGCAACAGCTTCGGCCGAAACAGCGTCGGTCGTATAATGATTGTCTTGTAATTCGGTTTCACGCTTCGCTTGGCAAAGATCGATGAGCGTTTGGCCCAATTGCATTAAGTCTTGCGGTGTCGGCATGTCAGTCCCTCCTATTTGTTGAAAAAGAACAAAACAAGAACTTATGATCTTCGTCAAGTTAAACTTTTTGCTAGAACCGTCCAAACATACTGTTTTCCGGACCGGTCTCGACGCCGACAATGTTGATCAGATGCACCACGATCAAGAAGAGGGCGAAGACGCACCCGACCATGATCAATCCCCACGGCCATTGGTGGGGTCGCTGATCAGATTTCCGGACGGTGCCGAGCTTGCCATGCGCAAAGATTCCCAAGGCGATGAAGATGGCGGCCAGGCTGAGGCTGATAATCCAGTCGAGCAAGGTGTAGTCTCTTCTATCTCACTTGGGCGGTGCGGTGTCTTTGCCCAGAAAAACGGGGCTTTCGCAAGCTCCCAAATGGCGCGATACGCCGCGATCGAATGCAGCGGCCAATATATAGGCCGGGTCAACACGGCAACCCATCTTCGCCATGTCCATACGCCCGGCGCCAAAAGATCTGCTGCGAAATTGACGACCAGCGCAGTTATGAGCAATCCCGCGCCATAGATGCCTAAGGTCAAGTCCGAGAACGCGAATATGAGGGCCACGAGAAGGAGGCATGGCAAATGCGCGACCGGCGTCAGAATTGCGCCGCCAAGCGTCACCTGCATGACGCCAAATCGCAATGCCCCCATCTGACTTGCCGTCTTTCCGGGGGTTCGCATTAAGACCAACCAAGTTTGGATGAAGCCCTTGATCCATCGCGTGCGTTGCGCCAGCCAGATATTGAGATGCTGCGGTGCATCTTCATAAGTTGGCGGCGCGATGGTCCCGCACACCAAGCCTGCTCGCGCCATCCGCATGCCAAGGTCGGCATCTTCCGTGACATTGTATGAATCCCACCCACCCAGCGCCTGTAGAGCGGATTTGCGAAAATGATTGCTGGTTCCGCCGATCAATATTGGTAGCCGGTAAAGTGCCATACTGGGCAAGATCAGGCCGAACTGGACCGCATACTCCAACGCCCAATGCGTGGCGATCCAGCCCCCGCGATTCATTCTCGCGACCAATGGCGCTCGCACACATGCCA
>JABSQA010000040.1:0-18817 GCA_013213825.1 Henriciella sp.
TCAGAGACGAGGGCATTCTCTGGCATATGCCGCGCAAGGCTTTGTCCGACCGCTTTCGCTGTTAATTCGCCAGTCGGCATTTCCCGAGTCACGAGAATCTCAGGCGACACCGCTTCATTGGCGCCCATCGCATCCGCCAGCGCTAACAGAGTTGCTGCGCTATCTGTGCTGGCATCTCCCAGGTCAAGCAGTGTGCAGCCTTCGGGCACCAAAAGGCTTGGCTTTCCTGGATAAGAAAAGAAGGCAACGGGGGCGCTGGTCCCAACGGTCACCATCAAGTCACTGCCTTCCAAATCGGCCATCGCGCCTTCCGCGAAATACTGCATCCGCTCGGGCGCGAACACGCCAGCGCCGCGGCGCATGATCGGATAAAATGTGTCGGTCAGAACCCGCACGCCGGCCGCTTTCAGGCGCGCCGCTGCAGAGAGACCGGTCTCAGTCAATGCGGTGCCATTGATAATAAGGACAGGGGTCTGCGCGGCTGCGATCGCTGCCTTCGCCGCTTCAATCTTATCAGCCGCAACCGTCCGCAATGCCGCCGGCGCCCGTGGCGGGGCCTTCACCCCGCCTTCGAGCCAAGCGCTATCGGCAGGCAAAAGCAAAGAGACGGGCCCTCTCTCGGGACCAAAACTCGCGGCATAGGCTTCCGCGGCGAGGGACCCCGTTGTCTCGACCTTGTCAGCGGACTTGATCCAACGCGAGTTTGGTCCAGCGAGACCGCGAATGTTGGACGTGAGGGGGGCGTCATATTTCAAATGTGGCACAGCATGGTCGCCGATCACATTAATCATCGGCGAATTGGCGCGGCCAGCATTGTGGATATTCGCCCCCGCATTGAGATACCCCGCGCCGAGATGCAGCAATGTCATGGCCGGCTTTCCGGAGACGCGCGCGAACCCATCCGCCGCACCGGTCGTGACACCTTCGAACAGACACAAGACGGAGCGAATACGCGGTTCGCTATCCAACGCCGTCACCAAGTGCATTTCCGAAGTTCCAGGATTGGCGAAACATGCGGTAACACCATGATCCGCCAGGGTTCCAACCAATGCCTCAGCACCTGTCATATTGCTGTCGGCAGCCTCACTCATGATCTTTTCCTCTGTTCTTTCCGACGCGTCTCTAGCGGGCATTGCGGGCGGAAAACAAGCTCAAATACAAGACAGGACGACTGATCGCGCACAGCGTTCAATCGTCCTGCCAAGGTCCGTAGACAAGCCACAAAGGGGTTATGGCTGCAAAGGAGATACGTCTCTCGCTCTGCCCCTGCAATATCTGACCCCGCGTTAGGAATTTCAAGTCAACCGCCTGCAACAGTTTGTATTTGTCATGTATTTGCGCGCTATAAAACGATGATCATATCGGAAACACGCGCATCATAGAGTTTGGAAACTTCGGTCGCGCGCAGGGCTTGGGACTTGTTTTGATTGATATAGCCCTTTTCTGTGATCTCTCCGGCATCCGCTTGAGGCGGGGTTGGCTGCAATAAGATCCGGGCAATTCGATTGGCTGCATTTGGATGCGCCGTATTATGCGCCTTCAAACCGACGCGGACCGCATCGATCACTTTCGGATGCGCAATCAGAGTCTCCATCGGCAAAGTCTCACCGACAAGACGTTGGCAATAGCCCTCATTGATAAAGCCGAGCAAACACACTTCGTCCTGGTTGAGTCCACACACCACTGCGTCTGCGAGCGCCCCATCCACCGCCTGTACAGCTTGAACCCGCAGTTTGCCGGCCGACACCCATGTGCCATTTGCGAGCTTAAATTCTTCCGCAGTTCGCCCATCAAAGGCGAGCCCCTTCTCGGGCTGTTCGGGATCCACAAGGCGCACAGCGTCGCCCAAACGATAAAACCCTTCTTCGTCAAAAGCGGCGCGCGTTTTCTCTTCATTGCGATAATAGCCGGGCGTGACATTGACGCCTTTGACGCGCAATTCGAGTTTCTCTCCTGCTGGCACAAGTTTGAACGTGTTTCCGGGTAGCGGCAAACCGATCAATCCCATTGTATCATTCGGCCAGTGCACATTGCTGGCGGTCGGCGATGTTTCTGTCGCGCCATAGCCCGCCGAAAGTGAAATACGCGTGCCCGTTACCCGGACGGCGACGTTTTGAATCCGCTCATAAATATCTTGCCCCATGGCGGCGCCGCCATATGCCATCGAGCAGATGCGTTTGAAGAAGGTCTCGGCCAAAGCCTCATCGCGCTCGAACTCCGTCGCCAAGGCCGCCCACGCGGCGGGCACAGTTGTGTGCTGCGTGGTCGACACGTCTTTCATATTCCGGATCATTTCCGGAAGACGCGCAGGCGTTGGTGCCCCCCAATCGAGATAAAGCGTGCCGCCCCAATCCGTCATATTGTGCAAGATCGCATTGGCGCCATAAGTATGGCTCCATGGCAAGAAATTGCACATGACTTGAACATCGCCCGTCACTACAGAGAGCTTGTCTTCGTCCCAAACCGATCGGATCATTTTCGCATTCGCCGCGATCATCCCATGCGTATTGATCACCGCTTTTGGTTCGCCCGTAGAGCCCGATGTCAGCATAAATTTGGCGATCGTTTCCGGGGTTAAACGGTCATAGGCCTCGGCAACGGAATTGCCGCCCATCACCGCAAACTCATCCAGCGACTGACTGTTATAGCCCTGCGGCGCATTGCGCGAATACAGAACCAAACGATCTGCCGTCTGCATCCCATCCAATCCGCGTTGATACTCTACGCCGTCTTCGACATAGATGACCGCTGGCTCAACCAGCTTGTCGACATAATTCAGTCGCACGAAGTCTTGGCTCAGCAAGGCATAGGCGGGCGTGACCGGCACCACAGGCAGACCTGCCAACATCGCACCATACATGACAATGGCATGGTCAATCGTATTGCGCGACAAGATCATAACCGGCGCATCGACGCCTGCATTTAAGAACCCTTGCGCCATAGCTTGAACCCGATCCCAAGCCTCAGCATAGGTGATCTCTTGCCAACCCTCCCGGCTTGAATCGACGGGATCGCGTTGCGCCAACCAAGTGCGCTCCGGTGCGGTCGAGGCCCAGTGTTTGAGTGGCCAAAGCATATGCGGCGGGTGCGCCTTTAGAGGCTGCCCATTGTCGAGCAAAATGGTCCCGTCTGAGCGGTGATCGATATTTATTTTTTGCGGCAGATAGGGCACTTCCCGGAACGGGATATGGCTGGTCTCACTCATCGCAGAATCGCGGCCTCATTCATGGTTCTAGCGCCGACTCCACATGGCCGTTGCAAATAGTCAAGCATGCCGCGGCGGCGGGGGAGATGAACGCGCGCACGGCCTCAAGATCGGAACTGAAAATGTGATCTCAATTCCATGTGAGTGAAGGTGATCGCGGGGTGATCACTCGTGACGTGCATCCATTCGTTTGGGCCACTAGGTCGTTCAGCAACGAAATAACAAATCGTCACCAGAAGGACGTCCTCCAATGCAACGAGTCTTGGCTCTCACACTCGCCCTCTCAACACTTGGCACACTGCCCGCTTCGGCAGAAGATGATCATGGCTTATATGTCGCCGGGTTCATTGGTGCCGGCTTCCCCAATGATGCCAACCTTCGCGGCACACAAGCGCCAGTGGCTGGCGCCCCTGGCACAATTGGTGACCCAGCCCGTGTCCAAGCAGAGTTTGACAGCGACAGCACCCTTGGCATTGCACTTGGCTATAAGACACCGTGGGAATTGTTCGGCCTTTTCAATACCCGCCTCGAGCTGGAATATTCGACCCTGGACGTTGATGTCAGCAATGGCAGCTTCAATGGCGGCACCCAATCCTTTGGCGGCGATGCCAGCATCGATTTCTTCCTGATCAATAATTATAGCGACATCATCTGGTCGGACGATCAAACCCTGGTGCCTTTCGTGGGCGGCGGCTTGGGCGTCGCCAATGTTGATGCCAATATTCTGTATGCAGGCGGCGGTGCGGTTGATCCGAACTTTGTCGTCACAGGTGAGGATAGCGGTCTGGCCGGAACCTTCGCAGCCGGTCTGACCTGGCTGACGAATACGCCATGGGAAGTCTATGGCGAGGCCCGCTATTACCAAATCCGCGATCTAGAATTTGATCGCCGCTTCATTGGCAATGGCAGCAATCTTTTCAATGCGCGCGTCGATGATGATTTTGACGGCACCAGTCTGACCATCGGCGCACGCTATAAATTCTAAGAGATCTCCTTTCCCCTCTGGATCTCTTGGATCTCGGTCCGGTGACGTCTCCCTCCTGTCACCGGACCTTTTTTTGTTCAGCGGATGACAAGCGCAAATGGGCGACCTAAATGCTTCGGCATGGCGTCTGACTTTATCTACCTTCCCGACCGCACAATTGTTTCACTCAGCGGCCCTGACACACTCACCCTGCTTGAGCGCTTAGTGACCCATGCGACGGATGATTGGGACGAGGGCGCCACGCGCTATGGTGCTCTGCTAACACCACAAGGCAAAATCCTATCGGACTTTCTCGCGATCCGCACCGAAACCGGGGTCTTGCTCGACACCGCGTCAGCTTTTGCCGACGACCTCACCAAACGTTTGAAAATGTTCCGCTTGCGCAGCCAAGTTGAGATTGAGCGATTAGACGATGTCGCGGTCGTGGCGGGCATCGTAGCGGCTGGAAACACGATTCCCGCCATTGCCGGTGCGGACCGCACTTATTTGGATCCAAGATATTCCGACGGCCGCGCGCGCGGCTTGACACGCGCAGACCAATGGATGGCCGCACAGGGTTCGCCACTGCAAGCCGACCTGGGCGACTTAGCACTCTATCATGCCGATCGCATCGCCCATGGCGTGCCCGAACAAGGCGTGGATTTCGGCGCCGCGGACGCGTTTCCCGCCGACGTGAATATGGATGTGTTGGGCGGGGTGGCGCTCAATAAAGGCTGTTTCGTGGGTCAGGAAGTGGTCAGCCGCATGCATAGACGGGGGCAAATTCGCAAACGCAGCCTGACGGTCTCGATCGCAGACGGCGCCACGATGCAGGCGCAAGATGATCTGCTCGCACCAGCATCGATCGGCACCATTACCAGCCATCGGGGCAAAATCGGTTTGGCCCGCATCCGGGTGGACCGCTGGCAGAAGGCGGTGGCTGACGGTGTCCCTGTCGAACTTAATGAAACCCCTGTCACAATTACAAAACCGGATTGGCTTGTCGCCGAACTCAGCGCTAAAACGTAAATATGACAGACCAGACACCTTGCGCATGGGCGCCAATAGATGACCCCCTTTATCGCGCCTATCACGATGAAGAATGGGGCGTCCCGGAATATGATCCGCGCGCATTGTGGGAGAAACTTCAGCTCGATGGCATGCAAGCGGGCCTGGCATGGATCACCATATTGCGCAAACGCGAAACCATGCGGGAAGAGTTTGATGGATTTGATCCCGAGAAGATCGCGCGCTGGGACCAGCCCAGGATCGACAAAGCTCTGACCAATCCAGGCAGCATTCGCAGTCCGAAATAGATCGAGGCCTGCATCGGCAATGCGCGCGCCTTTCTTGACGGGTTTGACAAAGGCGAAGATTTTTCCGACTTCTGTTGGGACTTTGTCCATGGCAAACCCATTCTCGGTCATCTAGAAAATTATCGCGACGGCCCCACCAAAACCGATATTTCAGAAGCGTGCTCTAAAGCGCTGAAGAAACGGGGACATAAATTTGTCGGCCCGACCATTGTCTATGCTTGGATGCAAGCCTGCGGTTTGTACAATGATCATGAAGTCGGATGCCCACGCTTTCTCGAAGTTCAGGAGTATGCACGATGAAACCCTTATTCATAATCGCCGCGCTCGGCTTGATCACGGCCTGTGTCTCAAACACCGAATATGATCGCGACCGCGCTTACGCCAAATGTGACTCGATCAGCGATGAATCGAGCCGGAACCGCTGCATCGCAGACGCCATTCAAGATGCCGAACGCGAGCGTCATCGCGATGCAGAGCGGATCGAACAATTAGAAGAGAATGCTGAGCGCCGCGAACTCGGACGCGAGATTGCTGGGGCTGAGCCGAAAGACTGATGCGGACACTGGCTCTTCTTGCACTCGTCGGGCTCGCCGGGTGTTCGCATGTGCCTTGGGATTATCCGGCGCATGAGGCCAGGATTTCAGCCTGTTATCACAGCGCCACGCCCGATGGCGTCACAGAATGCTTGGCGCGCGAAGAGATCAAAGACCCGGTCTATCCAACAGCCTTTAAGCCTGGATCTGGGGCGTTTTGCTCCCCGGATCTTGATGCACGAGAATGCCGATCTTTTCTGGAAACCGCGAATACGCCGCAAGACCCGAACGCCGACACCCATGGTGCGCCCTAAAAAATCGTGCAGGACCACAGCCGCTAACGGCTCGACGACACGGGATCATCGGCTTAGACCTGAGCGCGTGGAGAAAGAACAGAACCGCCAAGGCGGACGAAGAGGCGCAATATGATCACCCCTGTTATCTCGGCGACCGGCCTATGGACGCCGTCAGAATCGGTCAGCAATGAGGAATTGGTCGAGAGCTTCAATCTCTGGGCCGATAAGTGGAATGCCGAACATGCCAGCGATATCGAAGCCGGCGCGATCGAAGCAAAAACGCATTCCAGCGTCGAGTTTATCGAGAAAGCCTCGGGCATTAAATCGCGCTTCGTGGTCAATAAATCTGGGGTCGTCGACCCTGACATCATGCGTCCGGTCATCCCAGAACGTCCAAATGAACAGATTTCCGTTCTGGCTGAGATCGCCGTCAATGCCGCGAAAATGGCATTAGAAACCGCTGGGCGTGATCCGCAAGATGTCGATGCCGTGCTTTGCGCTGCTTCGAATATGCAGCGTGGCTATCCTGCTATGGCTGTCGAAATCCAAGACGCGCTGGGCATTGATGGTTTTGGCTTTGATATGAATGTCGCGTGCTCGTCTGCAACATTTGGCATCCAAACCGGCGCGGATTTCGTTCGCTCTGGCAGCGCCAAATCTGTGCTTATGGTCAATCCTGAGATTTGCTCCGGACATTTGAACTTCACGGATCGCGACAGTCATTTCATTTTTGGCGATGTCGCCACAGCCGTGCTCATCGAGGCGGAAGACATTGCCCCGGAAGCGCACTGGAAAATTCTCGGCACCAGTTTGAAAACCCAATTCTCAAATAATATCCGCAACAATTTCGGCTTCCTCAATCGCTGTGACCCGGACGGGATTGGTGCTGAAGATAAGCTATTCGTGCAAGAAGGTCGCAAAGTGTTCAAAGAAGTCGTGCCCATGGTCGCCAAAATGATCATAGCCGAATTAGAACGCTTGGATCTTGAAGCGCCAAATCTGCGTCGCATGTGGCTGCACCAAGCCAATGCCAATATGAATCGATTGATCGCTTCAAAAGTGCTGGGCCGTGAGGCAACAGCTGATGAGAGTCCGACCGTGCTCGACACCTATGCCAATACCAGCTCTGCCGGCTCAATCATCGCTTTCCACAAGCATAGCCAGGATATGCAGGCCGGCGATAAAGGCCTAATCTGCTCATTCGGAGCAGGCTATTCCGCTGGCACGGTCTTTGTTGAGAAAGCCGCCTAGACCACCGGTCCTAAGTCTTCATCGCGCGGCGCTTCCGGTTTTCGGCCATAGAGCAAGAGCAATGAAACAAACGCAATGCTGGTCGCTTGTGATGAGAACAGCTCCAGCATCAAAGCGAAGAACCAAGCCGGTAGGTTTCGTGCGGGTCTCACTTGCGTATCTGTAACAGCGGCGGTGCGTAAATCCGCGCGGGCGGCGGCAATTTGCGCTTCTAACTGCGCCCGCCGTTCCGCCAAACCCAATTCATTCTGCGCATCGCGATAAGGTTTTTGATGCGTGCGACCTGCGGCTTCGACGCCCGCTAAATAAGCCTTCAATCCATCAATTGATCGCGTTTCCGGCGGTATGCCTTCTAGCTGCCGCGTCCAATCGGCAATCTCCGCTTCGGTCAGCGCGCGGATCTGTGCCGCGCTCTGCCAAGTGTCGGCTTGACCTTGCGCATTGTTGAGCATGAACAAGGTCGTTCCGGCAATGCTTGTGCCTGCCCCGGCCAAAGCGAAGACGAAGGCCCGAACCGCTTCTCCGCGGCGGCCACCCGATAAGTGCCACCAAAAGAAGGTGAACCCGCCAAAGGAACAGACCGACGCGATCACCCCGCTCCAGCCCCAAATCCGCGCTTGGGTTGGGTCGCTCACGCCAAGGCTGAACGCTTGGAAATTGGCAAATCCAGAGAGGCCTGCCGCGGCCAGTCCCGCGCCCAAGAAAATCACGGCCAAGAGCGACATGATGATCCGCTCACCCATTCGACCTGATCCGCGCGGTTTTGGCGGCGCTGATTCAACAATCGGAGCCTCGGACACCAATTCCGCGACAAGTGCGGGGGACGTTTGGCGCACGGGCCTAACTTCAACGGCGTCTGGAGGATTGGCCGCGTCCGTTTCGCGCAGACGCGGTTCGATCGGAATGATCTCAGCCTCTGAATAGGGCTCGTGATTCCATTCTCCGGCCGCGGCCTTTTCGCGAAGATAAGCGATCAGCGGCCCAGCACTGCCACAGGCCGAACATTGCACCTGTCCGCGCGCGAGCGACAGTTTCAGGCCCTTATGCGCGCCGCAGCCGGGGCAATCCTCATAGGCCACACCGCGATCATCAAACGCCTCTTCCAAATCAGCGGCCCGCAAAGCCTGATCCAACACATCAGACGTGGTCGATAATCCACCCATGCCAGCCCTTACTCAACAATATATTCCCTATTTGTTCTTTTTATGTCCACTTTTTCTACCCGTCAACCCTGCTGGAGAATGTCTCCAAAGTTTAATCGAGCTCGCGAAAGAATCTGACATCGAAACTTTCGAATTAGCACTTGAGAGCGCGGACCGTTTACTTTAGTTAACACAGCCTTAACGAAGGGGGAGAACGTCACCATACTGCGTGACTGACGAATCTCGGCAATTCGAGACTGCCTTAAGCTTTATTGAAAGGCTCTTATTCAAGCATGGAACGATTTATTCGAAACGTATTGCTTAAGCATTGGTCGCGAACAGACTGGTTTGGCGATTTGGCCTGTATGCTCATTTCCCTGCGAATGCCGAAACACATTCCCACCGCACTTGGGGTCGGTTTACCCCGCAGTGGCACCCACACAATTGCAGAATGCTGGTCAGGAAATGTTGCGTGGCACGAAGCATGGCACGCATCGATCATCCACCTTCTAACCCAATATAAGAGCGGCAAGATTTCAAAGCGCCGCGTGCAAAGACGACTACTTTGTCGTTGGCGTCTCGCGCTACGCGTCGATTTAGATGTTTTTCATGCGCTACATCATTTCCTCGATGTGCTTCCAGAACACGAACAACCGTCTCATTATATTTTGACCGTTCGAGAGCCCATCAAGTGGGTCGAGTCGATCATGAATCAGAGTTACATCACCCGAGACATGCCGATTTGGATGGAATTAGAAGACTACAATCACGGTCGATACAACTTGCCTTTCGAATCCTGGGACACTGACGAGCTTCAGCGTTATGTTCGCTGGCCAGTGCGCGCCTACTTCAAGTATTGGAATGATCATGTCGCGCATGTGCTCAGCACGGTCGATAAAAATAAACTGATTGTCGGACAACCCAATATGTTGCCCGGCTTTTTGAGCGACATTGCAGATTTTTGCAATTTGGATAAATCGCTCCTCGTGATCGATCACCATGGTGGAAAAGGGAATCGACAAATTCCATCTACCGCGATCCCTGATCGAGAGACTCTATTGAGAATATTTTCCGAAGAATGCGAAGTTGCAGTGAGACTTCTGTCGGACGTTGGGATCTCTATAAAGACAGCGCTCTCTCCTCCGGAAGTGAAAGTAGGGGCGATTTAGAGATCCAAGAGTGTTTTGATGACTTTGCCGTCATTAAGATCTGCGTATCAAAGCCCGACCAATCTACATACGTTGACGTTAACGTGAAGAATTTAACTCGACGGCAAGTTCAGTCAGGCATATACGTCATACTATGACACGTCTTCGTACCCGAACCCCTGCCACCGGAAAACGCCGCTTACACCGTCGCAGATGGCGACAGCCGGATAGCGCGAAACCGACGCGCGAGGATTTACTGCAAGCCGCGGCCGACGAAGCGCAGCTGAACGGCAAAAGCTTAACCGCAATCCGTAAGCACGTGTTGACGCTACTGTTGGACGCGCAACGCCCCCTGACCGCCTATGAGGTTCTCGCCTCTTTAGATGGTGTTGGCTCAGTCTCGCCGCCGACCGCTTACCGTGCCCTCGATTTTCTCGTCTCTTTAGGCTTTGTCACACGGGTCGAAAGCCTCAATGCCTATTTCGCGCTTGAGAAAGGGCCGAGCGATGTGCCGCTGGCTTTTTTCGTGTGTGAGAAATGCGGACAAGCGCAAGAATTGTCAGCCACGGATGCGGTCATCAGCTTGGTTTCGACGGCCGATCAAGAAGGGTTCGGTGTCAGTCACGCCTCATTGGAAGTACGCGGCGATTGCCGTGGCAAACTTGGTTGCGCGACTTGGGCCGAGAGCGTCGCCTCGACCGAGGCACTAGCTGCGATCGACCAAAACGGCCACGAATAAAGCCGGCTCATCGCCTTCCACCGCCCAAGCATGATTGGTGGCACGTTGGACGACCACATCGCCCGGCCCAATCACGGTCTCTTCCTTGTCGAGAATGAGCCGCACGCGGCCTTTAACGAGAATGATCGCATCAATCGTATGCGTCGTGTGCATGGCGGGGTGTTTGGACGTGTCGGGTTGATGGTCGCCAGCACCAATCGCCACGAAGGCCTGACGCGTAAGGTCGGCAATCATTTCGGGCGGCGCGCCTTCTGGGCTCGGGCCGGAGGTAAACCAGCGGATTTTCACTTTGCCTTTGTCCGGAGATAAGATTGGCGTACCCGCGCCTTTGTCTTCACAGGGCTGCGGATCAAGCGGACCAGACGCATCATCGTGCCAAATCTCTAATAGGCCGCCCAAGTCGCCTGTGCGGAATTCATCGGCTGGACCTCCATCAATCATAATATGAGACTTGCCGTCCGCATCACTCGCCGTGACTACTCGGCGTAAATCCGCCAACATCTCACTCATTTTGCTCATCTCAGACGCCTCCACTTCATCCAATTTCTATTTGCGTTTTATTCCCCACCTTAGGCACATTTTTGCGCTGACGGCGAGCGTGCTTGACGAAAACCCTTTTGCAGCGCTATTTCGCCCGCATAACGGAGACTTTATGTTTAACCTGTCCGAGACCCGGTAAGGGCCCCAAGGCCAAACCTCGCCACGGGGCCAGAAACAGATCCAAGCCCTGATCCAAATCTGGATCAGCCTGTTTCATTGCGTGCATAGCGCGCACACTCGGACATTCATCGACATGGATATTTCACGCGCTGAACAGCGCATTCTTCATATGCTCGCGCAAGGCGGGCGGATCGAGGTCGAACGCAGCGAAAATCGAAAAGTTAGCCGCGTCATCTGCATCAATCGCGAAGGCTGGCGAGCGCCTGGGCTCGACATCCTTTTGTTTCGCAAACTGAAACGTCGCCGTGCAATCGCTTCCAAGCGCGGGCAGCCCTATCGCATCACGCGTCGTGGGTTGGAATTGGTGCGGTCTGAATTCGACAATCGCTAAAAATTGGCGGGGGAGCTCAAAAAATCGTGACTCTCCCGTCACACTTCAAAATATTGCAGTGAATTGAACAGATTGGGACTTTTCTGTTTTGCGAGTGAGTCTTAACAGCTTGGTAGGCGACTCACCCGCATAATGACAGTTCCGAACACTTGGAGGCCTTCAGAATGATCCCTCGCTCAGTCGCGATCCCGAAAAACTGGACCACGTTTAACTTTGCGAGTTTCTTCTCGGCATTTCTTTATCCTGCACTCGGTCTAGCAATGTTGATCACCATGGTGATCTTGGGCCTGGCGTTATCAGGCCTCACGCTGCGCTGGTATTATCTCCCGCTCGGCATCGGGATTGTACTGTTCTCGATTTTTGTCTGCAATGCGGGCATCGGACCATTGCATCGGATCTTACAACACAAAGCGGGAGAGATGCGGGCGCCAGGACAAGTCGTGACGATGATCAATCTGATGATCGCGATGCAAGGCACGGTGCGCGACTGGGTTAATTATCATAGCCAACACCACCGCTTTTCAGATGCCCCAGGTGATCCGCATAACCCGTTTGAATCGAAACGCTGGGCCTGGGTTGGCTGGATCATTTGGCGTGATGCCAAAGACATGATGCGGCCCATGCCGCTCTGGCTGAAAAAGCACCCTATCGTGGTTTGGATGGACCGCTGTTATAATTCACTCTCGCTGGTCCTACACTTGATCATCCCAGCGGCGATATATCTGATCGTCTGGGCCTGTGGTGGGTCGCTGATCCTCACCGCGATTTGCCATGCTTGTTTTGTCATTGGCCGCGCCATTCAATTCCACGCAACCGTCTATGGCATCAATGTGCTCGGACATTTGCCGACGCCGAAATGGGCCGATCACTTGATTGGACTGCTGACCGGTGGCGAGGCGTTCCATGATCATCATCATGATGAACCGCAAAGTGCCTTACACCGTCCGCGCAAAGGCATATGGAACCGGATTGTCGATTACAATGGCACCATCCTGCTCGTTTATGAAAAGCTGGGCTGGGTGAAAAACCTCAAAATCGCGCCGCAATTTGCCTAAGCCATAGATTGTCCCGACGACAAACTAGCGCCAACAATCAGATCTGTGCTTGTTTTCCCAAAGAAGACCGGGAGATAAGACCATGCCTGATATCGCCAATGACGAACGTTTGGACCCACGCATTCGCGCGGCGCTGTCGATCTTTCCCGATGCCAGCAATGCCACCGATGTGAGCTCTCGCGAAGAACAACTCGCGGAGGCCAATTCCCCCGAAGCCAAAGCCGCGGCCGAGCAGCTTCGCATGATGCTGGAAATGATGGACAATGAGACGCTCGCGCCTTCAACGGGCTTGAGCATATCCGAGTACGCCTTCACGTCTTCCCCAGATGGCAACACCATCAAGATCCGATTTGTTCGACCGGAGGGCGACGCGCCGGTGCCGTGCGTCTATTATATCCATGGTGGGGGTATGATGAGTTTCTCCTGCTTCTACGGAAACTACCGCGCCTGGTCGAAAATCATTGCCGCCAACGGCGTCGCGGTCGCCATGGTCGACTTCCGCAACGCTTTGGTCCCATCCTCAGCTCCTGAAGTTGCGCCTTTCCCGGCAGGATTGAATGACTGCGTTTCGGGTGTGCGTTGGCTACATGAAAACGCAACTGAACTCGGGATTGATCCAGATCAAATCACCATCGCGGGCGAAAGCGGTGGTGGTAATCTGACGCTGGCGACGGGACTGAAGCTCAAACAAGAGGGCGATATTGGTCTGATCAAAGGCCTTTACGCATTATGCCCTTATATCGCTGGCCAATGGCCGCAAGACGACTTGCCATCATCGATCGAGAATGAAGGCATCCTGATCGGGCTGCACAGCAATCGCGGGGCAATGGCTTATGGCATGGAAGAGTTGGAAGCGAAAAACCCTCTCGCCTGGCCGCTCTTCGCGAGCGTAGACGATTTGCGCGGTCTGCCGGCAACGGTGATTAGCGTGAATGAGTGCGACCCGTTGCGGGATGAAGGCATCGTTTTCTATCGTCGGCTGATGCAAGCGGGCGTCGCGGCGCGCTGCCGGGAAGTTCGCGGCACCTGTCACGCGGCCGAATTGCTGATCAATGTCTGTCCAGAAATTAGCGGAGACACGGCCGCCGATCTTGCGCGGTTCGCGAAGGCGAGCGCCTGATCGCCTCTACTTATTGGTGAATCTGCCTGATTCACCATGGAAATTAAGAAACCTGCTTCATTCCGGAACAGGTTTGCAAACAGCCTCCTAACGTCTCACCGTGGGTTGTTTCCAATTTTCTTGAAAATTCTCCGATTGCTCTGAAACCGACTTTAATTCGGGTCCTGTATAACACCACCATGGCTGCAGAAGCGGCTTGTGAAACTGGATAAAAGTGGTGGAAAGAATGACGCAGAATGCACAATCCTTGAGCGTTCGCGGCCCAGATGGTCGCCCATTGACGCTCTCAGACCTGCCTAAACCTGGCATCACCCGTTGGGTGACACGCCGTAAGGCCGAAGTTGTTGCGGCCGTAACCGGCGGTTTGCTGACCGAAGAAGAAGCCCTTCGTCGCTACGATTTGAGCGAAGAAGAGTTTTCGGGTTGGCGGGCGCTTTACTCACGTCATGGTCGCAAAGGCCTGCGGACGACACGCTTACAACAATATCGCTAAGCTTTGGTGCCGCGATAAAAAACACAAGCGCGATCGGGTCTTATCCCGATTGTTAAAGCGCCGTTTACGACGCTGACCGTAAACATGTCTTACGGAGGCCCACATCAGTGTTGGGCTACGGTGTTGAGGAATGAGCGTTACACAGAGATCGCCCACCACGCGCCTGATCATCCTCGCTGCGTTTCTGCTCGCAGCGGGGCTTTTTGCGTTTCGCGGTTATGACACGTTCACTGCACTGAAATCGGAACCTGTCGGCAGCGCGCTTGAGCGCGAACTCACCTATCTATTGGAGCCGATCGCGGGTCCGAATAAGGTGCGCGTATCCGTGACCAGCCGGACACCAAAAACCGTCCTGGTCATGATCGATGGCGATATCGGGACGGACCTACGCCCTTGGCGCACACGGATCGAGACCATCTTGGTCGCATCCATCGGCTTTAAGCCGGAACAGGACACGCTGACCCTCTCTCAATTTCCATTCGCGCGCGGGATCGGCGGGACACTAACGGCCCTGCAAGTCGCTGAATTGACCGCTCTTGGTCTGCTCACAGCTTTGTTGCTCATCGCCGGACTCTCGCCACGACGAGAGATGGGGCAATCACCCGCATTGCCAGACTCCTATCCTCTCCGCCCAGAATCGCCAAAGCAAGCGCGATTGGCGCCGCCAGCTGCGACCAACCGCGCGGAGCTGACCGATGCGACCGCGCTGGCCGAATCCAAACCGAATGAAACTGCGCATGTGGTGCGTGGATGGATGTCATATGCGGAGGACTAAATGAGTATGCCCGCCCTCGCCTCCGCCCCGCCTTCGAGCACAGGTCTAGCGCGCAGCGCGATGCTGATGCGTGCGCTCGGCGCAAAAGCGGCTTCGGTCTGGTCGCAACTTTCGCCCGAAGAAACCGAACAGCTTAGCGCTGAAATGGAGCGCGTGCCCGAAGACTCTGCTGCCGAACGTCGTGTGCTGCGTGACTATGTCGATGCCATGCGAACCCAATCTTCCCAACCAACTCAGATGGGCAATGATGTCTGGGCCACACTGTCGCGCCAAGACGGCGGCGATTTGGTCCGCCTGGTTGCCAAGGAAAGCCCGCAAGTTATCGCCGTCATACTGTCCCAGCTTAGTCCCGACGCCGCAGCGGCGACGGTCCGCGCTTTGCCGCGTTCACTGGCCACAGAGACGCTCAAACGATTGCTTAATTTGGGCGAGGTCCACCCACGAGCCCTCGCTGCATTAGAGCGCGTCCTGCAAAGCAAGACAGCGACGCGCGCCTCGACCTCACAACGCGGTGGTCATGCCCATGTTGCGGAGATTTTCGACCGTATGGACAGTCAGTCTGAACAGTCACTCCTTTCGGCCTTAGACGGCGCTGAGCCTGGCGCCGGAGAGAAGATCCGCGCCTTGATGTTCACTCTCGATGACCTCGCCCGCCTCGACCCTGCAAGTCTGCAGACCATCCTGGTCAATGTTGATCGCACAATTCTTACGCTCGCCCTGAAAGGCGCAGCTGACACGGTCACCAGCGCATTCTTCGAAAACATCACACAACGCGCAGGCGATTTGCTTCGTGATGATATCGCCGCCATTGGCCCGGTTCGACGCAGCGAGATCGACGCGGCGCGGGCGGAAGTCCTGACCATCGCTCGAACACTGGTCAAGCGAGGCGACATTCTAGCCCGGCCGCAGGACGATGAGTTGATCGAATGAAGCGGCGCATAGAGCATATCGAGCCTTATCCGTTCGCCAGCGATTTCAGCGCCCCCTCCGCAACGTCGAACGACAAAATCGAACTCACGACTCAGGATTTGGCGCTATTGCTCGCCGATGCGCAGGCCAGCGGCGCGTCCATCGCGCGCAATGATGCGCTGGCCGAACAGGCTGAAACCCTTTCAAAAGCCTCGTCAGAGTTGAAGCAAGTTCTGGCCAGCATCGTCGACTTGGCGGCCTGTTTAGAACAAGCCTCCATCGATGAAGCCGACCGTCAATCAGCCTTAGACCGCGTGCGCCGCTTGGCCGCGATTGTCATTGATCAACAGGGTGACTTATTTAAGCCATAACCGAGTTTGTTCACTTCTCGGCAACCATACCCGTTCAGTTTGAATCGCGACAAGATAAGAAGAAGAATGACTGTGAATCGCGCCTTAGAAAACAGCTTGATGGACGCCCCTGTGCGGGTGGACGTTGTGCTGGGCGAAGCACGCATTCCTGTTGAAGAACTCACATCCTTGTCTGAAGGTGAGATCGTTGAGCTGGAAAACCGGACAACGGACCTTGTCGATATTTATGTCTCAGACCGGCTGATGGCGCGTGGCCGCTTGGTCGTCGCTGATGGCCAGTTGGGCGTCACACTCAGCGAAATCGTCGACAGCCGCCAGCAAAGCTTTGCCTAAGCCCACGCGCGGCCAGCTATTTCAGCGTATATTTGAGAATCTCAACGACTTGCTCCGGTGATTTCGCCCACCCCGCAGCAGCGCCATCCACTTCTTTCAATGCGTGAACAATATCTGGTTCGTGCAAGGTGATATAGGGTTTACCGAGCGCTGCGCATTGGCCCGCATCGAAAGCAGCGTTCCATTGCTTATACTTATCACCAAACCGGATGACCGCGATATCGCATTTCTGAATCAGCGTTCTTATCCGCAGCGAATTGATTTTTGCGGATTGATGGTCGCGCCAAAACGAGTCGTCTGGCTTGCCGAGCACATCGCCTGCGGCATCGCTGCTTTCATGATGCGTATTTGCGGATGTGAAGAGGATGTCGAGATTATTGGCTTTCGCACCGGCGATGATTTGCTCCCGCCAGTCCGTGTGAATTTCGCCAGAGAGATAAACTTGCCACTGCATGTTCAAAGTCGCTTTCGTTTGATGTGCGTATCGACCCAATCGATAAAGTGAGACCGCGGGCGTGTGGTCTACACGCCCGCGGCCAATGTTCAAACTGCTTTTCGCTTAAGCCTATTCCAGACCCAGGACGTCAGAGAGGAACAATGTCACGGCTTCGCGTTGGAAGTCGCGGTTCGACTTCTTGCGGAAGCCATGGCCTTCATCCATCGCCATTAAGAACCAAGCTTCAACGTCATTCTCTTTCACCGCCGCTAAGATTTGCTCGGCTTCAGTGTAAGGCACGCGTGGATCATTATAGCCTTGGATGATGAAAATCGGCTTATTGATCTTGTCCGCGTTCCGCAGTGGGCTGATCTCATCGAAGAAAGCCGCAATTTCTGGATCGCGTTCGTCACCATACTCGACCCGACGCAAATCACGGCGATAGCCTTTGGTGTTCTCCAAGAAGGTTTTGAAGTCCGAAATGCCGACAATGTTGACGCCCCCTGCGAGACGGTCGCCATAGTCGATCATCGATGCCAGTACCATATAGCCGCCATAAGAGCCGCCATAAACGAGGACCCGATCCTTATCCAAATCTGGCTGGGTTTCGATCCAATCGAGCAAGGCGCCAATATCTTCCACCGAGCGCTTACGGTTCAGACCATTATCCATCGACACATAGGTTTTACCGTAGCCTGAGGAGCCACGCACATTTGGCACCAAGACCGCAATGCCAAGCTCAGACGCCCAATATTGATACGTCGAAGAGAAGCCGGGACGCGACTGACCTTCCGGACCGCCATGAATTTGAATGATCACCGGGTGCGGGCCCTCGCCTTCAGGCACATATTTAAAGGCTGGGATGTCCATGCCTGCGTCATTTGGATAGGTGAACAGCGTTGGCGTCACAAAAGTCTCAGCGTTCAGACCGCCAACTTCAGCTTCCGTCCAGCGGGTCAGCGCCAGCGTTTCAACATCGAAAGACCAAGCATCAGCTGGGCTAGTTGCACCATTGAAGGTAAAGCCAACTTGGGTTCCATCTGGGCTGAACGTTGTGCCACCGGCAATACCAACGGGCAGTTCCGGACCGTCGCGCAGCGCGCCTGTGGCCAAGTCGAGCAATTTGATTGTGCCCAATCCACCTTCATTGATGGTGAAAACCACCGTGCTCTCATCCGCCGAAACGTCCCAACCGGAAACACCCCAATCGATGTCAGCTGTATAATTGGTGGTCTCGCCTGTCTCTGCATCGAAACGGACCAAATTTGCAAACTCTGATCCTTTGTCCGTGACCGTCAGAATATCGCCATCGGCCAAAAGGGCGGCGCCGCTATAAGCAACGTCTTCATCAGGATTGAACTCCGTGAAGCTGCCATCGGTCAGATCGAGTGTGAACACGCGGCTCTTCGTGACAGAGATATATTGTTGCACCAGGATCTTGGTGCCATCCGAGGACCAATCTACTGGGAATAGCGCCCCTTCGCCTTCATGCGCCACGCGGGCACTGCTGGGATCTGTTGGGTCGGCGACGAGGATATCCCAATTCGGGTCGCCCGCCGTTGAACGATACCAGGCCACTTGGGTGCCATCATCATTCCACGCCAAGCCGCCATTGCGCGTTCCCGGCTCAGTGAATTGCGTGACCTCACCCGATGCAAGATCAAACAGGGAGCCTGGGAA
>JABSQA010000040.1:18834-25851 GCA_013213825.1 Henriciella sp.
CAGCCCCGCCTGTGTCTTTGCCAAAGGCAAAACTGCCGCCGGCTGGATTGAATGAGCCGCCACCGACAGGTTCATCAAAGAAGGTCACCTGCTTACGCGCACCGCCTGGCGTCTTAACATGGTGCACTTGGCTGGTTTCGCCGAACCGTGTGCCGATCAGAATGCCTTCATCGGCCCAATCGGAAAAGCCATGACCGCGGACATTCTGATACTGGCGCAAGCGCTCGCTGACCGAGGCTGGAATCTCAGGAATGCCTTCCATGACCAGTTGACCTTCGGTCATGCGCACATCATCCGCGGGCGCTTCCGCCACGGTTTCTGCTGCTTCTGGCGCCGCCTCAGGGGCAGGATCCGCTGCCGCCCTGAGGGCTTCTGTTTGCGTACACCCCGCAAGTGCGAGGGTCGCAATAGAACCCGCAATGAGATTCAATCTCAGCATTATAGCTCTCCAATTTTTGTAACGGTCTGCAAGGATGTGCAGATACAAAGAGGCTTTAAGCCAAACCGCTTCAGGGTCCACCGAAATCGAAGAATATTTAACCCTACGGAAAACGGTTTTGAGGGCAAATTGCCCGCGCTGAAAGAATTAAGAAATCGACAGATCCTGCAAAAAACTAACAAATTAACAGAATCTGTTAACCATTTCGGCTCAACACTCCCCTGATAAGAGTGGAGTGTGCCGTATGCGTATGAAGATGTTTGCCGCTGAGTCCTTAGAGGCTGCAAAGGCATTAATCTTCGCGGAAATGGGCGATGATGCGATCATCTTGTCCGAACGCGAAGTGCCCGGCGGGGTGGAAGTCCGTGCTGCGACGGACAAATTGGGCGGCGGCATGGTCCCCAATGAGTCGCGCATTTTAACCCGATTGGGCGCTGCGCCAACGCCGCGTTTGGTTGAAAGCCCCGTCAGAAATCGTGTTCGAGATGCGCTGCTTTGGCATGGCACACCGCAACGCTTTGCAGATCGAATCGCTGATGCCGGAATCACTGGCGGGTTTGAAAGTGAAGATCCAAGCACCGCGCTTGCAGCCGGTCTCGATAGCGCCATTACCTGCGATCCAATTCCACCCGCACCGCATCGCAATATTGTATTGGTCGGCGCCCCAGGACATGGACGTACAGCAACCGCGGCAAAACTGACGCGCCGCGCAGCGGTCGCGAAAGCGGAAGTCCTGCCCATCGCAGCAGATTTGGATCACACAGCTGGCGGCGCACAATTGGCGGCCTATTTACAGCGCGAACAAAACCAAATCCGCTCCGTGAACAATCCGAATGATTTGTTCAAATTGCTGAAAGTGGTTCAAGACGAAGGCAAGCGGTGCGTGATCGACTTGCCCGCCATTATCCCATTTGATCAGGACGACATGGCCAGTCTGCAAGACTTGCTTGCGGTTATAAATGCAGAGCCTGTCCTGGTGATTAGTGCTGAGGGGCACCCTGAAGACCTCAATGAGGCAGCAAGAGCCTTCGCCCGCTGTGGCGTGCGACGGGCCATTGTAACGAAGCTGGATGTCACGCGCCGTCGCGGCGGGATCGTTTCAGCTCTGATTTCTGCGAAAATCGCCTTTTCGCACCTTGCCATTACGCCATTCATTGGCGGTGGCTTGGTTCCCGCGACGCCTTCAAGACTGGCCCAGTTGCTGACAGAAGACGCACCGGCCCATGTCGCACTTAAAGGAGCTGCATAATGAGCTTCCTTCTTCCTAAATCTCAAGATCGTCCCACACAGCGCCCCCCTCGGCGTGTTGAACCTGCTTCGATTATCGCGGTCGGTTCGGGCAAAGGCGGCGTCGGCAAGACCTTTATGTCGATCACCCTGGCCAGCGCCATGGCGCAGGCCGGCCGACGAACCTTGCTGGTCGATGGTGACCTCGGTCTCGCCAATGTCGACGTCCAGTTGGGCATCGCCCCTGAAACCGACCTTGCCGCGGTGATCGCGGGTTGGGTCGAGCTCGAAGACGCGGTGACGCCTGTTGATGGCGGATCGGCCAATGGCGGGTTCGATGTTCTACCCGGCCGCTCAGGTTCTGGCGCACTCGCGGAAATGTCTTCGGAGGAAGTCGCTCGACTCGCAGCTGGCCTTTCAGCGCTCGCGCTGCAATATGATCAAGTCATCCTCGACCTCGGGGCTGGGATCGAGTCCAATTGTATGCGCCTCGCGCGCGCCGCCGACAAAGTCCTGATGGTCATCACGGATGAACCAACCTCGATGACCGACGCTTATGCCTTTATCAAAGTGCTAAAAGGTTATGCGCCGGGAGTGGAACAGACCATCGCCATTAATCAGTGCGAAACCCGCGCCGCTGGACAGAATACGTTCTCAGCTGTGGCGCAGGCCTGTCAGACTTTCCTAGGATTCCGCCCTCACCTCGCCGGTACGGTGATGCGTGATGATGCGGTGAGAGAAGCGATCCGTAGTCAAAGAACGTTAATCTCGACCAATGCGTCCTCTCAACCGATTCAGGACGTTATCGCCATTGCTCACACGCTCCTTGGGCGCAAAGGGCAGGATCTTCATTCATGAGATATATGAACAAAAATGTCGTTTCGAATCCGATTGTTAAATCTTCAGTAAGTTTCCTTACCTAGATTCACAATGGTTAACGATCACGCTAGGAATGCGAACTATACCGATTCGGGGAGCTGAAAATGCGAGTCTTATTAATTGAGGATGATAATGCGGTCGCCCGTAGCATCGAATTGATGCTGAAAGCGGCTGGCTTTAACATCTATACGACGGACCTTGGTGAAGAGGGCGTCGATCTAGGAAAAGTCTACGAGTATGACATCATCATTCTCGACCTCTCACTTCCAGACATTTCTGGATATGACGTGCTGAAACAGCTCCGGATGGCGCGCGTAAATACGCCTGTGCTTATCCTCTCTGGTAACCCAGATATTGAAGCGAAAGTGAAGACGCTCGGCTATGGCGCTGATGATTATCTCACCAAGCCTTTCAATAAAGACGAATTGATCGCCCGCATCACTGCAATTGTTCGCCGCTCTAAAGGTCACGCTGAGAGCGTCATCCGCACCGGCGAAATTCTGGTCAATCTTGATGCCAAGACCGTCGAAGTCGACGAAGAGCGCGTCCACTTGACCGGCAAAGAATATCAGATGTTCGAGCTTCTGAGCCTGCGCAAAGGCACGACGCTCACCAAGGAAATGTTCCTCAACCATCTATATGGCGGAATGGACGAACCTGAGCTTAAAATCATCGACGTGTTCATCTGTAAGCTGCGCAAGAAATTGCAGCAGGCAACCGGCGGCGAACACTATATCGAAACCGTTTGGGGCCGCGGCTATGTGCTACGCGATCCGAAACCGAAGAAGGAAGCGGTCGCCGCTTAACCTCCTTCACCCCCGAATACCTCTAAACCCGGTGCCCAGGCATCGGGTTTTGTTTTTGAGGTCATATTAGACGGCCGGTGCAATTTTTTGATCGCTCGGCTTGGGGGGGCCGGGCGCGCTGGCCCGTTTAAGGGAAGCCATCTCAAACAGCCCCCGCAGAGTGACAAAAACGCTAGATGATGTAGCCCGCAGTGTTCGTCCATGTGTGTAAAAGCATGGGGAGTAATAGGCTACCGGTACCTACACGAATGACCGCCCAAATGAGGCCGAAGGCGCCGGCGATTAAATGCCCAGACACATCAAACAAAACGCCCCAATTGCCATCCGTGCCGATTGCGTGTGCACCCCAGAAGCTTAAACTCGAAACCAATACCGCCAGTACGGTTGTAAGAACAGGCGCCCCTTGCTCACGCGCCTGATCAAAGCCTTTGAAAAGCATAGCAAGCAGAATTCCGCGATACCAACGCTCTTCTTCAAGAGTCGGCATAGTGAACTGGTACAACACATCCGACAAGGGTGCGCTTCTTACCCCTGGAAACTGAAAAATACTCGCGGCGCCCCAAGACACGGCACAAAACAAAGCCAGGCATAACGCAATGTTTCTGAACGGTCCGTCTTGGCTCCAAGTTAAACCAACGAAAGAGAGTTTATTCCTGAACAACGCGGCGACCACGCCCAGGAAGAGGATTATGGCGAGCAGTTTTCCTTCCCAATTGTAGCGCCCCGGTATCCAGTCGCCAAATGTTCCCGCACTTCCCTCCAATAAGATCAATTTAGCGACAAAGGCGAGAATCGGAATTGGTATCAGCCACGCCCAATCGACCCGTAGCCGTAACATGGCCCCGCTCGCCAAAATCAAGCCTATTAAAAAAAGTGCCTCGAAAATTGCGATTTGAAGTGAATTATCCAGAGGCACGGGTGAACGTCTTTCTACAGCACAAGAATGGTGTTCTTCCGCTCGCTTGAAATGTCAAACACCAGAGATTGCGATAGACCAATCTTCACCCCGTTTGGATACTGAGCTTATGTCAGTTTCTGATCCAAAGCGGACCTCTGCTTTCGGCGTCAACGCGAACATCGGCCCAAGTCGGTCCTGCCAATGACGGGCCACCTCACGGCAGATGCCGACGCCGCGTACTTGCCGAAAAACACTCAACGTTGAGTGATTTCAGGATCGCATCACAGAATGAGTTGCGGTTTGGATTTTGGAGCGGGTGAAATACTGTTGCAAATCAGGCACACCCTCAGCTCAAATGATATAACTTTTCCGGCGTACCTTGATAAATCCCGTTTTCTCCCACTAGCTTAAAAGTTATATCATTTGCGCGTAGCCGAGCGCGTAGCATTTATGGGAGGCCACATTGAAAAAAACAGCTTTGCTACTTGGAACCACGGTGTTTGCCTTTACGGCCTTCGCCCCTGTCGCGATCGCACAGGATGAGACAGGCGATGCGGAAGCGCGTTTGAACACAATTACAATCACGGCGCGTAAGCAGGAAGAAAGTCTGCAGGACACCCCGATCGCCATTACGGCGATCGGCGCCGAGCAAATCTCCAATGCCGGTTTGGACAATATTGTCGATGTCGCCAAAGCTGCACCGGGTCTGTTCATCGAGTCGTACAATGATCGCAACGCTCGCGTTTCCACCAGTCCGCGATTCCGAGGTATCGTTGTCGACAATGACAATCCATTGCTGCGCACCGCCGCTGTGTTCATGGATGGCGTCTATGTGGTCGGCGGTATTCAGAGCCTAAACCTGCAAGATGTTGAGCGCGTTGAGATTATCAAAGGTCCACAGTCTGCGCTGTTTGGCCGGAACACGTTCGCAGGTGCGATCAACTATATCACCAAGTCCCCTACAGATGAGTGGCAGCTCGACGTGTCGGCGCTGGGGGCTGAGCGCAACGAATATGCGATTGGCGCCAGCCTGGCCGGACCGATTGCCGGCGACAAGCTCGGTGGCCGACTGAGTATTAGCTATGATGATAAAGAAGGACACTATGACAATGTTGCCAATCCGGGCCAATCGCTCGGTGACGAATCCAACTTCACCCTGAGCGGTGGTCTGGATTTCCGCCCGGACGATAAACTCACCTTCAAATTGAATGCAGGTTATTATCGAACAGAAGATGGGGTCGCGGCCGTTTCGCGCGTTGGCGGTTTTGCCGAGCATAATTTCGGTGGCTTCCCGCTGGCCGGTGGTGGCACCACTGAGACCGCATTTCGGGGGACGATCCGCACCCCGGATGAGAGTGAGATTGGCGCCAGCACTAGCGATGCACAGTTTCAAGCCACGGTCGATGCAGCGCTGGGCGATCCGCGCGGCTTCACTTTCCTGGGATTCGATTTTGATGATCTGCCCGGCAATGGCGGACTCGTGCAGGAAGGCACGCGTTTGAGCGCGGACATCTCGTATGATTTCACTGACAATCTAACGCTCGATCTGTTGGCGGGCTTGAATGAAAACGAATACCTGTTCTACGCCGATTTCGATTCCACGCCTGGCTTTGGTTTCAACACCACGGGCGCGGAAAAGCTGGAAGACTATAGTCTCGAAGCTCGCTTGTCCGGCTCTGCCCTGGAGAATCGTCTTGATTGGTCGATTGGCGCAAATCTCGTCGACATTGAGCGTCTCACCACGGGTGGCTTCTATGATGGCGTGCTGAACTTCTGGTTCGCTGGTGCGTTTGGACCTGCGACTGTGACAGGCGCAGAAACGGTCGGCGTGTTCGGGACCTTGGATTATCAGATCAATGATCAATGGAGCGTTCGCGTCGAGGGCCGCTATCAGGAAGACGAGATCTCGGATGATACAGTCAATGCGGGTCTACCCGCTCCGATTTCACCGGCAAAGTTCGATAAATTCCTGCCGCGTGTCGTGGTCGACTACAAGCCGAATGAGAATACGCTTCTCTATGCCAATTACAGCGTCGGGAACCTGCCAGGTGGCTTCAACCCGGAAGTGGCCGAACTCGATTCCGCACAGCTCGCTGAACTCGCCGTCGATAATCCCGGCGTCGGCGTGACCTTTGATGAGGAAGAGCTGGAAAACTACGAGATTGGCTGGAAACAGACTCTGCTCGACAACACGCTAGCCTTCAATCTTGCTGGTTTCTACATGAAGCGCTCTGATCAGATTTTCTCTGGCTTCGGCTTCATTTCTGAGACCGATCCGAACGCCCCCAACCCGGTTCGGACGGTTGCCTTTACCGGCAATGGCGCGACGACGGATATTTACGGCATCGAACTGGACGGTACCTGGGTGCCGACTGAGCAGCTGACTCTGACCGGCTCCCTGTCCTGGATTGATGCACAGATCCAGTCCTTCCCGGAAGGCGCTGGCGCGGGTGACTTCTCCGATGTGTTCGGTCCGGATGCTGATTTTGTTGGTCAGCGCGCCGAGCGGTTCCCGGAATGGGCAGGCTCGTTCAGCGCGACTTATGAGGATGATCTGCCAGCCGGATTCCTCGATGGTAAGGATCTCGACTGGTATGTCCGTTCGGACGTCTTCTACACAGGCGAACTGTTTGACAGCAATACCAATCTGGCCGTCCTGCCCGATGCAACGGACGTCAACCTGCGCGCCGGTCTGCGCAATGACAGCGCGCGGATTGAGCTCTTCGTGACCAATCTCTTCGAAGACGATACCCCGCGTTCTGCGAACA
>JABSQA010000041.1 GCA_013213825.1 Henriciella sp.
GAAATTGTCACCTTGGATGATTATCTCGCCCGCCATGCGCAATATAAAACCGATCCCGATCTTCAAGCCGCGCACGCCGCCGCACCTTGGATTTGCACCTGGGACGATCATGAGAGCACGAATAACTCGTATCGCTCCGGTGCTGAAAATCACAATCCTGAAGCAGGCGAAGGCAATTGGTCAGACCGTAAGCAAGCCGCGGTTCAAGCCTATCTAGAATGGATGCCGGTGCGCGATCCAGAAGTGGGCAAGCCCCGCGAGGCGCTATATCGCCGGTTTGATTTTGGCGACGTCGCTTCCGTCATCTGTCTCGAAACAAGACTCACCGGACGTTCTGATGAAATCAGCTGGTTCACCGAACTTGGCGGGCTTGAACCAGCAGCCGTTCCTTTGGCGGCGATGAATGCCATGGTGCGTGTCCAAGCGCCGGAGCGGACCATGCTCGGCGCCGCGCAAGAAACGTGGCTGGATCAGCAGCTCAAAGACTCGACCGCGAAGAATAAATCTTGGCAGGTGCTCGCCAATCAAATCATCATGGCGCGCGTCCGCCCCCCCAATCTCGAGGCCTCACTCAGCGACGCCCAAAAGGCGGCGCAGGATGTTGGCTATATCCAACAATTAATCCCCTTCAGTCAGCTCGGGCTGCCTTGGAATTTGGATGCTTGGGATGGCTTCCCCGCTGCACGTGACCGTTTATACGCCAGCGCCAAAGAAGCGGGTGCCCGTTTGGTGACCCTGACCGGCGACACGCACACAGCCTGGGCCAATACGCTGCGCGACGCAGATGATGAATTGCGCGGCGTTGAATTTGGCTGCACCTCCGTCACGTCGCCCGGCTTCGGCACATATGTTAGAGACGTGCCCGATCTCGGGGCGCAATTCGCAGACGCCAATCAGGAAGTCGACTATTATAATCCCGATGGCAATGGTTGGACGTTGGTCACATTAAATACGGATACCGTGACGGCAGACTTCCGAGGTGTCAGCGATGTGACACAAGAGACGTTTAGCGCAAATCCGATTGTCACTTATACCACCTCGCGCGATGGCGATAGCATGTTGCCGCTGACCGTGGTGACGGAAGAATAGCGTCGCCGCGGCACCCTTGCTCAGCGCCATAATCCATGCTGTCTCCCCGCTTTAGAGACAGATATTGGAGGGCGCCATGGGCGTATTGGACGGCAAAACCATTCTCATCACAGGTGGCGGCAACGGCATTGGTAAGGAATGCGCGCTTATGGCCGCGCGCGAAGGGGCCAAGATCGTCGTCAACGATCTCGGCGGCGCACTGACTGATTCCGGCGATGCGTCTGGCGATGCGGGTCTGGCTGAGCAAGTGGCGCAAGAGATTCGCGACGCCGGCGGTGAAGCTGTTTCCAATTCCGAAAGCGTCACCGATATGGCCGCCGTCAAAGGCATGATTGAACAAGCCAAGGACACGTTTGGGGGCCTGCACGGCATCATCAATCCGGCCGGTATATTGCGGGACGGCATGTTCCACAAAATGAGCGAAGACGATTGGCGCTCCGTGATTGATGTTCACCTGCATGGCTCATTTAATGTCACGCGCGCCGCGATCGAGCTGTTTCGCGAACAGGAAGATGGCAGCTTTGTGCTCTTCACGTCTACGTCCGGCCTGATTGGCAATATTGGCCAGGCCAATTATGCCGCCGCAAAAATGGGCATTGCCGGTCTGTCTCGCATTATTGCGATGGAAGGCGCGCGCAAAAATGTCCGCTCTAATATTATTGCACCCTTCGCTTGGACGCGCATGATTGCGTCTATTCCGGTCAAGGATGAAGCCGGCGCTGAACGCGTTGAGCGAATGCGCACGGGCATGCGTGCGGACCAAGTCGCTCAGCTGGCCGTCACGCTGTGTGCCGATGGCGCCAAGCATGTGTCGGGTCAGATCTTCAGCGTCCGCGGCAATGAAGTGGTCTTGTTCAACCAGCCGCGCCCGGTGAAATCGGTGTCACGTTTGGAAGGATGGACACCTGAAACCCTTATTGAACATGGCTTTGGGGCCATGGAGGGCAGCTTCACCGATCTCGGCGCGACAACATCCGTGTTCCCATACCCGCCTGTCTAAGCTAGACCCGCAGCCTAGATTTCGGTCGAGGCGGACATGCAAGACAACACACCGGCACAACCGGTCGAGCAAGTTGAGGCCGTGCCTGAGGGCGCGCAACCGATGAAGCTTGTGCAGGGGCCGGATGGTGAATTCTATCTGGTGCCTGACACAGACACCCCTGCTACGTCGTCGCCAGAACCAGCGACAGAGGCGAGCAGCGGATTATTCGCTTGGGCCGATCCCATTGTGCAAGATCCGATCGGGTGGGCGCAGTAATATCTACTCAATGCCGAGTTGATGGGCCCCTATCTGCTGCAGGCGGGAGGCATTCTCGCGGCGCTGGTGCTGGGCAGCCTGCTTGCGCCAAGCGTCCGAAAGTGGGTGATGTCGGGCGTTGCGCGACTACCGGAAAATCTTAGGCCACTGGCCACGGAAACCGTCCCGCGCTTGATCCGTCCCGCGATTTGGGCGGCGCTTCTATATGCCTGCCAGGCTGCAATGGCGGGTGGCAATATGGACAGCACTTTGGTCCGGATCGCCTCGTCATTGTCGCTGGCCTGGCTGTTGATCCGTCTCGTCACGACCTTCTTGCCTGCAGGATTCCGCAAACCGGCAGGCTGGGTGATTTGGATCTTCGCGGCGCTATACGCGGTCGGCATTCTTGATGAAGTGATGACTTGGCTGAGCACCATCGGTCCGCCTTTTGGCGACCGCATCATCAGTCCCGTCTTTGTAGTTCAAGCCATTGCCACCGTGGCGCTCTTCATGTTCGCCGCCAATTGGCTCGCCGGAAAACTGAAAACGCGAGTGGATGAACTGCCGCAAGTCGAACCGTCTTTGCGCATCTTAATGGGCAATGCGGTACAAGTCGGACTGTTCTTTGGCGCTGCCTTGCTGGCCATGGCAGGGCTTGGCATTCCGCTATCCGGCTTGGCGGTCCTCGGCGGCGCAATTGGCGTCGGCCTCGGCTTTGGCATGCAGCAAATCGTCGCCAATTTCATCTCAGGCGTGATCTTGCTGACCGATCGATCGATCAAGCCGGATGATGTCATTGAAGTCGACGAGACCTATGGCGTCGTGAAATCACTGGGCCTGCGCTATGCCTCTGTCATTACCCGCGATGGCAAAGAGCATCTCATTCCAAATGAAATGCTGATCACTGATAAAGTGGTGAACTGGTCTTACTCCAATAAGGAAGTCCGGGTGAAGCGCCGCTTGCGGGTCGAGTATGAGACCGATCTGAGAGAGGCCGTCGATCTGGTCGAAAAAGGTGCCATGCAGACCGATCGCGTGCTTGCCCGCCCGGCGCCCAAATGTCTGGTTATGGAGTTTGGGGATGAGGCGATTGAGATTGAAGTCCGGTTCTGGATCAATGATCCGCAGAATGGTGTCTCAAATGTCTCTTCGGCAGTGATGCTGAACATTTGGGACAAGTTCCGAGAAGCTGGAATCGACATTCCACTGCGCCACGAAGACGTGTTGATCACACCCGGATCGACGCTGAAAGTGGAGATGGTGAAATCCGATACGGACGAACAGGCCTAGCCAAATAGGCGCCCTTTTCGCACCCGGTCGATCAGCAACACGAAGCCGCTCAGCACCATAGTCAGCCCGAGAAAGGCTGCGAGCTTCAGCCACCATGAATCGAACCGGTCGTCGCCGGTAATGTCCAATATGTGAAACCGCCAAAGAATGTCGAAGATTCGCCACTTCGTGGTTCGAACCGCGCGAACGTCTCCAGATGACGCATCAATATAAATTCGCTGCTTGCGCGGTTCATACTCGATCACCCAAGCCGGCAAAGGACCGCCATATTCGCGCAGCGGATTCTCCCAGATCATATAGGTGACGGTCAGGTCCCCCAAACCGTCCGGCTTGTCATCGAAACGCGCCAGCAGAGCATCCACATCTGACTGCGTGATCGGCGACCGCACATGGCCTGTATTTGCGTCGACCATGATTTGACCGCTCTCGGCCTGCACCATCCAAACGGGCGCGCCAAGAAAGGGCTTGAGCGTGACCGCCTCCGCAGGAACATCCGCGACTGAAAGCGCCTCTGACGCGGATATAGCAACGGACATGTCAGTCAGATCACCATGTTCAATGCTCGGCCGCCAAGGATCACCGCGAATGGTCTCAATCGGATAGAGCGAAAAGAATAAGCCGCTGGCGGTCCATGACAGGAGCAGCAAGCCAGCGACAATGCCAATCACTTTATGCGCTCGAGCAACGCGGCGGGTGGTTAGGGACATTGGAATCTCTCAGTCGATGAATCAAATACGAATTGAATTTGATACGCGGATTAATGCAAAGTCACCCGGACACCAGCTCGAAGCTGTGTTCAGATGATCAAACTCCGGAACTAAATCCGATCCAATGGCGCAGATGAAGTGGAGACGTATCGTCGGTGAATTCGACGGTTGCACCAATTTCAAACTCCCCCCAGCCATTGGTGCGCAATTCAAAATTGTTCCTCCGATCAATGACTTCACGGATCGGGTTCTTAAAAGTTGGATGCAGTTTGTAAGTGACTTTCGAAATACGCCGAATGTCTTCTGCGCTTGCGTCTACTGCGACAAAAATCCGATATCGGGGTCTACCGTCTGCACCCTTTTTCCAAAACTCGGTGCGATGCGCGAGCATGAGTTTAGGAGGAGAAGCTGAGACGGGCGGGCGCGATAGGGCTGATTGCACTTTCGGTTTCGTATCGGCTTCCTCCTCGCGCATTAAAAAGCGCCGCAAAAAGCTCGTGAAGTGCTCCATATCCGCATCGAATGAGTCAGCTTCAATCCGAACAGCGTTCAATCGAGAGAAACTTTCGAGTTGCTCAGGCAAGTCACGCATGTTGGGGATTTTTGCGTCGTCAACGATGATGGGAATCACGCGGATCCCTCTTGCCAGTGCTTGTTCTATCTCAATCCGCACAAAGTCATTAGACTCGACCAACCTGGATTGCAGTTCACTCATCCAATGCGGACCGATCAAAGACAATAGAACCCGACACTCCTCGACATGATCGCCAATCGCTTCAACAAAGTCGACTCCCGGTTCAATCGTGATCGTGTCTTGAAAAACCCTATCGTCCCCAAAGGTCTCTCGTAAACGGTCTCCAATCCTTCCTGCTGGCCACGCCGTATCCCTGCGTCGGTAATTGATAAAAATGTCCGCCATACTTTCCCCGCGCCAAAACTTTTTTTATGGCTCATATGCGTACCGAAGGGAAGATTCATGACAACAAACTGAGTCGATTCCCCCCACCGCAAAAAAATAACAAAAGAGTCATAAAAACCCTATTGACCACATTTGTAGTCATCGCTATTGACCACAACTGTAGTCAAAAGGTGAGATGATGAGTCTGCAAATTACGCCTGCTGAATTGGAAATCATGAAAGTGCTGTGGAAACGGCCTGGCATCGGCGCGTCGGAAATTGTCGACGCATTGGACGGTGAACAGGACTGGAGCCCCCGCACCGTAAAGACCTTGCTTTCTCGCTTGGTAGAGAAAGGCGCTCTGGATACGATCGCGGATGGACGTCGATATCTCTATCGTCCGCTGATCGCCAAACGCGACTATCAAAAGAAAGAAGCTGGACAGTTGATTGATAAACTGTTTGGCGGACGCGCCGCGCCCCTCGTGGCGCAATTGGCTGATGCTCGCGGGCTCAGCAACGACGATATCGAAGAACTCGAAGCTCTGTTGGGGAGACTGAAGCAATGAGCTGGACTGAATTTCACCCTTTCATTCAAGAAGCCACGCTAACCACACTCGCGGTTGGTCTATTGGTTCTATTCGTTTTGGTTATCCGCAAGCCATTTGCCAAACGCTATGGCGCGAAAGCCGCTTACCTGCTCTGGGCCTTGCCACTGGCGCGTTTTGTGACGCCGCCTCTACCTGGCAATTGGTCGCTGGCGGGTCTGTTGGGCTTCTCTCGCCCGGCCCCAGAAACCGCCACTTCAGGCGAAACGGAATTGGTCGTCAACGGTGAGACTTATTCTATTCCATTTGAGATGGAGTGGACCGCGGCCCCCGCGCCATCACCGGACGTCACAGCCGGAACGCCGCAAATTGGCGAGATCGCCTTTACGCCAGCCCCGGTCACTGAAACCGTTGCCCCGTCCACAAGCTTGCTAGAGGCCACCCTAGCCCAGGCGCCCCTGATCCTGACGTGTGTCTGGATAACTGGGGTGGTCCTCTGGCTCGGCCGCTCTTTCTATCAGCAGCATCAATTCCTCGAACTGATCGCAGATGATTCAGAGCCGGCCGAACCCGCCACCGTCGCTGAGACGATGCGCATCGCCAAGCAGCTCGGGATCAAGCGTGTGCCAGATGTCCGCGCCAGCCTATTGTGCAGCGGGCCATTGGTCACCGGACTGACCAAGCCTGTCATCCTTCTGCCAATGTGGTTTGAGGAAGATTATGAAGCTGCCGAGCGCCGCGACGCCTTGGTCCACGAACTCATGCACTTGAAGCGCCGCGATCTCTGGGCGTTCCAAGCTGCCCGTATCGTCGCCGCCACACAATGGTTTAATCCGATGGCATATATGGCGCTGCGGGCCTTCCGCACCGATCAAGAAGCGGCCTGCGATGCCGACGTGATCAAGCGTGCGAAACTGTCTCCTGCCGCTTATGGCCGGACCCTGGTCAAGGCGGCGCGCCTGGCCAGACCTTCGGACCGTCGCATCGCTGCGGCGAGCCTGACCCTCGCTCATCCCATAAAAGAAAGACTAATAATGATGACGCACCCTACTCCCACTCTGCGCAGCCGTCTTATGGGAGGCACGCTTGCTGTCGCCCTCGGCGCAGGCGCGATCTTTACCACCGCATCTTGCACCTCGTCTGTGGCGCAGGAACTAGACGGCGCTCCGCAAGAAGAGTCGATCGTGACCTCCGATAATGGAAAAGTCTTCGTCATGAATGGCGAAAACGACTTCAACTTTGCTGTCACCGTAGATGGTGAGACCTTCACCTTCGATATGGCTGACTTGCCGCCTATGCCGCCAATGCCAGCCATGCCGGCCATAGATGGCATGATGTTCTCGCAGGACGGAAACAGCTTCCATATGGAGTTTGACACCGAGAAGCTGCAATCGCTCGAAGACAGCCCTGAATTCGCTGAATGGGAAGCCAAGATGGAAGCCTGGGGCGAAGAAATGGAAGTCTGGGGCGAGATGGTCGAAGAACGGGCTGAAGCCTGGGAAGCCGAAATGGAGCCCCGCATTGAAGCTTGGGCGGACGCACAAGCCGAACGCTGGGAAAGCCAAGTCGAGTTCATGGTTGAGCGCGCTGAGCGCCAATCTGAACGAGCTGAAGAGTTGGCCGACAGAGCCCGGGATCGCGCCGAGCGAGATGCCGAGCGGGCACGCGACCGCGCAGAGCGTGCGTTTGAGCGCGAGCAGCGCAAAACCTGGACATGGTCGCGCGGCGAGAATGATCAAGGTGGCGGTGCCTATGATGGCGTCACGTCGCCTGAGACCCGCGACTTCGGTAACAAGTCCTTCAGCAAGATCGACTTGGGCAGCGGCCTGGCTATGGTCTATTCACAAGACCCGAATGCGTCCGTCACCGCGACGCTGGAGCGTGGCAAGTGGGACCAAGTCGAGATCAAAGTCGAAGGCGACACGCTGATCGCGAGAAAACGTAAAAACAGCAATTGGGGACGCTATGGGCCCAAGCTGAAAATCTACGCCTCCTCGCCTAACTTGAGCTCTATCGACGCATCCTCGGGCGCTTCCTTCCAAGGCAATGTCGTCGCCGGTAAGCTCAATATCGACGCCTCAAGCGGTTCATCCATGTCAATGGAAGGCGCATGTACGGCCCTGGTCCTCGACGCTTCGTCTGGATCTAGCATCTCACTGGATAAGCTTGAATGCGAAACGGCCAATGTCGATGCCGCAAGTGGATCATCTATCCGCGTGTTTGCCTCAAAGAGTGTCGACGTTGACGCCTCAAGCGGCTCGTCCATCTCCGTCAGTGGCAACCCAACCGAGGTCACCACGGACAAGTCTAGCGGCGCCTCCGTCAGCATTCGCTAGTTACGCAAAACCACTCTCCTCCCTGGAACCAAACGCACAGGTTTCTCTAGAGAGTGCGAACCCCGCTTTACGGCGGGGTTCTTTGTTTTTGGTACCCGCGCTATGCGGTCATACAAAATTCGCATAATTGAATTCCCCGCCCCTGCCCTACCCTCCAGGCTGCAAACGGCCATCTTGTTCCCAACGCAAGACGATAGGAGGCTCACATGATTGAGATCAGACGCTTTTCCGACTTGGGAACTTTTGAGAATGACTGGCTGAACGCCCATTATCATTTCTCTTTCTCGCACTATTACGACCCGGCCCGCATGGGCCATGGCAAATTGCGGGTTTGGAATGATGATACGATCAAGCCGCAAACCGGGTTCCCACCCCATGGTCATCGCGACATGGAGATCATCACTTATGTCCGTAGCGGCGCCATCACCCATCAGGATTCGATGGGCAATAAAGGCCGCACCGAAGCGGGCGATGTTCAAGTCATGAGCGCTGGCAATGGCGTCCAACATTCTGAATGGAATGCTGAAGATGAGAACACCACGATTTTCCAACTCTGGATCGAACCTGCTCAAGCGGGTGGCGCGCCAGACTGGGGGGCCAAAGCCTTCCCTAAAGCCGATCGATCCGGTGAATGGGCGGTGCTGGCCAGCGGTCACGGTGAACAAGAAGCATTACCCATTCGCCAAGATGCCGCTGTGCTTGGCGCCACGCTGAAAGCCGGTGAAAGCCTCGACTATGAAGTTAAATCCGGGCGCTATGGCTATTTGGTCCTCGCCGCAGGCTCGATCGAGCTGAATGGCGAAGTGCTAAATGCCCGCGATGGTGCGGCGATTTCAGGTGGCACCCAACTCACCCTAAACGGAGTTGAGGACGCTGAAATTGTGTTTGTGGACACGATTTAACTTCCCGCTCGCACGGCTGTGATTGGAACAAGATAGAGTTTTGCCCTATATTCTATCTTGTTCTGATCATGAAAGGAGCCCGACATGAAAACCATCTTTGCCGCTATCGGAGCATTGGCCATCCTGCCGACCGCCGCTGCAACGGAAGTCGCGGTGACTTACAGCGATGATTTTGCTGAAGAATTAGCAGATAATTATGGCGAGCGCGAAGGCGCAGCGCTCACAGAAGACATTATCGAAGACTTGGACCGTGCCTTCGCGAAAGCTGGCGTTGATCCGGCCCGCGTCGACATCACCATTATCGACGCCAAGCCAAATCGCCCAACCTTCGAACAATTATCTGACCGGCCCGGCCTGGATAGTTTCCGGTCGATTTCGCTCGGTGGCATGAAACTGTCTGGAACGGTTTATGATGCCGACGGCAATGTTCTTGCGACTCAAGAATATGGCTGGTTTGAAAACAACCTTCGGGACGTGGTTGGCGCTGGTGTTTGGTCGGATGCCAATCGTGCCTCTCGCCGGTTCGCGAAGAAAATGGCGGACCAGCTCAGCGAAAGCTAGCCCCGGTCACCCGGATAAATCTCGCGGCCATCGACTTCCAAACGGAACAGATCGGGCCGCGAGTAGTGCCCGGCGGGATCACTCGCCACCTTACAGGCGCGCGCGAGGGATAAGTCTGCATCCGCGACCAGGATCCCCTCCTCATCGGTGAGCACGCCAGCCACCACTTCGCCGCGTGGATCGATTATGGCCGAGCCGCCATTATGGTCGAACTCATATAAAGCCTGGAATCGCTCCGGCACATGCGCTTGCAAGCGAAGGCCTGCCGAACACACCACCCATGCCCCTGCCTGGCTGGCAAAGGCGCGGCTGAGCAGCAATTGTCTGGCCCAAACGGGTTGGCTGGGCGCTTGATCTGGCTCACGGCCGGGCCATGCCGCGACATGCACATCGACGCCTTGAGCCATCACAGCATACGCGGGCAGGACCGCATTGTGTTCCCAACAATTGAGCGCCGACAAACGTCCCCAATCGCAGGCCACAGGCTGTAAGCCTTTGGCATCGCCATCGCCCCAAACCGAGCGCTCATGATGCGTCGGTTTCAGTTTACGGTGACGGTTCAACAGCTCACCATCCCGCCCAATGGTCAGCATGGTGCAATATAAGGTCGCTTCCGTTTGGGGATCGAGTTCATTCACCCCAATGACCAGCTCAGCCTTGGCGCGCTTCGCCGCTTGGCACAGGGCTTTCACTTCTGGACCATCCAGTCGAACACCATTTTTCAGCAACTCACTCGCCGCGTCCCACCACGTATCCGATAGCGGACTATCAATGAAAAAGGGATAGCCGGGCAGCCAAGACTCGCCAAACGCGATCACGTCAGGACGTTCCTGAGCGGCTTTATCAATCCAAGTTAAAGCCTGTTCGAGGCTGGCTTGCTTATCGAACAAAATGGGGGCGGCCTGTACGGCGCACAAGCGAACAGTATCAGTCATGCGCTCCGATATGCCGGAAGTGCGACTTTAGACAAGAGGATCACGAAAAGTGTGATCGCGATGGCGCAGCGCTTAGGTCTAAGCGAGGTATTTTTCGCGCAAGATCTCGCGCTCTCGATCCCCGACCCCCAGCACCTCAGACAGATAGATGTTCACACTGCCGGATTGGATTTCAATCGCGTCCAGAGCCGCCGCTAGGAATTCTACATCCACACCCACAAACGGGTGATAGACGGCGTGGTCATAGTCCTTGCCGATATGTTCGTTGAACATGCGCGCCATTTCCGGCAAGCGCGTGGCCACATCTGCGGCCTCATTGGTCAATTCATAATCCGCGAAAATCGCTTCATGATCGACGCCAAGCACGTGATGTGTGAGGGCACACAATATTCCCGTCCGGTCTTTGCCAGCGGCGCAATTTACGACGGCAGCATCGCCTGACCCGAGATCGGCCAAGGCTTTGAACCAAGCTGAGAAGGTCTGAACATGCTGCTCTTTAAACGGCGCCGCCCGATAATAATCGACCATCCAGCCATGCGCCTTTGGCGCATCGACGGCGACTTCAGACAGAAACCGAACATGCGGCGCTTGCGAGGCAGAGCCTTTATCGCTCGACAGGACCTCTACGCCAGCAACTGGCCAGCGATGACCATGCCGCTCGCGCTCATCAGGGCGGCGCAAGTCAGCTTGAACTTTAATATTATAGTCGGCGAGCGCCGCCATGTCCGCTTCGCTGGCTTCGCCAAACTGCGCCGAGCGAAACAGGACGCCGGCACGCACGGCCTTTCCGCCGGCGCCATCATATCCACCAAAGTCTCGGAAGTTTCGAATATTCTCGAAGCTTTTCACTCGATCTTGCATTTGCAGCTCCTGCGCGCCTCAGACGCGGGACATAGGTCGGAATGCCCGCCGCGTCCACGCTGACCTAAGGCGAGCGTGTCGAAGGCGCTCAGTCAAAGACGCCAACATCATGTTGGTTAGAGAATGTAATCTCCCGATATGTGGCAACACTCATATAGATGCCCAATAAGGACACAATCACCGCCGCGCCCGACTCAACCCCAAGGCTGAAAGTGGTGGCGGCTTCATAGTCCAACCACCCTGTGTACCAGAGACCAAACAACTCCGCTGCGACCATAACGCTATGGATCGCAAACAGGACGAAGACGGGCCAGAAGCACGGGCGAACATAGTTGAAGCTTGCCGTCATAGCCTGAAATACGGTTTTCCGTTCAACCAAAAAGACGGGCAGCGATACGGTCCACAACACCGCCAACGCGATCCCCGGCACAATGAACAACACAAATCCCGCGACGATCCCAAACGAAGTCACCGCATAGAGCGCCAAAAGCCCAAGAAAACGCGCGGACACCTGCTGAAATGCATGCCTTGTCGGCGCGCTCGCATCACTCAGAGCCAGCACATAAAAAGTGCCCAAGAAAAACGTGTCGATCGCAAATGAGAGCAATAAATCGACCAGTCCGGCGACCGCGCTCCACTCGAACGCAAGCAACGATATCCCAAAAGACAGCCCCCACCATGTCAGAATAAGTGGCAACAAACGTGGCACGTCTCGGCCGATCAGCCACCACCCTCCGGACAGGGCGCGGCCAATATCAATCGAGGCAGACCCGGTCCGCGGCAACGGAATGGGGGTTCGTCAAAGGCGCGCAGTTTTCGACTGTGGAGTTTGGCATCGCCGCTGGCGAGCTTTTCAAGGGTCGCGACACCGATCTGCAAATGCTGACCGATCGACTTCTCATAGAATTTATTCGCCGCCCCTGGCAGTTTGATTTCGCCGTGCAGAGGCTTGTCCGAGACGCAGAGTAAGACCCCATAGGGCACACGCAGGCGGAACCCATTCGCGGCAATCGTCGCACTATCCATATCGATGGCAATGGCGCGCGATTGGTTGAACCGTCGGGCGCTATCGGTGAAGCGCAACTCCCAATTGCGGTCATCCGTGGTTACAACCGTCCCAGTGCGAAGCCGTTTCTTCAGGGTCTCACCACTTTCACCTGTGACCTCGGCTGAGGCTTCCTGAAGCGCGACTTGAACTTCCGCAATTGGCGGGATGGGAATGTCTGGCGACAGGACATCATCTAGGACATGATCATCGCGCAAATAGGCGTGGGCCAGGACATAGTCGCCGATCGCTTGGCTATGGCGAAGACCGCCGCAATGGCCAACCATGATCCAGCATTCTGGTCGTAGAACAGCCAAATGGTCGGTAATCGTCTTCGCATTCGAGGGCCCAACGCCGATATTCACCAGCGTGATTCCCGAACCGTCTTCGGCAGTCAGGTGATAGGCCGGCATTTGAAAGCGTCGCCACGGGGCATTGTCGATTTGTTCCCGCGCATTTTCCGTCGTGCCATCGACGACCAGGCCACCGGCAACAGAGAGCTGCTTATAGCGGCCCCCTTCATTGAGCTGTGATAGACCCCAATCCACGAAAGCGTCGACATAGCGATGATAGTTCGTGAACAGAAGGTAGCGCTGAAAATGCGCGACCGGCGTGCCTGTATAGTGTTGCAGGCGTTTGAGCGATAAATCCGTTCGCGGCGCATCGAACAGGGCCAGCGGACGTTCGGACATTGGCTCATAAAGCTCGCCATCGGCAATCTCATCGCCAATATCTGTGAGTTGCGGGGCGGGAAACCATTTGGCCAACTCGGCCGGATTGATCTCATCCAGTCCGCTGGCCTGTCCTTGGTCCCAAACATAAGCGTACGGAATCTCTGAGCTTGAGATTTTGACCTCAACCTCGATGTCATAATCGCGCAATAGAGGTTCAAGTTGTTCAGTGAGATAGCGACGATAAAATTCTGGCTGCGTAACCGTCGTACTATACGTTCCCGCCTCAGACATTTTGCCAAATGCGCGCGAAATCGGCGGTGGCGGTCCATCAGGATTGTAGCGAATAATTAGTTCAGGATAACAAAAAGCGCCCTTGGCGCGGGCCTCCGGGTCCGGGGTTTTGCCATCATGTAAATAGTCTTGCAGGGCTGAGCACAAAGCATCTACCGACTGCGAATAGAGCTTTTCCAGCTCATTTATTATGTCTTTTGCATTTTTTAGTTTTGTCATGGCCTCCTTTGGCGCAATCCCGTTTGAGGGTCAACGTCGAAGCGTACGCGATTATTTCTCAGTCACGCGATAGAGACGCACCACGCCTTGCGTTTCTGTCAGCTCATCGGCGGGTTCGAGCCAGTCGGGAATCTCGCCCTGGTTCATCTGCGCCGCGAAACTGTCAGGCCAGATTTGCGCATATTTCTCCGTCTCTCCGAGCTTCGCACAATAGGCTAAATGGGTGGCACCCATATCCAACAAGCGTTGATGAGCGTCGTCCGGCGAACCGATCAAAACCATATTGGCGCGCTCGATGCCAAGCACGTTACGATGGTAAGGGCCAACAAAGACGGAATGCGGTGTTCGGGTCATCAATGGAATGCCAAGATCAATCGGCGTGTGGACGCGCATAAGGGGACGCGTCGCCATGTCTTCGAAATTGGCGGGCTGCACGCAGTCCATGCTGAGCGTTTCTGCATCTGACCCTTCGATGGGGACGGAATACAAGGTCGAACCAAGACTTCGCCACGAGGCAGGCGTCAGGATGAGCGCGAAGACTGCAAACATCGCTAAAGGTCCGGCGCCGCCTTTGGTGCGCCACTTGTTGAACAACACGCCTACCAGCCAGCCCGCACCAATCACCGCGAACAAGTGAGAGAAGGTTTGACCGCGCACCTGCCAGACCGTCGCAACGATTGCGAGTGCCAGCAACAAACCAGCCCCAATCCGGGCCAGGCGTTGTTTCGGTGAGGCCTGAACAATCATCCAGATCATTGCCAGGCTGCCCACAAGTAAAAAGCCAAAGACCCAGAAGACCCGATCCATCTCGGTGGCCATTAAGAAGGGCAGGCTCTTGGCCTCATCGACCCCGTTCAACCAAGAGACCCGGACAGCGTCCGGCACCGCCGCATAAGGGTCTCCAAAGCAAGCGGAATTGACCGCAATGAAGATAGCTAGGGTCAGCGTTGCCGCCGCCGCGCCAACCAGGAACCGTTTCTGCCACGTGTCAAACCATCCCCCAAAGACGCCGAGCAAAGCGAGCAATCCACCGCCCGACAGTAACGCCGCCCAGTGCGACCATCCATAAGCATCACAAACCATGCGCCGAGGGCCGATTCCCGGCGCATCGAAAATGAGAAACAGCGTTGAGAACGCCATCAGCGCTGCCCCCAATGCAGCCAATCTCACGCCCTCGAGATGTCCCCGAACAATCCAAAACAGACCCGCAATCGCGATCAACCCAACGACATAAGGCAAAGCCTCCATCGCTATGCTCAAAGCCGCGCTGATACAGAGCGCTAAGATCACACCCGATCTCGCAGATTGGGTTTTCGACAGGAGCGCGGCTAAACCGCCAAGCACGAGGACCACGACAAAACCGTGATGATCGATCCGTCCCGGCCAGAAATTATAGATTGCGGCAGACCCGGCAAAAAAGAAAAAGGCGCTCAGCTGACCGGCAAGATTCACCCCTAATCGCGACATTACCATGCTGAGAAGCGCAAGAACGCTCGCCAGGAGCAAAAGCGGCCAGAGGCCTGCCGCGAGCGCTTCCGCTGCGCTTGCACCAATGATGGGCTGCGATATGAGAATGACAGCCGCCATGAACAGGTCGGGCAGGCGCGACCAATGCATTTCGCCGCCTTCTGGCGTCAGCATGCGCGATTGGTCGACATTGAACCAATCCTGACCCGAAAGCAGATCGCGGACTTGCTGTAGACGCATCATATCATCCAGGCCCGGTAATGCGCCGTCGAAAAGTTCTGAGAATCTGAGAGAAAGAACGGCGATTGCGGCGAGCCCGGTCGCCCACAATAGCCATTTGCCATCGCTAAACGCGCCGCCCCGGCGGAAAAGTGAAGATGCCATTAACGAATTACCAGCTCAGCCTTACCTGTCTTTAAACATAGGCGAGCTATCACACATGGAGGTTACCGAAAGGCTTCGACCATGTGGCGCGAACAGAACACCCCTACGCACGCCCCAGCAGCAGACCCGGTCAAGCCGCGTATCGCGGTGACAATCCCTTGCTACAATGAAGCGGTGACGATTGCGAAAGTGATCGCTGATTTTCGCCAAGCTCTGCCCGAGGCCGAGATCTACGTCTTCGACAATAACTCAACCGACAACACCGCACAGGTCGCGAGCGATGCTGGCGCTATTGTCCGCACCGAACGCCGGCAGGGCAAAGGCCATGTGGTCCGGCGCATGTTCGCTGACATTGAGGCAGATATTTATTTGATGGTTGATGGCGACGACACCTATGACGCCTCGATCGCACCGACTTTGGTTGAATTATTGCAGCGAAACCATGTCGACATGGTTGTCGGTACACGCGCCAATGTCACGAAGGATGCGGGTCGCGAAGGACACGCGCTCGGCAATAAGCTGTTCAACAAGATTTATGGCCGCCTGTTCGGCAAACAATTCTCAGATATCTTCTCTGGATACCGCGTCTTCACACGCCGCTTCGTGAAGTCTTTTCCAGCAGTCTCAAGCGGATTTGAAATTGAGACCGAAATGTCTGTCCATTGCAGCCAACTTGGCATTCCAACGCTTGAACGTCCAACCGTGTACGGGGTTCGGCCGGAGGACAGCCAATCTAAATTGCGCACCTTCCGGGATGGGTTCCGAATTCTCGGCATGTTCGCCATGCTGGCCAAAGAGACTCGACCGGCAGCATTTTTTGGCGCGCTCGGCATGGGCTTGGCTCTGGTGGCTGCGGCGCTTTCTGTGCCGCTGTTTTGGACCTATGCGCAAACTGGTTTGGTGCCGCGTCTTCCCACCGCGATTCTGGCGGTTGGGCTGGTGGTCACGGCAACGATTTTCGCCGTCTCCGGTCTGATCCTAGACAGCCTCGCGCGCGCCCGCATCGAAGCGAAACGCGCTGTTTTTCTGAGCTTTAATAGTCCGGATTGGCGGGAATGATCCGGCAAGTGTCGGGGCAATTTCTTAGATTTGCTTGTGTCGGCACGATCGGCCTGATTGTCGATATTGGCTTCACTCTCGCTTTCATCAATTTCGACTTAAACCCATTGTTGGCGCGTGTTTTCGCAATCGCGCTCGCAATGCTCACAACTTGGCGCTTGAATCGCGCGCTCACCTTTGGCGCCAGCACGACCAGTCAAGCGAGTGAAGGCCTGCGCTATATCGCAGTCGCGATCGGCGCGGCCCTGGTAAATTTCGCGATTTATGCTGGTCTGATCACCAGCTTCCCCAACCTTTGGCCGGCCGTGGCTGTGATCATTGCCGTCGGCTTGGCAACCGCAGTTTCGTTTAGCGGGTACCGGTTCTTTGCCTTCAAGACATCCGCTTGACGACATGCCCCATTTTGCGACCGGGCTTAGCGTCGCGTTTGCCGTAAAGCGTCAAAACGGCACTCTCTAACAACTCAGTGGGAGGCGCCAGCGCTTCCTCGCCCAGCAGGTTGGCCATTTCGACATCATGATATCGGGTAACGTCGCCGAGCGGCCAGCCGGCCACTGCGCGGATATGCTGTTCAAACTGACCTGTGGCACAGGCTTCCGGTGTCCAATGCCCGGAATTGTGAACCCGTGGTGCAAATTCATTGGCGAGCAAAGCGCCATCTTCAAGCACGAAGAATTCAAGCGCGAGGACCCCAATATAATCAAGCGCATCAGCCAGAGACTTTGCGGCCGAGCAGGCGCGATCTGCAATGTCGGCATCGATATTTGCCGGCACGCTTGAGCGCCGCAGGATCCCATTCACGTGCTCATTACGCGGCACGTCATAACAGATCGAATGGCCATTCGCGGCTCTGGCAATGATCACTGAGATCTCGCAAACGACCGGCACCATCGCCTCTAGAATGCATGGCGCGTGACCCAGTGATTTATGCGCGGCTTCAAAATCATCGCCTGCTTCTAAGCGCGCCTGGCCTTTGCCATCATAGCCATCGCGGCGTGTTTTCAAAATGCCTTGCCCGCCAAAGCGGGTAATGGGTTCGGCAATATCCGCGGCGGTGTCGACCGTTGCAAATCCAGCCGTTGCAATATCGCAGTTTTGTAAGAATGACTTCTCAACATAACGATCTTGAGACACTTCTAGAGGTTTTGCACCCGGCCTCACGTCAATCCCCGCTTGAATCAGCGCTTGCGCTGCCTCGACGGGGACGTTTTCAAACTCATATGTGACGACATCGCACGTTTGCGCCCATTGAAGAACCGCTTGGTGATCATCATACGCCCCTAATGTCTGATGCGCCGCGACCCGGGCGGCAGGGCAATCTGACTCTGGGCAGTAGATTGAGACATCAAAGCCCAGCTGCGCCGCAGCACTGGCGAGCATGCGGCCGAGTTGTCCCCCACCGAGAATGCCGATCGTTGCGCCAGCCGAAAGTGCGGTCATGCCTCTGGCACGTCCTGCACAGACGTAGTCTGCGCGGCCCGAAACGCATCCAGCTTGGTCGCGACTTCAGGATTTTGCAGTGCGATAATCGACGCTGCGAGCAGACCTGCATTGGCGGCGCCTGCATCACCAATCGCGAGCGTTCCCACCGGAACCCCTTTGGGCATTTGCGCAATAGAGAGAAGACTATCCATACCACTCAAGGCGCGCGATTGAACCGGTACCCCCAGCACCGGCAATGGCGTCATGGATGCTGCCATGCCAGGCAAATGTGCGGCACCGCCAGCCCCCGCGATAATCACCTGTAAGCCGCGTGATTTGGCGGATTTAGCATACTCGAATAGGCGGTCGGGTGTCCGGTGCGCAGATACGATCCGCGATTCATAGGCAACCCCCAATTGATCGAGCAATTCGCAGGCTTTTTGCATAACGGGCCAATCGGATTGACTGCCCATGATCACGCCAACCACGGGCGTATCACTATTCGAGGTCTGGGCCATTGGCTCCCCCGCTTCAAAGCGCGCAACATAGAAATCTTCCTTGCGGCGTCAACTCTGCTGCCACTAGGCGTTACAGCGCGAATAAAGTAGACTTTCCGAATGGCCGACTCGACCGAGCAGATTCCCGGAGAAGAAGCGGAGAAAGCCCGGCAAAGCGCGCGGCGAGAATTGCTTTGCGCCATTGGCTTAGATCCAGATTCTTTACCGCGGCAGGTCAGCGCCGCAATCCAAGCTCTGGCGGGCGAAGTATTGCGCCTCAGAGAGGATCAGGCACGCCTAAACCAAGCCTTGGAAGACGCCGCCCACCTCGCCGATCGAGATGCGCTCTGCCCGGTCTTCAATCGTCGGGCCTTTGAACGCGAAGTCACGCGCGAGATTTCCTTGGCCGAACGCTATGGCACGCCGCTTTGTCTCATCTTTATTGATCTAGATCGGTTCAAACTGATCAATGACCGATTCGGCCACGCGACAGGCGATAAGGTCATCCAGCATGTGGCACAGACGCTTTTGGACAATGTCCGGCAGAGCGATATTGTCGGACGCTTAGGCGGCGATGAGTTCGGCATCGCACTGACCCATGCCGAACTGCCAGATGCGGTGTCCAAGGCCAAAGCCCTAGAAGCAATTATCGGCGCCATCACCGTTCGAGACGCCGAGAATTCAGACTTAGAGACGGTCCATTTAGGGGCCTCATGCGGGACCGTTTTATGGACTCGCGGACGCGATGCAGCCTCCCTCATCGCGGAGGCAGATGAAACCATGTTTCGACGGAAAAGCGAAAAAAAGCGGTCGCGCTGATCATCTCGCGAGCAAGATTGTTTCGAAATCGAGAAAGAAAGGGTGGATGCCGTGACTCTCAGCGCAACCTATGGTTAGGTGTTGCCATAAGAACACACAGATCATTTCACCAAGAAGGAGCATGTCTATGTCACTGCAAGGTCGGATCCAAGAGCTCACCAAGCGCCATGCGAAAATCGAAGAAAAGATCCACGAAGAACAAAAACGACCGGCAAGTGACGACATTATCCTAAAAGATCTCAAGCGACAGAAACTTCGACTTAAAGAAGAGATTGGTATGCTGCGCGCCAGTTAGGCGCTGAACGTCCGATTGCGACTCGCTCAGCGCCATAGTTTTAGCGGGCGGGAGCAAGCGTATGGATAAACCTGTCACCCTGATTATCGGGCTCGGCCAAACTGTCGGGGACGCCGTCGCGCGTCGCTTTCTGGACGAAGGGCACGCTGTGTTGGCCGTGGATCCGGATGCGAGACTTTTAGAAGAGCTGAAAAAGTCGGTCGGCGATAAGATCGCGTATCATCACGGCGCGGTTCATTCTAAGCTTGGATTGCGCAATGCCATGGCGGCGGCGTTGGAAACCTATCATTTCGTCGACAATGTTGTGATCATTCCGGCATTGCCGGAGGAAGATCGTCTGCTCGGCCTCGATATGGAAGACTTCGAGACGGTGTTGATGAAAACCGTGCGCAGCGCTGTGCAGGCTTTACGCGTCTTCTCGCCTGAATTGATTGCCGAGCGCCCGGAGGCAGAAAATGCGGCGGATCGCTCGCGACAAACCGGGACATTTACGTTCGTACTATCGCTCGGGGCCCAAATGGCACAACCCGGATGGTTTAGCGAAAGCGTGTCGCAGCATGCCATCCTTGGCATTGTCAAAGCCGCTGCCATTGAGCTGGCAGAAGAGGCGGTTCGCGTGAATGCGATTGTCGCGCTGCGTCCTCGCGCCGAGGGGCGCGAACCATGGCTACGAGACCGCACACCTATGGGGCGCCCTTCACTGGCCGAAGAAATCGCGGAGACGGCGCGCTTCCTGGCCAGCCCGAACAGCGCCATCATAACCGGAGAAGCGATCACCCTTGATGGCGGGCGTCGCTTCTTATCCGGTTTGGTTGATACAGATCGAGACGATTAGATCGTCACCCTTATTTTGGGTGACAGATGACCGGCATCCAAGTGTAGCCTTTAACAAAGGCACCTGAGGTCAAGCTTGGCTCGTCCAGCACTTCGACATGGCTGAACCGCTCCATCACCTCTTCCCAGAGGATGCGCAGCTGCAGCTCGCCCAGACGATTGCCGACGCAGCGGTGAATACCAAAGCCGAATGATAAGTGATTGCGGGCCTGCTTACGGTCAATGATCAGCTGGTTCGGATCTTCTTCCCAGAACCGCTCATCACGATTGCCTGAGACATACCACATGGCGATTTGATCGCCCTTTTTGATCGTCTTGCCGTGCATCTCCACATCTTCGAGCGCGGTGCGGCGCATAAAGGCGAGTGGCGTTTGCCAGCGGATCACTTCTGACACCATGTTCGGGATCAAGGATGGATCGGCTTTCAGTTTGGCATACTCGCCCGGGAATTTGTTCAGACCATAGACCGATGCCGTCATTGAGTTACGGGTCGTGTCATTGCCGCCAACGATCAGGAGAATGACATTGCCGAGCAATTCCATTGGCGTCATGTCTTTGGTCTTCTCGCCATGCGCAAGCAGGCTCATCAGATCGTTGGTCAAAGGCTCTTGCTGCTTCTTCTGGAACAATTCCATGAACGTGGTCAGGCATTCCATCAGTTCCGCGCGCCACTGCTCTTCACCCCCTGGGCAAATATCTGGATTCTCGCGATTGGTCGTCACGTCCGACCAGCGCGTCAGCTTGCGACGATCCTCGAATGGGAAATCGAACAAGGTTGCTAGCATCATTGTGGTCAGCTCGATGGAGACCGTGTCGACCCAATCAAAGGGCTCGCCCACCGGCACAGAGTCGAGAATTTCCCGGGTCCGGCTGCGGATCAGAGGCTCGAACTCTTTCAGCATGTTCGGCGCGACCGCTGGCTGAACCGTTTTACGCTGTTCAGAATGTTTCGGCTCATCCATAGCGATGAACATTGGCAGTTCAAAATCTTCGATCGGTTCGCCGAGGACGATGCCGCCATGCTCCCAGCTCGATGAGAAGCGCTTATGATCGATGTCGATTTTCATCACATCTTCATAGCGCGTCACCGACCAGAAGCCGCCCGCGAAGCTGTCTTCGGTCCAGTGCAATGGATCTTCGTCGCGCATCCGGCGGAACAATTCCCAATAGGCGCCTTTGCGCCAGATCTCAGGATCGATCAGGTTCATTTCGTCAAGCGGAATGGTCGACGTGTCGGGCAATGGCGCATCGAATTCCAAATAGCCCTCGAACAAGGGGGTTCTTGCCGTAATCTTCGGGCGCTCGAGATTGTGTGGAATTTTGGTCAGCGTGTCTGCCATCTAAGCCTCCGTGAATGCGATCTTTTATGCGTCTATGCGTCGCAAATATGACGTTGGCGTCAGCGTAACACAGGTTAAATGAAAAAACTATGACGCATGCGTCATAGTTTTTTCATTTTTTAGGTTGAATATCTCTCGTTCTGCGCACGCCAAATTGCGCTTTCGAGCGCCTCTTTCAGCGATTTGCGCTCCCCTGGGGTTAGAAAACGACCAATGACCCACGCTTTTCCACCATGCGCGAGTTTCAATTCGCTGGGCCGGCGTTCCGGAAATTCAAGGCGGACCTGCGTAAACGCCGTTGGCATCTGCGCCTCACGCGGCTTCTGTCCGGGTGATGTGTGGCGCAAATCGATTTGCTCTGCGGTAACTCGAACGCGGGTTTCTTGCTTCAGGGATCGGAAGCTTAAATGGAAAGCCAGCCAAATGACCAAAGCATCCAATCCGAAAAAGCCAATGACGGGAAACGCGCCCATGGAGACGAATGCCAAACCAGCGAAGAAACTCATCGCCACGACAATGCCCATGACAAGCGCGAAAGCCCGCGGGCTGAGCGAACGATTGGGTGTCAGCGTGGCATCAAAATAGAGGGTTTCTTGGTGCGAGGTCATGAGGGCAAATATAGACCGAAGAATCAAATCGACCGCAAGCGCGCTAACTTGCCGCAAGAATCGGATTTGCAGACCATCCTATCTGGCTTAGGTCTGCGGCATGGCTAAATCGACAACCAAACGCAAAAGCGCGCCGCGCACATTCGGCAAGGAAAAAGCCGCTGAGCTTTATGCGCGACTGGCCAAAGACCGGCCGAATCCCAAGACCGAGTTGGAATTCGTCAATCCATACACCCTGGTGGTCGCAGTGGCGCTGTCCGCACAAGCCACCGATGTCGGCGTCAACAAGGCCACTAAAGGCCTGTTCAAAGTCGCAGACACGCCGGAAAAAATGCTCGCCCTTGGTCTGGCCGGCGTCGAAGCGCATGTCAAAACCATCGGCCTTTGGCGCAATAAGGCAAAGAATGTCATCGCGTTGAGCCAGATGATTCTCGACGAATTTGATGGCGAAGTGCCGCAAACCCGAGATGAGCTGGTGCGCCTACCCGGTGTCGGGCGAAAGACGGCCAATGTGGTGCTGAACGAAGCGTTTGGGCAGCCAACCATAGCTGTCGACACGCATATTTTCCGTGTCTCTAACCGCACCGGCCTCGCCCCTGGCAAAGACCCAGATCAAGTTGAGGCCAGCCTTGAGCGCACGACACCTGATGAGTTTAAACTCGGGGCGCATCACTGGCTCATCTTACATGGGCGCTACACTTGCGTGGCGCGTAAACCGAAGTGCTGGGACTGTTCCATCCGCGACTTGTGCAAGTTTAAAGAAAAGACGCCCGACCCGGCCAAGACGTCATCGCTTGGACCAAAGTCCGCCCGGGGATAGCCGCACTCATGGTGAAGTCAGCGTAGGCGCCTCTCCATAGGTTCACCAAATATAAAGCGTTGTATTTTATACATTTCGACTCTGGGTAGAGTGAAATGTATAGAGATCCGCACCTAAAGCTTGACGTTTTACTTGAGGCGATCGATCGCCTCGAGAGCGTCTTTGCGGTTTATGATAAAGACTTCCGGCTGGTCTATGCGAATGAGTCAGCGCGTCAGGCCTGGCCGCATTTCTATAATGGTATTGCCCGCGGCGAAAGCCATTTCGACGCGATGAAAAATGAGATCAAGCTGCAATTTCCGGAGCTGCCAGACGCTCAGATCGATGAATTCACCAAGTTCAGCCTCAATGTGGTCCGCCCCGGCGGTAAAGGCGAATTGCAAACGCGAGATGGTCGAACCTATCAAACCCATCATGAGAAGCTGGGCGATGCCGGCACGGTCGGTATCGGTGTCGATCTCACCGCGCTCAAATCGCATCAGAACCAACTCAAGGAATTGGCCAAGCTGAACGCTTTACTGGCCAATAATGATGAACTGACCGGCCTTTCAAATCGCCGTCACTTCACAGCAGAACTTGAAAAGTTGATTGAGCAGTCGAAAGACAATCAGGATCCATTCACGCTCGGCCTTCTGGACTTGGATGGGTTCAAACAGATAAATGATGTTTACGGTCATCCGGTCGGTGACGATTTGCTCAAACAAGTCGCGCAGCGTTTGTCCCAAACTCTGACGGACTCCTGCATGTTAGCCAGATTGGGCGGCGATGAGTTCGGGTTTGTCTGCACAGAATCGACTACGCCACATCAGATCCAATCCGTTGTCGACAAGCTTTCAGGCGTTTTGGCTGAACCTTATTGCATCAATGGCGATCAACTTAGCCTCTCGGCCAGTATCGGGGTTGCGACCTATCCAGACGCCGCCGACGAGCGCTCCGTCTTGTTCAAGCGCGCAGACTTTGCGCTGTATCATGCCAAGCATCACGCCAAGGGGTCTTCTGTGATGTTTTCACAGGAGCATGAAGAGCGGATTAGTCGACGGGCCATCCTGGACCTGACCTTTCGTGAAGCCGACTGGAAAAGTGAGCTCTATCTCGAATTTCAACCGATCTATGAGACCCAAACCAACCAAATTCGCGCTGGATGATTTCGGGTCTGGATTCTCTAGCCTCAATCACCTCGCTCAAATGCCGATCGACATTGTCAAAATCGATCGCAGCTTCCTCGATGGATTGACCGAGAAGCGTAAGAACCAAGCCATGCTGCAAGGCATCGTCCGGCTGTGCCACGACATGTCCCTGCTCACCGTGCTCGAAGGCGTCGAAACAGACTTACAGCGACACTCAATCCGCGACGCCAAAGTTGACTTCCTGCAAGGATATTTGTTCGGACGCCCCCAATCCAGAGACCGCATTCGCGACCTAATCGCGCGCAATCAAGCAACGCCTTCGATTGCTGAAAAAGCAGCGGGCGCTTAACGGGTGAGATTGGTGGAGCAGACAGCCTGATTCTATCGGCGTCGAAGCGTCCATCGCTAATCGCACTCGATAAATCTCTCATCGGATAGCTGTGCACGAATCGTGCGGCTTGCCGTAGCCCCTCTCCCGAACGCGGGAGAAGGGTTGGGGTGAGGGCGCCCTTGCTTGCGTTGACGCGAGTACATTGCCTGCCGCACTCATCTTGCCCTCATCCCCGACCCTTCTCCCGCGTTCGGGAGAGGGGGGCGCCTGAGGCAAGACCAATTGGAACGTCAAACATATGTCTGACGTCTCCTCCCGACCCAAACCGGTCGATGAAGATCTCAAACGGCACCAATTTCCGGTCGGTGTCGTGTTCGTGTCGTGTTATGTCGAGCTCATGTCGTGGCAGAAATCCTGGTTTCGCCCCATCCAATGCGCATCAGCGATCCCGAGGACAGATATGAGCATTCAACATCGACGGACAGAACGCGGTTGGTCACAGGAAGAGCTTGCGATGCATGCTGGCGTGAGCGCCCGCACGATCCAACGCTTAGAAAATGGAAAACGCGCAAGTCTAGAGACGCTCAAATGCCTCGCCGCTGTGTTCGAAACCACAGTTAGCGAATTGGTCAAGGAGCAAACCATGACACCCACAACACCAAAATCTACTGAAAATGACGCTTTGCAGGCAGAGGCCGAAAAGCAAGCGATCGCTTATGTTCAGAACGTCAAAGCGTTCCACATGAATTGGATCTCAGCGATTGTCATCTTGCCGGTGCTTTACATACTGAACCAGCGATTGAGCCCAGAGTTTGACTGGTTCTTTATCGTTGCTCTTTGTTGGGGCGCAGCCATCGCTCTGCACGCATTGGTTATCTTTGGAATGTTCAGTGTTCTCGGCGGAGAATGGGAACAAAAACAGTTCCAAAGCAAGATGGACGAACTCCAGCGTCGATAGCATTCGGTGGCCTCGATTTCCTATAGAGGAGATCGAGGCCGCTAGAAATCGGCCCTGTCCGGCTCTGACCCAATGCGGACGTCTGCTCCCGGCGTCAAAGTGGACATTCCTGTTATTGCCCAACCGAGTCCAGTGCGAGTGATTACGTATCAAGCATGCGGCTTG
>JABSQA010000042.1 GCA_013213825.1 Henriciella sp.
TCGATTTTATACTTCACCAAATCCCCAATTGAGATGATGCCAATCAGCGTTCCATCGTCCAGGACGGGCAAGTGGCGAATCCGTCTGTCTGTCATCCGGCCCAAGCACGTATCCACATCCTCGCTCGGCGAAGCCGTAATCACCCCGCGAGTCATGGCCTGAGATACTGTCATCTCGACCGTCTTCTCGCGATTGCGCGCGAATCTGCGAACAATATCTCGTTCTGACAGCACACCGCATAAGTCGCCCTTACCGTCGACAGCAACGATCGCCCCGATTCTCTTTTGATCTAAGACATTGGCCGCCTCCGCCAGAGTCGCGGTGTCCGGGATCGTCTCTACTGTATTGCCTTTGTCTTTGAGAATCGTGTCGATCAGCATGCGTTACCTCCCTGCGCGTATATATATAAAGAGCATAGCACACCTCTGGCGTGTTTTGGAAATGCTTAGCGATTTGTTTCAAACCGGCACAGAAACGCGGCGATTCGCACTCAAAACGGGAAATTGGCTCAGACCGACTTCCCCTTTTGCGCGAAAACTACTGCAGAATACGCCTATCTTGGCATGGCCGTTGCAGACTTCCAGGCAAACGCAACTTTGCTGGAGTGATGGCTCGATGAAAGCGCCAAAATATACGCGAACCTTTTGCATTGGAGGCATGGCCGCTGTCGCGGCGGGGGCCCTCCTATCGGCGGCCTTACCTGCCAGCGCACAAGAAGCCTCTTCTGTTTCTGAGTTTGAGCGCCCCTATGGATTTGGGTTCGGTGATGAATCACGTCCGTTCTCTGCCAATAGCCGCGACCGCCTCGGCAATCGGGTCATTATCAATGGCTTGATCGAAGGGGGCACAGGATTGGGAACCGGCCTGTTCACCGAGTGGGGGCAGACGGAAGGCGCCGCGGGCATGATTGGCACAGGCACCGCCGTCGGCAACCAGCTCAACGTCATCACCAATGGCTCAAACAATACAATCATTATTGATTCCACACAGATCAATAATGGCGACCAGACCGTCGTTCTGAACGGGGAGCTCGACTTCTAATGATCAACCTAATGAACCTACTCCCTTTGGCCCGCGCCAAAGCGCCTGCGGCCGCATTGGCTTCCGCGCTTATGGCGACCGGATGTATTTCTCCTGTGGCCGGCCCAGGCGGCAATTATACCCAGCCAATTGGCGGGTCACCTGTCACGCCGAACCCAACACCTTATTCTGAGGGGCTGGTTTGCATGGGACATTTTGCACGCCATTCTGGCGTTCGTGCCCCACGCATCGCGGTTGGCCGGATTCTCGATTATACCGGTAAAGCCGACATTGAAGGCGGGCGCCGGGTCACACAAGGCGGATCGCTTATGGCCATGTCTGCTTTGGCGAAGGCGGGCGCAGTCTTGGTCGAGCGCTTTGATACGTCTGTCGCTGAACTCGACCTAAAATATAAGAACAATAAGCTGATCGGCGAGGCACCAGGCCAGTTCGATAAGATCCACGCTGGCTCTATCCCTGGCTCTGACTTCTACTTGGTCGGTGGTATCACTGAGCTGAACTACAACATTCGCTCAGTCGGTGGAGAAGCCTTTGTCGGCGACACGGACGCGGTGGATCCGAAAGGCACGATCGGCGCGAAATTATTCGTGATCAATGTCGGCCTCGATTTGCGTCTGGTGAAAACCGATACGCTGGAAGTGTTCGACGTGATCTCGTACCAGAAGCAGATCATTGGCCGAGAGCTATCTTTTGGCATTTTCGATTTCGCCAATGGCAATGTGTTTGACGTGGGCGTCGGGGGACGTGCGCAGGAGCCGATTCAATTGGCCGTTCGTTCGGTCATTGAACGCGCTTCATTGGAAATGATGGCGAATCTGTATGGTGCACCGAGCGCAGATGTCTGCGCGATGACGGAAGGCATCATCTCGACCAATAGCACGACCGGTGATTACAGCCCGTTCCGCGCCCCGGTCGAAGCCTATAATGGCGGCTCTCGTCAGTCGGTCAATAAATGGCACGAAGATCGCGACAGCGGATACGAGCTTCGCGGGAGAACGTCAGAACAATGATGCTCGCAGCCCTCTTAAAACGGTCACCTAAGCGGATGAGCCTGGTTGCGTTGGCCCTCGCCCTTGCGGCAGCCAATGCAACCACCCAGGCTCAAAGCTCGGACGCGACCATTGAACAAGTTCAGCTCGGCGATGTCTGGTCTGATATGCAAGTCGAAATTGATGTCGATGCTTGGGAAGCCACCTCGGCCTCCTCTGCGGTTGGCAATGCTGCTGCAGGCTTAGTCACCCAAGGCGATGTCACTTTCGCAACCAACCAGACTCTTGAAGGCAATGTTACCGCGACCAATGAGTTAACAGGCGGCAGTGCTGGTTTGGCCGTGGCGTCGACGACGGCCTATGGCAATTCAACGACTGGCGGAACCTGGGCCGGCAATACAAATTACCGAGCCGATCAAGTGGCCAATGGCGACGTTGCAGCTGAGACGCGCATCGATATGGACGGCGCCAATACGATCGCATCTGCGACAACGGCGATCGCCAATGTCTCTGTTCCAACCAATGAGTGGGGCACGAATTCCGCGTTTCAAACCCAAGAGAGTAATGGCTCTGTGTCCGCCACGACCGATGTCGATATGTGCTGCGATGGCTCTTCTGCGAGCTTCGCTACAACCGCAGGCGGCAATGCCGTTTCTTCGACCGGTTCTACGAGCACGAATTACAATGGCGCGGTGCAAACCACAGCCGCGGACGAAACCATTTCGGCCTCCGGCGATGTCTATATGGGCTATGGTCATAATGTTCTGAACGCGACCACAGCATTCGGCAACTCCGCCACGGTACACAATGAATGGGGCTATGCCGTCTTAGGACGCGAAAGGTCAGAAGTTTTCCAAGGCAATGACTCCGACATAGACAGTCAGTCTTATGTCACCCTCGACAATTGGTCGGGCCATGCCACATCCAGCGCCTATGGCGTTGGTAACCAAGCGACCATCTCCAATATCGGCTCCGATACAGGCCTCTACGCCAACCAGAATAATTATGGATCGGTGACGAGCACGGCGAGCTTCAATGGCGGCACGTCGGATGGCGGTGCCGGGATCGTCACCTCAACCGCCATCGGCAATGCTGCAACCGCAACGCTCTGCAACATTTGCGGCGATGCTGCGCTGAACGGTCAAACACAACAATTTAATGCGGGCTCCATCGTGGCCCGTGGCCAAGCCTCTGTCGGATCAACCGGCACAGTCTTTGGCAGCGCCACAGCGGTGGGCAACTCCGCCACTTACCAGTCAAACGGGGACTGAGGCAGACCTGCGTCTGCCCTGGTGAACCCCGCCTCTTCGTGAGGCGGGGTTGTTTGATTCCGAGAACCGCTATTTCAAAATGAAGGTGACTTTCATCACCACGCGATATTCTTTGATCTCGCCTTTATCGAGCACGATGGACTGATCCTTGACCCAAGCGCCTTCGACATTCTTTAGCGTTTTATTGGCGCGGGCGATGCCCTTCTCAACCGCGTCCTGAAAGCTTTTCTTTGACCCCGATATAATCTCGGTTACGCGTGCAACGGCCATGCTGGCCTCCCTTTGTGAACTCAGGCTCATGCACCTGATCATTCAGGGTGCCCGCTTGGGTGAGGACTGACAAGCGAATGCGCCTGCGAGTTGAATTGATAATGTTTAAGCTGCGAGCTTTTGCGGCGCGCCAGACCCACCGGCCGGACTGGCCTCAACCGGGATCCAGCAAACCACTTCAGTGCCGCCGCCGGGTTGAGACTTGATCCCGACATTGCCGCCATGCAGTTGAACGAAATGCTTCACCAGGGACAGACCTAGACCAGCGCCGCGCCGATCACTTGATGTGAAACTATCAAAACTGGCCGCTTGATCTTCAGGGGGAATGCCGCGGCCATTGTCTTTCACAGTCAGCTTGGCCGTATCGCCCATGCGCTCAGCCGAAATGGTGACCTGTCCCCCTGGGTCGGTAAATCGCATGGCGTTGGAGACGAGATTGAACAAGATCTGGCGAATACGCTTTTCGTCAGCTTGGATCATGCCAAGGCTAGGCTCGATATTGGCGACGACTTCGACTTCTGTATCAACAGCATTGGTAACGCCAATCGACACCGCTTCGCTGATCAGCGTTTTCAAATCGACTTCGCTGATATCAAGATCCATGCGCCCGGCTTCGATCATCGCTAGGTCGAGAATGTTGCCGATCAGATCGTTCAAGTGGTTCGAGGCTTCGCAGATCGCATCAACCTTGTCGCGCTGCGCTTCATTGAGATCGCCAATCCGCTCCATTTGAAGAAACTCGCCATAGCCAAGAATGGTCTGCAGCGGCGAGCGCAATTGGTAAGAGACATTCTTGACGAACTCTGTCTTCAGCCGATCAGCCGTTTGGAACGCTTCAGCGCGATCGCGCAGCGCGGTTTCAACCGAACGCTGCGCTGAGACATCGGCAAACCCGATTAGCGTATTTCCATCCGGCAGCGGCTTGGTGACATAAGTCAGGATAGAGCTATCGGAACGTTTCATTTCGCCCGTGGTTTCCTGACGTGCGCCAGGGTCGGTTATGTGTCCCTTGATCGCAGACCAGGTTTCACGGTCATGGAAAAGCGGCACGCAGAAATCTGCAATGTCATCATAGTCCGGCTCATCTTTAAGCAGGTCTTCTTCCACGCCCCATAATTCGGCAAAGGCGCTGTTCCATAATTTCAGTCGCCCATCAGACCCGAACACGACGACGGCCTCATGCAAGCTGTCCAAGGTTTTGCCTTGGGTTTTGATCATCGCATTATATTTGGTGCGCAGGTCCAGCTCACTGGTAATGTCTTTGAACAGAATGAGCAGCCCGCCCATTGGGTGGCGTTGGCGCGTCACTTTCAAAGTTCGATTGTCTGGCAAATGCCATTCGTCTTCTTCGATCCCGCTAATGTCGAGATAGTAAGACAATTCCTCTGCGCGCCACTTTGCATACTCGGCTTGTGCGGGCAGCTTGCGACGTTCGCGCAAACGGTCGAGCAATTGGCCATGGCTTGGCATGTCCAACAAGAAGCCTTCATCCATGTCCCACATTTTAGCGAAGGCGCGGTTATGGAAGGTCAGCTTGCGCTCGCCGCTAAAAATAGCGACCGCGTCCGCGACATGATTCAGTGTTTCGTCATGCGCGCGCACGTGCTTGTCCAATTCGTCACGGGCACGCTCTTGTTCTGTGACATCAAACGCCATCGCGCCGACGCCGCCTGAGAGCGGGAATGACAAAACCCGCATCGCCCGACGATCGCCTTGAATGGCAATGTGGCGGGTCTCATCAAGTTCTTTGCCTTCGGTGAGCGTCTTGCGCACTTGCTCCACCGCCTTCTCGTCGAGCATGACTTGGCGTTCAAGCACGCGATCAAGATTATCACCATCGACTGCATCTACATAGGCCGGGTTTGCCCATTGCAGGCGCCCAACGCCTGAGATCCGCCAAGCCGGGAATGGGGCTTTGCCGAGCATATCAAGGAAAGCGGTTGGGTCGCGCGCAATCACCTGACGCGCTTCTTCTAAACGTCCACGTGCAGAGCTTTCTTCAAGACCTTTAATAGTTGAGTCCGTAATCCAGACCACGACGCGCGCGCCGGCCGTGCGGCCGTCGGCTTCCAAGAAGCGACCATTCTGGCCAATAATGGTCAGAGAGAAGGGTTGGCCCTCCTCCGCCAGTTCGCGCAAGCGAATGCGCAGCGTTGTATCTATACCGCTCGCATCGCGCGCTTCTAAGTCAGCAAGCCCTTCAATGATGCGCACGGCGGGGTCCAGCGCAACGGCGTCATCGGTGAACCGCAGCAAACTCGCTAACGCAACCGGGGAGCCATGAATATCCGGCGGCGTTATATCTTCGGCCTCAACATCAATGTCTTCACCTTGCCAAACAAGGATCACGCCTGGGTGCGCGCCGAGGACTGACTTCAATTCAGCAACGGACGACTCTGCATCATTGGCCTTGTCTTTATATCGCTTTGCTGCGCCTCGAGCGCCGTCCGATGTGCGCAAAGCCCAGAGAATGAAAGCAATGCCTAGAGCCAAGGCTCCAACGGCGATGAACAATGGGACCTGGTCAGCCGTGATTTGCATACGATACTCCGTGTCGGCTCGCGAATCACTTGCGAGCCACGTCCTCCAAACGTTAACCGAATGCTAGCTCAGCGTTAAGTCCGGGTTAACGGCATGCCGTATCTTATTAATCAATTGAGAATTTTCGCGTTCCAGTAGAGCCCAGTTCGTGTTCCCCACACGCAAGAGAAAAGAAAAAGGCCGAAGCGATTGCTCCGGCCTTTGAATTCTTAAGATGCAAGCAACCAGCCGTCTATTTAAAGACAGAGCCTTTACGGAAGTGCTTGACCAAGAGGTAGTAAACGACAGCGCGATGCTTCTTACGCACGCTCTTGCCGTATGTTTCCATCACAGCAGCAATGCCTTCGTCCAATTTCGGCGTGTCTTTAAGTCCAAGCTTTTTGATCAAGAAACTTTTCTTGACGGTCTCAAGCTCTTTCTTCTGACTGGCCGCAACTGTCGATGCGTCTTTGCTGTAGATTGAAGGTCCGCACGCGATGGTCACCGCGGTCAGCAACTTCATGTCCGGCTTCATGCCGCACTTTTCTTTCAGATCTTCTGCATACTTCGCGATCAGATCGTCACGTTTTCCCATCATACACCTCCGTGGGATCAGACCGCGTTTGATGTGCGGCCATAGAGTTCAACTACGCTACTCAACTTTACGAAGCGACACATCCAGCGGGACTCGTCCTTGGGGTCAAGGGCAGACTATGGCACAGCGTCCATCTGCGCAATCCAGGCATCGATCAATGCAGCGCCTTCCGCGTGCACCAGTGCGCGTCCAAGCTCTGGCATCGCAATGCCAGGCTCATTCGAGCCCACACGAAATGACATTATAGATGCCAATGGTTTGCCTGGCTCTATCACAACCAATGCGTCACCAGAGCCACGCCCCGCCGCCGTAGGGTGTTTGCCAACGCCCCACTTCACGGGATCGCTGATTTCCCAATCAAGCCACAAGCCAGAATTAGAGGCAGAGCCGGCCGCCTTGTGACAGTGCGCGCAATTGATATCGAGATAAGCGCGCGCTTGCGCATCGATTGTTTCGCTTGGATCAAATGCGCGTGCCATCACTGGCACTTGCTCTGGCAGCTGCGTGAGCAAGCCACGCTCGGCCCAGTCACTTATCTGATTTACACCATGCGGTCCTTGGTGATTTAGATTGCGCACCTTGGGCCCAATCGGGTGCACTTCATCGCCATTTTGGTGACAGGTCTTGCACTGGTTTTTGTTCGGTACGGCATAGGTAAACGCAGGCACGTCAGAGCCTGCCACACCCGCCGCAATCTCTATGCGTTTCCCAATCGGCGCATAATGCGCTTCGGTCTGCGTCTCGTTCCAAATATAAGGCAAGGCTTCCCAGCCATCACGCTTGTGAATGAGTAATCGCGTTTCGAGATAGCGCTCATCATAGGCGAAGGTTTTGACCAGCACTGTTCCAACCGGAAAGTCCAGCACATCGTCTTCGCGATAGACTGCACTATGACCGTCAGGCACAAATAGGAAGCGATGTTTATCAGCGTGATCTGAGAAGAGTGGATTGATCAGATCATATTTGACAACGCCTTGAGAGGGTTGCCGTGCACCAGCATCTTCAAACAAGCCATACTCTGACAAATTAGCAGCTGGCGTGTCATTTAAAATCGCACTCATGTCAGGACGCACCGCCTTGGCGCATGACACAAGTGCAACACTTAAAATTAAAAGCAGTACATGCTTCATTTGTCGTGCGATAATTCCACAGTTGGCAAGCGTTCGCCAAGTGCAGACACAGGGCGTTGATCCGTGGGTGAGAGGTTTTTTGGATCCAGCGGATAAGCGCCAAGACCAAGACTGACATAGCTGACTGTCTCTGGCTCATCGATCACGAGTCCGAGATCGACCGGCTCATGACCCGGCCACGCATTGACGCCATCTGAAACGATGTCGGGTAAGTCGCCGCCCATCAACATGGCGAGCATTTTCAAATCACCTTGTGGCTCATAGCCGCCATTCTCGTAGACGTTTTGCGTGATGTAGATATCGCGCGGCAATGGGTTGTAACGTTCGTCTGTGAATTCCGGCGCGTAGGCGACCAGTAAGATATGCGCTGTGCGATTGTCCGTCAGTGTATTGTCGAAAATCTCAACGCGCTCATTTGCTTGCACGATGATGCCCGTTCCAGACGGCACGCTGGCAACAATGTTTCCAGGTGGTGCGAAGTTACGCGTATTATTATCAAAGATCTGATTACCAAACACGCGGGTCGAATGACCGCCAATCTTAGGCAAGTCTGGCAGATCAAAGACAAGCACGCCGCCCGTATTATTAGTCACCGTATTATTGTAGACATCGGCGCGGGTGGAATTTTCGATTTCAATGCCAGCGACATTAAATTCCGCCAGGCTATCGCGCACGATAATATTATCTGACTGGCCGACATAAATGCCGGCATCTGATGCCCCGCGCACAGTCACGCGCTCAACCAGGACGTCAGAGCTTTCGACGGGATAGACTCCATAAGCGCCATTGCTTTCATCTGGTCCACCGGACCACTCTACAGTGAGATCACGATAGGTGATCCGGTCGGCGCCTTTGGATTTAATCCCGTCGCCTTTCGTGTCGCGCATGGTGAAGCCTTCGACAATCACATCATCAGACGTGATGAGCAGCCCTTCACCGGCGCCGGACTGACCTGAAAAATCGAGGATGGTCTTGTCTTGGCCCGCACCGCGAAGCGTTACGCTATTCACGTCCAGCGATAAGCCGTCCACCAGTTCAATCGTGCCTTCAGGCAATTCCACCACGCCGCCTTCTTCAACGCTAATGAGCAAGGCCTGGAGGGTCGCAGCGTCCATTGTCTGTGGTGTTGCATCAGCTGCCAAGGGATCACCCGCATCCACGTTTTGCTCTCCTGGTCCACAGGCGACCAGACCCGCAATGGCTGCGCCTGCCACAAGAACATGTCTCAGCATGATTTCCTCCCCGATCATTCTTTATGACGCGAGTGTCAGCATTTTATTGTGAGCCTGGCAACACGCGATCGAGATTGTTGCGAAAGTTCAATCTTCGCGTCTGCACTCAATTGCTCAAACGCATACACCCTTCGCCACCGGCAAAAAATGGGCAGTACGTTCGCGCTAAATCTGCGGAAAGATCAGGTTTACGCATCCATGCGCCTACAAACTGACGCTTTCGTCATGTGGCATTCATGTTACAGTCCGCTATATAGACATAAAGCTTTTGCGTGGAGCCGTCATGATTAGATCTTTGTCCATCCTTGGTCTTATTGCCTTGGGCACGAGCCTATCGGTGCATGCGCAAGTCGATGAAGACGAGATATTGAGACTGCCTGGTCAAGGCGAAGTCCGTTCGCCGCAGCTGCGCGAACGGGCCAAGGCTGACCGGCTTAAGCCAGGCGCCGGGCTATTTCTGACTTTTGACAGCAATGAAGACGGCCGGATCAGTCAGTTTGAAATTGATGCCGGCATTCCCCTTGCGTTTCGCATCGCAGACCGAAACGAAGATGGCTTTCTGACGGCGCTCGAACAGCAAGACTGGGCCTCCAGTCTGCCAACGCGTGATGACAGTCTAGCCAATCCATTTCGGTTTGATCCCAATCTGGATCGACGCGTCGATCTTGATGAGTTCACAACCGTCATCGTGAATCTTGGAACCGATTACGCGGACGAGACGACCGGAGATATCCTGGTTGCCGATCTAAAAGCACCTCGCCTCGAACGTCCTCAGCGCGGCGGCCCTGAAAGCGATGCGGCGCAACGCCAACGTGGCGAACGCGGCCCAAGCCAACGCCGTCAGTCGTCGGCCAATTAGCCCGCCCGCGCAAACGCATCCGTCAGCCAGGCCTTCACATCAGCATCGAAGTCTTCAACGCTGGAGAGCCTAACTTTATGCGTGCACATGCCGCTCATCGCTTCCAAGCGCCCCTCAGCCGCGAAACCTTTTAAATTGATGCCAAGATCGATTCTGGTTTTCGTGCTCGGTTGGATCAAAGCGAATTGCTTCTTCCGCCGCAAACTCACACTGGTCTTCTTGGGCGAGATCTCGAGACCGTCGCCAAGTGTTTTCACAAATTCGACCACCGCATCATGAATCGGTTTTAGGCTCTCTTTGCCTTTATATTGATTGCGCACCAGATCATCATCACTGGTATCCAAATTGCCCAGACTCTTTTGAGCGATGAGGTTGGCGAACCCGTGCGTGACCCCGTGCTCGCCTTTGAGCAGCTTCATGATCTCGCCATGCTTGGCGAGCCCACTGGCGCTGACCACGGCCTGCCATTCAGAGAGCGACTTGCCGGTTTTCTCCGGCAGATTGTCGATCATCGTTTGAGCCAGTACCTCTGGAGACTTTGCCATTCTATCCTTCCTTCACCAATTTTAGAGCCGCTTCATCATCTTCCAGCGGCCAATGCTCGATACGCTGTTCTTTATTCGCCAGGAGCGCGACCAGGGGCGACATCAGCCCCACCATCGTGCCGCTAAAGGCAGGGCGACCCGTCTCTGCGAGTTTCTTGAGATTCTTAGCAATATAATCCTGACCGCCAACCATTTGCTTGTGCAAGTCGCTGCCGTCCACGGCGTCTTCAATAATGAGGTCAAACTCTGTGCCGCCATTCTTCTCGCGCAATTCGTAAGTCACCTTGCACGGCGCATCCTTGAGATTGGTCATCTGGAATGTGTGGCTGTAGCGGTGCGGCGGCTCAAACGCCAACACCTCACCGACCACCATCGCGATCTTGCGGTTTGGATGCACCATCCGCATACGTGCGCCCGTCTTTAGGCCATCCTTGGTGTCGCAAATACTGCCAAAGAAGAACGGCAATGGCTTATCGGTGGCGACCAATATCGACCATACCGTCTCAATCGGCGCTTCGATAAACGTTCGATGGATCGATTTTTCTGCATAGATTGGCGTCTCAGTCATGATCCCCATCCTTCATTTTGGTATTTGATTTGGCGACATGCTCTGCCGCTTGTTTGATAAAGCTTAAGCGGTCCGCCCAAACCTCACTGAATGCATCGATCCAGCGTTCGTGGATCGCTTGGATGGGCATCGCGTTGAGATATAGTCGCCGCGTGCGTCCATCTTTTTGGCTGATCAGAAGCCCCGCCTCTTCGAGCACTTTCAAATGATTCATGATCGCGATGCGGCTGACATCAAACGCTTTAGCAAGCTCGCCCACCCCTTGGCCGGGATGATCACGCACGAGGTCGAGAATACGCCGGCGCGTTTGATGCGCCAGCGCGTGAAAGACCAAATCCATATCATCATTAGTAATCATGTAATTACCTAATGACATATTAAGGCGCGAGTCAACACCCAAATTTTTCCACAGTTTTTGATGAAGGCCAGACCGGCGGATATTCAGCAGGCAGGCTGTTTAAAAATCGACCGCGCGGCCGGCTTTTTCCCAATCACCGAAGCGGACCCGTTCTTCCTTGGGGCCGCCTTTCTCCGTGGCGCGTTGAGAATCTAATTCCTGTTCCTTGGCCTCTTGCGCGGCGCGCCGTTCGGCGGCTTCCGCCAAAGCGCGCTCCGCCGCGGGAGTCAGGGCTTTGTCTGTGACAATTTTTTTATTTGTCATAATGAGACTCCCACGTCTGTTAACCAATCCATATATCTTCCACGACAGAAGCTAAGCTTTAAACCCTAACGTGCAAGGAGTTGCCTCTATGGGGACCGCCAAGACATTTATACTACTGGCCGCTTTAACTGCACTTTTTATGGCAGTTGGGTACCTGGTTGGTGGCGTCATGGGGATGGGCATCGCGTTTGTGATTGCTGGCGGGTTAAACCTGTTCTCTTATTGGAATGCCGACAAAATCGTACTGCGCATGCAAGGCGCACGCGAAGTGAATGATCAAGACCGCAGCCCGATCATTCGCACCTTCGTCAATGACACCAAGTCGCTCGCACAATCGGCTGGCATGCCTGAGCCAAAAATTTATATCATAGAAACTGAACAACCCAACGCATTCGCCACGGGACGCGATCCGCAGAATGCTGCCGTTGCAGCAACAACGGGCTTGCTGAATTTACTGTCGCGCGAAGAGACCGCCGGTGTCATGGCGCATGAACTCGCCCATGTGCAAAATCGCGATACGCTGACCATGACCGTGACCGCCACCATAGCAGGCGCAATTGGGATGCTGGCAAATTTCGCCCTCTTCTTCACCAGTCGAGAGCGCGGCGGCATGATCACAGGTATTGCGATTATGATCTTCGCACCCATGGCTGCGGGCTTAGTACAAATGGCCATCAGTCGATCGCGCGAATATGAAGCGGATCGGCGCGGCGCGGAGATTTGCGGCAACCCGCTCTGGTTGGCCTCTGCATTGGCAAAGATTGACCGCGGCGCACGCGCGACCGTCAATCGCCGCGCAGAAGAGAACCCAGCCATGGCTCATATGTATATTATGAACCCCTTGGCGGGGCGTCGCGGTGACAGCTTGTTTTCAACCCATCCCGCCACGCAAAACCGGATTGAGTCGCTGCAAAGTCTTGCCGCCGAAATGGGGGTCGAACCGACCAGTGTCCAACCGCGCCGTGCAGCAGGACCCTGGGGGTGAGCGGTGCATTTGCGCGCCTTGCCGCTGCACAGCTGATCATGACGGTGCTCGAAGAGCGCCGAACTTTAGACGAAGCACTTGTATCAACCGACTCATTTGAGAAATTGAGTGGGCCAGATCGCGGCTTTGCCCGCGCCATGGCAAGCGCCGCGCTAAGATACCTAGGTCGGATTGATCTTGGCTTAGCGCCGTTTCTAGATCGTCCGCTCGACACCGCCCCTCCGCCGTCTCGGGCGCTGTTGCGGATTGGCGCAGCACAAGCCTGGATTTTGGAAACGGCCGATCATGCTGTTGTTGGCGAAACGGTTGCCGCTGCCAAACTGTGGCCGCGGGCCCAACGTGCCACTGGTTTTCTCAACGCTGTTTTGCGCAAAGTCGTGGCGGATCGGTCGGCCTTCGATAACCCCCCAGTGACAGCGGTTTGGCCGAATTGGCTGCGCACCATTGCCACCACGAGTCTTGGGAAGGACGCGGTTTCCGCGCTGGCGCAGGCACAAACGCAACAACCAGACATCTATCTGACTCCAAAAGATGGCAATGCCGCGGCGCTGGCCAAAGCGGTCGATGGAGAGGTGATCGGGGCGCATTCAGTCAAAGTCGCCGCGCCTGCGATTGAACAACTCCCAGGTTTTGAGACGGGTGATTGGTGGGTGCAAGATATCGCAGCAACGCTCCCCGCGCGCCTTCTGGCACCAGATACTGGCGACCTGGTCTTAGACATTTGTGCCGCGCCAGGCGGTAAAACGATGCAACTCGCCGCCACCGGCGCGACGGTCACTGCAATCGATCGCTCAAAGCCACGCTTGAAGCGGCTCAAGCAAAACCTTTGGCGCACTGGGTTCAAAGGCAAAGTCGAAGTGGTTCAAGCCGATGCAACAAGTTGGGCACCGTCCGCGCCGGTCGACAAAATCCTTCTCGACGCGCCCTGCTCTGCCCTCGGCACATTAAGCCGGCATCCGGAAGGCGCGTGGATCAAGTCGCCAGAGGATGTTGCCCGTTTCCCCGACATCCAAACGCGCTTACTAGAGTCCAGCCTGAACATGCTCAAACCGGGTGGAACATTGATCTATTGCGTCTGCTCACCCTTGTCGCATGAAGGCGTCGAAATCGTCGAAAAAGCGATTGCAAATGGGGGTGTTCAACGCGCCCCCGTGACGGCTTCGCAAATACCAGGCTTTGAAAGCAGCATCACGCCCGTTGGCGATGTGTTAACCCTACCAAATGGTCAATTTGGACATGATGCCTTCTACATCGCTCAACTGACACGCGATTTCTGACGAATTTGTCATGGAATCAGGCTATTTTGCCCCAATCATGCCTTTTCAGGTTCATAGGGAGTTCACCTGAGCCGCGGCAAGATGCGGTCAGACTTATTATCGTGCGGAAGGAGCACACCTCATGTCCCTAACTGTTTCTGCCATTGCGGCACCAACCAAGCTTTTCGCCGGCGCAGCTGTCGCCATGACCCTGGCTGTTGCGGGTTGTCAAAGCACGCCGAGCGCCAACACAGTCAGCTCAAGTTCTGTCGGTTATGCCATGACCGTAAGACCTGGCGTCGTGACCAATGTTCGCGCGGTCACCATCAAGCCAGATCGGTCCATCATCGGAACAGCGACCGGCGCAGTGCTCGGCGGTATTGCTGGTTCGGAAATCGGTGGCGGCGATAAAGCCAATACAGCCGGCGCAATCGGTGGCGCAGTCTTGGGCGGCATCGCAGGCAATATGATCGGTACCGCCGCTGGAACACAGCAAGGCATCGCAGTGACCGTCGAGTTCAATGACGGCAATGTCAAAGCCTTCGTGCAACCCGCCGATACCAATATTCAGCCCGGCCAACGCGTGAACGTAGAATTCCGTGAAGATGGCGCATATGTGGTGCCTGTACAGTACGCCGCTGGCTACTAAACGACACGCTGCTGAAATTCGTATTTCAAGTCCGCCGCTAGCCTTGTGCTAGCGGCGGTTACGTTTTAGGCCTGCTGCATGAGTGAGTTGTTAATCTCGCCGTCGATTCTCTCGGCGGATTTTGCCGAATTGGGTGTCGAAATTAGACGCATAGATGACGCTGGCGCGGATATGATTCACGTCGATGTTATGGATGGCCATTTCGTCCCAAACTTAACTTTTGGCCCACCGGTGATCGAAAAGCTGCGACGGCATTCCGATAAGCCGTTCGACGTTCATCTCATGATCTCTCCTGTGGACCCATATATCGAGGACTTCGCCAAAGCTGGCGCGGATATTCTAACCGTCCACCCGGAAGCCGGACCGCACCTCCACCGGACGCTACAGGCGATCCGCGCAGCAGGAATGAAGCCGGGCGTCGCGCTCAATCCAGGGACTCCCGCCGAGGCGGTTGATCCTGTCATTGATGATGTCGATCTCATTCTTGTCATGTCCGTCAATCCCGGTTTCGGGGGACAGAGCTTTATCGACAGCCAACTTCGCAAGATCGAACAGCTGCGGCAAAAAATCGACGCCACAGGACGCGACATCATCCTTGAAGTCGATGGCGGCCTGAACCCTGAAACGGCACCGAAAGCGATTTCAGCCGGCGTCACCGCGATAGTCGCCGGATCGGCCGTCTTTAGAGGTGGTCCGGATCACTATGCTCAAAACATATCCGCGCTGCGCGCCGGAGCGACTATTTGAGGGTCGGAGTGATTCATGCGCGAGGCTAAGTCTTCCGATCCTTTGAAAGCAAAGCGTAGCGATACCGAAGACGCGGCGGTCTGGGACCGGTTTGCCGGTCGACCAGGAGAAGACGCAAAAGTCTCCGCCGTGCATCGCATGCGTATTGCAGGTGCTGCACCAGATGGATTTGGCCTGCATATGCGTCAGATCATTCCCCCAGACGAGTTGCGCGGCGAAATGCTGATGCGGGGGGTCTGGCGAATCGGCATGGACCGATTGGAAGTTGAAGACGGCGCAGCGCCTTGGAATAGCGCCATGCCCTCTCGTCACTATGCCAATCGGTTGCATCGATTTGATTGGCTTGCCGATTTGTTCACCCAAGGCGAAGCTGGCGCTGACCGCGCCCGATATCTGGTTGATGACTGGATCGAAAACTTTGGTCGTTTTGACGGCTTCACCTGGCGCACGGGTTGTGCTGCCGATCGCGTTTGGAACTGGATGCGCTGTGGGGCCGCTTTGTTCGAAAGCGGGGATGACGAAGCACGTCTAAATCGGCTTGAAGCGCTGGGGCGCCAAGCCCGCCATGTTCTGGCCTTGGTGGATAGCGAACTTGAACCAAAATCCAGGTGGCGAGGGTGTACTCTAGCCGTTGCAGATGCCCTTTGTTTGGGGCGTGGCAAAGGCTTGGAAGATGCCGAGATGCGTCTCGAAAGCGAGTGCACAGCACAGTTCTTTCCTGATGGTGGACATGTCAGCCGCTCACCGGCACGCGCGCTGAGCTGTTTGGCCGATTTGATCACCATTCATGACCTACTGACTCGAAGCGATCGCGAGATCCCAGAGTTTTTGTCGCGCTGGATCGCACGTATCGGCGGCATGGTCTCATTCTTTAAAGCTGGCGACGAAGCTTTGATGCCCTTCCACGATGGCGATGAGCGTTGGCCGGAAGCGGTAGATGCGGTGCTCGCACATATGGAGACTCCACCGCGCCGGTTTTCTGTGGCGCCGAAGTCGGGATTCCATAAGCTTGAAAAAGGCACAACTGTTCTTGTTCTTGATGCAGGCGCTGCGCCGGAGCCTCCTTTTGGCGACAAAGCCCATGCCGGGGCGCTTGGATTTGAGCTTCATGACGGCCCGGCACGATTGGTGACATCCTGCGCCTGTAGCCCTGAAATCGACATTGCGTTCCGCGCAGCCGTGCGGCGCACGGGCGCTCACTCGACACTGATCTTGGGCGATTCCGATTCGTCCCGGTTTGCGACCAATGAAGATACGCGCTTGCTGTATCCGCAAGGCCCAGAAGGTATTTCCGCGAAACGGTTGGAAGAGGACTCCGAAATCTGGTTGGATGCCCAACATGGCGGCTACAAGAAAGATTTTGGGCTCCTCCACCGCCGTCGTTTGTTTATGTCTGGGGATGGAGAACGCTTAACTGGCGAAGACTCTCTGGCCCGTCCAGTCTCGGCGGGTGCGACGGAGGACGAGGTGCCAATCGTTTATGCACTAAGGTTTCATTTGCATCCGACCGTGACCGCAATCATGACAGGAGAGGCGATATTACTGCAAAGTGAGCTAGGCGTAACCTGGCGATTCAAGTCAAGTCATGCAAAAGCGAAATTGGAAGAGACGATTTACTTAGGGAGAGGAATAATCGAGCGGAGTGAGCAAATCGTACTCGGTGGAAAAGCAAGTCCAAACAGCGACGGATCATCGCCGCCAAATTGCATTCGCTGGGCGTTTTTGAAAGTGAAACGCGGATGAGGCCTGAGTTCGAGGCCAAACGCGCCATGGCATTGACCCTAGGGTTCGATGCCCTGGCCGCCTTTGGGTCTATGCTGATTGCGATTTACGCCCGCTGGCTCTCCACCAGCGGCGCCCCTGAGTCTGCTCTAGTGACAGCCATCTCGGCCGCTTCAACCTTCGCGCTTGCAGCTTTAGTCTCCTTCTATGTCTTGCGCGTCCATCGACAAGTTTGGCGCCATTCGGGTTGGCCCGACGCCTTACGGATCATTCAAGCGGTTTGTCTCACCGCTCTGATCTTCTTGCCCATCATGTTTGTATGGAACCGTTTGGTGGGCTTCCCGCGATCAAGCTTGCCGCTGGCCGTGATTGTATGGCTCACACTTGTATTTCTAGGTCGCATGGTGGCCTTGTCGCGATCGACTCGGCAGCCATTCCAAATCTTTCGCAGCGCGAGGGCGGACGCACCACCGGCTATCCTCGTCGCAAGCGCGAATGAAGCGGCAGATGTGTTGCGCGATTTGCGCGCGACCAAGGGCGGTGCACCGGTTAGAATCTTAGGAATCATCGAAACGGACGGCGCTGAGCCGGGTCGTGCGATCCGCGGCGCCACCGTGTTTGGGGGACTAAGCGAGCTGGGCAAGATGCTCGATCTCCTCGCGGTGCGATATGGCGCAACACCTTGGGTCGCCGTTGCCGGGAATATTCGGACGAATGCGACAATGAATTCCGTTCTGGAAACCGCCACACAGCACGGTTCGGAGGTGATGGCGCTTGGGTCCGATCGCGAAGGATTACGTCTACAACGCGTTCGACCAGCAGACTTGTTGGCAAGACCGCAGAAGATGCTGGATGCTCAACCATTGCGGGACCTTCTCAAAGACAAACGCGTGTTCGTCACGGGTGCTGGCGGGACAATTGGTTCGGAATTGGTCGAACAATGCGCATCTTTAGGCGTATCGCATATTACTTTGTACGATGCGTCCGAATTCAATCTGTATGAAATCGATCTCACATTGCGAGAACGCTTTCCAGATCTCGACGCCTATGCACAGATCGGTGACGTTCGCGACAAGATCAGACTGCGCGAGGCGATCAAGCGGGCGCGCCCCCATATCCTTATTCATGCAGCCGCGCTCAAACATGTACCGCTTATGGAACTTAATCCATGTGAAGCCATCCTGACCAATGTTGGCGGGGCGGTGAACGCGATCGATGTGGCGATAGAATGTGGCCTCGAGCGGTTTGTGTTCATCTCGACTGACAAGGCGGTGGATCCAGACAATGTTATGGGTGCAACGAAACGGTTGGCCGAACTCGCTCTGGCCTACCAGGCGAAAGGGACTCAACTCGCCGTGTCTATGGTTCGATTTGGAAATGTACTTGGATCCTCTGGATCGGTTGTACCGCTTTTTGAACGCCAAATTGCCGCGGGTGGCCCGCTCACGCTGACAGATGATCAAGTTTCGCGCTACTTTATGACGGTTGAGGAAGCGGCCTCTTTGGTGCTGCAAGGCACAGCGCATAATGGCAAACCCGGCGATTCATCGCTTTACGTATTGGATATGGGCGAGCCGATCCGCATCCGCACGCTGGCCGAAGCCATGATCCGGATGAAAGGCATGGTGCCGTATCAAGAGATCAAAATCAAAACCACCGGTCTCCGCCCCGGCGAAAAGCTGCATGAAGAACTTACATATTCCGATGAGCGACTCATCAGCACCGGAATTGAGGGGCTCAATAAGGTGACGCCGCAATCTCGAAAGGTCGAACCCGTCGGGTTTTCGAGCCGCCTCGAGCGTTTGCTGAGCACAGCGGGAGAACGCGATGCGGAAGGCGCATTACAGATCCTCGCACAACTCGTTCCAACCTATAATCCACCGACTTATGATCAGCAGGTGAAACAGACGCGTTGACGCGGCCAGGACTCGTGATACGCGGGCGAGCGTATTCAGATCCTTTTGCCTGAAAGACGCAACATGACTCACTCGACCAAAATTCGCCGCGCCCTGATTTCAGTTTCTGACAAAGAGGGCTTGGTCGAACGTGCTCAAGCGCTGGTCGGATTTGGCATCGAATTGGTGTCCACTGGCGGAACATCAAAAGCACTCAAAGCCGCGGGGCTCGACGTGAAAGACGTCGCTGATCTGACCGGCTATCCGGAGATGATGGATGGTCGTGTTAAAACGCTGCACCCCGCGGTTCATGGCGGCCTGCTCTACTTGCGGGATAATGAAAGCCACAAAGCTGATGCCGAGCAGCATGGCATTGAAGCCATCGATTTGGTCTACATCAATCTCTATCCGTTCGAAGCGACCGTCGCCTCTGGTGCAGGGTTCGAAGACTGTATCGAGAATATCGATATTGGCGGCCCGGCTATGCTGCGTGCTGCGGCGAAGAATGGCGATTTCGTTTCTGTTTGTACCGATGGTGGCGACTTGGACGCTGTCTTAGCCGAAATGGCGGGCACCGGGGGTCGCGTCTCTCGTGACACCTCGCGGAAATTGGCGGCAAAAACCTATGCCCGTACCGCGGCCTATGATGCCGCCATTTCAGGCTGGTATGCCAAGCAATTAGATGACAGCGCCCCTGACTGGATTGGCTTCGGTGGAAAGCTCAATGAGCAGCTCCGCTATGGCGAAAACCCGCACCAGAATGCTGCATTCTATGTCACCGGCGAAGACCGTCCCGGCGTCTCGACCGCGCGCCAGGTGCAAGGCAAAGCCCTGTCATATAACAATATCAATGACACGGATGCGGCCTATGAATTGATTGGCGAACTTGGAGAAGAGACGCCAGCCGTTGCGATCATCAAACACGCCAATCCATGCGGGGTCGCCCTCGGTGACACTGTCATCGAAGCCTATCGCGAAGCCCTCGCCTGCGATTCGACATCGGCTTTTGGCGGCATCGTTGCGCTCAACCGCCCGCTCGATGAAGCCACAGCTTCAGAGATTACGTCTATATTCACCGAAGTCGTCATCGCGCCTGGCGCGGATGACGCCGCGATTGAAGTGTTCAAAAAGAAAAAGAACTTGCGGCTGCTTTTGACCGATGGATTGCCGGATCCAGCGGCGTCCGGCACGTTTGTCAAAACCGTTGCTGGCGGCTTGCTCGTTCAAGATCGCGATTTCGGGCGGATCGGCAAAGATGATTTGAAAGTCGTCACCAAGATTGCCCCGACCGCGGCGCAGCTTGAGGATTTATTGTTCGCCTGGCGCGTTGCCAAACACGTCAAATCAAACACAATTGTCTATGCTAAAGATCGCGCAACCGTCGGTATTGGTGCGGGCCAGATGAGCCGGATCGACTCGGCTCGAATCGCCGCCCGCAAAGCCGAAGATGCGAAGGAAAAAGAAGGCTTCGACACCTTGCGCACAGTAGGATGTGTCGCCGCATCAGACGCCTTTTTTCCCTTCCCGGATGGCATGCTGGCAGCCGCTGCAGCTGGCGCGAGCGCAATCATCCAGCCGGGTGGGTCGATCCGCGACGATGAAGTCATCGCAGCCGCAGATGAGGCCGGACTGGCTATGGTCCTCACCGGTATGCGTCACTTCCGGCACTAGCCCTGGCCGGCGGCGACCGCTAGCACCAAGTCATGACGAGCTTACCGCCCCCATTCGACGCGCACGGACAGCATTGGCTGAATATCCGGGTCTATTATGAAGACACCGATTTCACGGGCATGGTCTATCACGCCAATTATCTGCGCTTTTTCGAGCGAGGCCGATCGGACTTTCTACGCGATGCTGGGGTCAGCCATCAAAATCTGCTCGCGCGCGAAACACCGGCTGCCTTCACCCTCACCAATGTGGAAGTCGATTATAAAAAGGCGGCGAAAGTCGATGATTTGTTGACCATCCGCACGCGTAGCCTCGGCGTCAAAGGCGTGCGGATGTATTTTCAACAGACCTGCTTTCGCGGCGATGACGTGATCGCCGAAGGTCGGATCACAGCGGTCATGATCCATGCCGACGGTCGCCCGATGCGACCAATCAAAGATGTGGTCGAACAATTGAAGCCATTCGAATTCAAACCGAATGAGTCCTGATTAGGCTGGGCAGCTGCCCCCCGCTGAGCCCATGTCACCAGACAAGTCTTGGAAAAAGTCGCCGAGCGCCTCAAACTCGTCTTCCGAAAAAGACGTAATCCGACCGTCTTGGGTCATTTCTTCAATTTGTTCTGCGGCAGACTCAACGTCGCCGCCGGTTTGTTTGAGCTCATTCATTTTGATCAGCATCTCTTTGTGCTTATCGATCAGAGACGGAGTCGCCACGGCTTTGCTGGCATAGCAGCCGCAAAACCCTTCTAGATCGGTTTCAGCCATATTGGTGATCATGCCCATGGTTCGCGCGTCACCGCCGAACAGATCTTGGCATTGCTGATTGAGAATTTTTTCATTTGGCGGTGCCCCACCGCAAGCACTCAAAATCGCCGCAGCAGCGATGGTGATAAATAGACGTTTCATAGCTTCCTCCCTCAACCCAAAGTCAGGGAAAAAGCCATGAAACGCAAGTTCGCTCTATTGCACCGCGTCTTGCCATTCAGGCGTCTTGTCCAGGGTCGCCTTGGCGAAGGGACAGAGCGGAATGATTTTAAAGCCTTCAGCCCGCGCATCTTTGACCGCGGCCTCGACCAGTTTCTTCCCGACTCCTTGACCCTTTAGCGCCTCTGGCACACCGGTATGATCGATGATGATGCGCGTTGCGCCCGCCCGCGAATAGGTCATTTCGGCTTCGTGCCCGTCGACAATAGAGACATAGCGCCCGCCGGTCGGACCATCTTCCCGGACAATTTGGATATCAGACATGTGACTCTCCTTGTTTGCAGCGAGAGATAGGTCGCACCGGGCCGCACGACCATGCCGCCAAGGTGAAATTCAACTATCTCCAATCTGCATAGCGCCCTCCTGACAGGGATTGTCAGTTAGCCTGATTTAGGCTGAACTCACGCAAGGAGTCCGAAATGCCTAAAGCTACCGCACGCGAGAAACTCGCCCGAGAGAAGCAGATCAAGAAAGTGATTATGGACAAAGCATGGGCGGGCATTCAGCCCGGTCAGACCATGCTGGTCGCGACTCCTCTAATGGTCGATGCCTATATTCGCGACATTCCCCATGGCGAGACCAAAACGATCCCTGAGCTCCGGGATGATTTGGCCGCGCGCGAAGGATGCGCCGCGACTTGCCCCATGTCGACCTCTATTTTCGTGCGCATGGTCGCCGAAGCCGCGCTGGAAGATATTGCGGATGGTAAGGCAGTATCGGAGGTGAGCCCCTTTTGGCGGGTCATCACAGGACAAGATAAGATGACCAAGAAGCTCAATGTCGACGCCGCTTGGGTCGATGAGCAGCGACAACTCGAAATCGGATAAGCACACCTTCGCTGGTCTGCTCCCGCATTTAGCGCTAGGTCGGCGCGATGAGATTGCCCCCGCGCCCTGATTTGGAATGGAAAGACGACGGAACGCCGGTCGATCGCCGGATCGGGGATGTCTTTTATTCGGTGGAAGATGGTCTTGCGGAAGCCCGCGCAGTGTTTCTCGCCGCATGTGGATTGCCGGAAGCTTGGCAAGGCCGCACGCTGTACACCGTGGCTGAGCTCGGCTTCGGCACGGGCCTGAACTTTCTCGCCACATGGCAAGCTTGGCAGCAGACACGGGTCGCATCGGGTTGGCTCAATTTTGTCAGCTTTGAAGGTTTCCCACTCGACCGTGAAGACATTGATCGGGCGCTCATCCCGTGGCCAGAATTACAGCCCCTGGCTCAACAGCTCAGCCGGGCCTGGCCCGTGCGCGCAAAGGGCATCCGGCAAATTATCTGGCCGCAAGAGCGGCTGACTCTCACCCTTCACATTGGCTTGATTGAGGAGACATTACCCCGCGCGCAATTCCAAGCAGATGCTTGGTTCTTGGACGGCTTCAGCCCGGCCAAAAATCACGCCATGTGGGACGAGGACATATGGCCCCTCATCGCGGCGCGGTCTAAATCTGGCACGCGTGCGGGGACGTTTACGGTTGCGGGGTCAGTCCGGCGCGGTTTGGCGGATGCGGGCTTTCGCGTCGAGAAAAAACCCGGCCATGGCCGCAAGCGGGAAAGACTTGAAGCCACGTTCGAGGGCGGTGTTTCAAGATCTGACCCGGCGCCCCATAGTCCGACTGTTGCAATTATCGGCGCGGGTATTGCGGGGGCCTGTCTCGCCCGATCCCTCGCTGACAGAGGCGCTATGGTTCGAGTCTTCGAGTCCGCCCCGGGTCCGGCTCATGGAACAAGTGGCAATCCATTGGCTTTGGTCATGCCACGCTTGGATGCGGCCGACACCATACAGGCGCGACTGCTCATTGATGCCTATCTGAGTGCTCAGGCCTTTTATGCCGACCGCCCGGGCGTCACGTCTGCGGAGACCGTTCATCGACCGCGCGATGAGTCTGAGCGCACACGGTTTGAGAAAGTCCTCGCCGATCCGCCTTTGGGATTGGAGCAATTGGAATCGATAAGTGGCGGCGGCTTGCTCCACAAAGGCAGCCTGGTCATCGAACCTGAAACGCTTTTGGCAAACCTGCTCGAATATATTGATGTGCATTGGTCAACCAAAGCCTCAATTGACGCAGACGCGCGGGCGGTGAATGGCGAGACGTTTGACCATATCATCGTCGCCAGCGGTTGGCATTTGCAGGATATTCTGCCCGAACTTGGGCTGACAGGACGGCTCGGCCAAATTGAATGGCTCAAATCCGAGGTCAGCGCACCCGCCAGCGCGATGGCGGCCGGCCCTTATGCCCTGGCCCATGGAAACATCCGCCTCTGGGGCGCGACCTTTGCGGACCATCCAGGCGGCGGTCCAAGTATCAGCGATGCTGCGCGCGCAGAAAATTACGAATCCTTGTCTACGCTCGCCCCTTTTTGGTGGCGCGAGGCCGATAAGGGGGACGTTCGCTCCCGCGCTGGGATACGCGCCACGACGCCGGATCGACTTCCACTGATTGGCGCTTGGCCCGATGTCGACACCTTGCAATCCGACCGGCCGAGCTTGGAGAGACGCGCTTGGAAAGTGCCTCCAGGTGCATATTCACGCCCGGGGCTCTACATCGCTGGCGGGTTCGGATCTCGTGGCTTCACGTGGGCACCGTGGGCCGCTTCCATTTTGCGCGCCATCATCTTTGACGACCCGCTTCCCGTCTCTCGCGAGGCTGGGAGCGCGATTGTCCCGATTCGGTATCCGCTGCGGGCGTTGAAACGAAAAACACCCGGATAACGAGCATTTCAAGCGCATAGATATTTCCAAAAACCGTACGAAGTCGGAATAATTCGCCTTTTTTGCGAGCAAGTCCGCTTTGACAGCGCTGACTATCAGTTTTGACAGCGTTTACCTATGCGGAAGGGGTGGCGTTGGCCAAAGGCTTGCAGTTGTATCGCGACCTTCGGTGGGTGGACCTGTTTACCACCAATTAACTCTCACGCGCGCGCTTAAAGCTAAGGGGAATAAAAACGTGTCTCAACAGAATGTAGAGTTGGCAGATCTCGGGATCGATGCTGGGGAAGTTCGCAAGAACTGGAGTGAAGAACGTCTATACGAACAAGCTGTCCGTAGTGGTGAAGGCGAAGTGGCCAAGGGTGGGGCCTTGCTCGTCAAAACCGGAAAGCACACGGGTCGTTCTGCGAAAGACAAATTTACGGTTCGCGACGACAGCACTGAGAACACCGTCTGGTGGGACAATAATGCCTCAATGACGCCAGCCCATTTCGATGCGCTCTGGGAAGACTTTCAAGCGCACCTGGCAGGCAAAACGCTTTACACGCAACAATTATTCGGTGGCGCTGATCTAGATCACCGCGCACCAGTGCGGATCGTCAATGAATTTGCTTGGCACAGCCTGTTCATTCGTCATTTGCTACGCATCCCGACCGCGGAGGAGTATGAGTCCTTTGCGCATGAGTTCACGATCATCAATAGCCCAAGTTTCCGGGCCGATCCCGCCAAGCATGGTACGGTTTCCGACACAGTGATCGCGGTGAATTTCGCCAAGAAACTGGTGTTGATTGGTGGCACATCATACGCGGGCGAGACGAAAAAATCGGTCTTTACCATCCTAAATTATATTCTGCCGACCAAAGGCGTTATGCCGATGCATTGTTCTGTGAATGATGGCGGCAATAATGATGCAGCGATTTTCTTTGGCCTATCCGGCACCGGCAAGACGACCTTGTCTGCGGATGCCAGCCGCACCCTGATCGGCGATGACGAGCATGGTTGGTCAGAGAACGGTTTGTTCAATTTCGAAGGCGGCTGTTACGCCAAGATGATCAATTTCTCACCAGAGAATGAGCCAGAGATTTACGCCACCACGAGCATGGGGGGCAGTGTTCTGGAATACGTGGTCATGGATCCAGAGACCCGTGAGCTCGATTTCTTTGATAATACGCTGGCAGAGAATTCTCGTGGGGCGTATCCGATCTCAGCGATTGAGAATGCCTCTTTGAGCGGCCGCTGTGGTCAGCCAAAGAATCTGATCATGCTGACATGCGACGCGTTTGGCGTCATGCCACCAATTGCAAAGCTGACCCCGGCCCAAGCTATGTATCACTTCTTGTCAGGTTATACGGCCAAAGTGGCTGGCACTGAAAAAGGCGTGACCGAACCCACCGCGACATTCTCAACCTGCTTCGGTGGACCAT
>JABSQA010000043.1 GCA_013213825.1 Henriciella sp.
GTTTGCGGAGGGAGCAGTAGCTTTGGCTGCTCGGATCGCCTTGGTGCGTGCGATGTATCGTTTGGTTTTTCATGAAGCCATTGTGGATCTATTGCGTGCTGAGCTTGATCGCGGGAAGTGTGACCGAGGTCGCCGCTACGCCAAGACCGGCTTCATACCTCCAATGTCTGATCGCGTGTGGTCGTGTTTCTCCCTATCGTATCGAATTGTAGTGCCTTTGTTGTTTCTCACAGCTATGACGCTGCTCGCGTTTACTGCAATTGAGCAGCAGCAACTGGGAAAACAGATTGCAAGCTTTATCTTGAGCTCGGCTTACCTAGGGGCTCTATTGATGGTCGCAGCGATCATTCTCGATATACTTGATCGGAGGGCGTTTAAACGATCTCTGGAGCACGAAGATTCGTAGAGCTGATCACTCGCTATATTTTTGTTTACTACGTCCTGTTGTTTTAAAGCGCTCTTGATCTCCAACTGATCGAGAGGGAGATTAGGACATTGCGAGCTCCTATCGCCTCGTCACCGCAGAAACTCAACGAGGGATGCAAGCCCGTAGTTCTTCGGTCGTGTTACACCTAACTATTTTTAACTTAACCTGACTGCGTAACGCAGATCATAACAACTATTAACAGCCGAGTGCAGGAGCAGCGATGTCTATATTTGTTCGATTTTTGAGTTTGAGAGTTGGACGATTATTTGCTGTCATCGCGCTTGCAGCAACGACCTTTTCTGGCACCTCATTCTCTGAACAGAACACTCGACAGGCAATTAGCCAAGGTGAGTTGATCCAACTGCTACGAGAGGGTGGGCATGTTTTACTCATTCGCCATGAACGTACCGAGGTTCCATCACGCGAAGATGATTACACACGACCGGTCGATGATTGTAGAGCTCAGCGAAACTTGTCCATTGCAGGGTTGGCGGGCGCACAAGAAACCGGAGTCGTTCTGGATGCGGTTGGCATTCCTGTGACGAGGGTTATTTCAAGCCCGATGTGTCGTAGCGCCGAAACCGCTCGCCTAATGTTTGGCGTAGGATACGAAGTAGATGTCCGGCTACTTCATCACGATCCAAAAGGTGAGCGAAATCTAGATATTGCTGAAGATGAAGCTCGTGAGCTTTTACTCGAACTTGCACCTGGTAGCGCGGGCTCAAACATCGCTCTGATCGGGCACTCCGCAACAATAACTAGAGTGTCCGGACTACGACTATCCGAGGGTGAAATCGGAGTGGTACGACTAAGCGAAAGTGGTGAGGCCGTGTCATTGGGACAGTTCATGGGAAGCGATCTCGCACCGCTTGCTCGACTGAATCTCTCATTTGCTGATTGAGGTCGTCCTGCTCAGAAGCGTTACGGCTCTCACTCAATCCGTCTCTCAATATCCTCCGCCTAGCGTTTGATTAGATGGATCGCTGTGGAAACAAGCGACGGTTTTAGGGCGATTTGAGACGCATACGTTGGGCGCAAAAGCTATCGAAGTGAACCTGGTGAAATCACTCATCGCATCTCGGTATTAAAGCCGGAACGGCGTGTCTTTTACATATCAAGCTACAGGTTGGTCTTCGTTAAACTGAGTTTTATGCCGACTAACTCTCTTCAAACAGTCGTACCAGTACAGTTCTCAGCTGCTCGCTCGGCATAATCCGGAAGTCGGCATTATGCCCATTATGCCGACATCGGCATAACGGACACGCGACCAAACACAAAAGCCGCCTTGCGCGCGATTTTGGCTGCAAACGCTGGGGCGATGAAGCCTACGCGATTGAAGAACTCGTCGCAGAGCTCGGATCGGTCTTATTGTGCGCCCGATTTGCGCTCAAACCAGATCATTTCAACTCCCACGCCGCTTATATCGGTCATTGGGCTGAAACGATCAAATCGCACCCAAATGCGCTCCTCAGTGCAGCAGCCCATGCTGAAAAAGCGGTCAATTACATACTGGCGTTTTCAGTCGGCAATGGCCTCATCTCGCCAAAAATGGCGAGTCAGCAAATAGAGGTGTCAGCATGAGCGTTTCAAACCCCTTCCGCCTCACTTCTGAGGATGTTCGCCGCGCCGATCTCGGGCCAAGTGATATCGGGCTTTGGTGCGTTATTGAGGGCGGGTGCTATCACTTGTTTCACAGTGAGTCCGCAGCTCGAAAAGCGTATGTCATGATCTTGTCTGGAGCGTCTGTGCGTTAAGAAAACAAGGCACTAAATCGGTATTTAAAAGCGTGAGAGTGAACGTAAATAAGCCTCTAGGGTAATCCGATTCCGAAATACACCCGAGGCGCACGAGGTCATTAAAATCAATTATTGAAAAGTGCTCATTTGAGCACAAACATCGACACAACCATAAATTTCAAAAATGGCGGGTCTGGTCGCTCTGAGATCACGCAAAACGCTCAGGCGCCATATGTTCACATGCCTCCGGGGGAGGGGAGAGACCGAGCTTCACGCTATCGCGTGCGCGCTCCGCCAAACCGATGGGACGGTCATCGGATTTGACGTTTGTAAGCCTCTTGGCGTCATCGAGCGAAGATTTCATTGAACCCATGAGCGTGCGCGTCTCTTGCCGCCAATTCACAGGACAGGGCTTCGCCCAAAGTGTGGATCGGTGGGGAACAGTCCCTGCCGGCCGCACCTAAAGGAGAAGACGAGATGTCTCAGGAATTTATCATTTCAGGCCGATTGGCACGGGACCCGGACATCCGGCACACCATGACCGGTCAGCCGGTGGCCAATATGCGACTGCTGCAAACACGCAGCTACCGCAAAGGCGAGGATTGGATTGAAGAGGTCGAAGGATTTGACCTCGTCACATTCAGCGAACCGCTGATCAATAAAGTGATCGAACCTTATTGCGCCAAGGGGAAACGTCTGCGCATTCGCGGACGCCTGCAAACCCGAAGCTGGCAGGATCAAAATGGAGTGACCCGTTTCTCCACCGAAGTCGTCATAGACGATCTTCGGCTCCTGGAACGCCCACAGCCTCACGCTGAAGCCATCAGCGCCGCGGCATAAGGCCAACTTCATCTTCAATTTTAAACTTCAAGGAGGACACTTCCATGTCCGGTGATATCAATTTCTTCGTCGTCGACGGCTATGTCGGCGCTGATCCACAGATCAACATCGCTCCGGAGCAGAAAGGCACCCGCGCCCGGTTCCGGATCGCCACCACGCGAAAATTCCAAAAGGAAAATGGCGAGACCGTCGAATACACTGAATGGTTCTCAGTGGTGTGTTGGGGCGCTGCCTATGTGGAAAAAGTCATCCAGCCCTTTGTCCAGAAAGGCTCGTTCGTCCAGGTCATGGGACGGGTGCAAAACACTCGTTGGACCGATCAAGACGGCATTGAACGCTTCGGCGTCGAAGTCGTTGCCGACCGAATAGACCTGCTCGACAAGGCCGGTACAGTTCTGACGGATGACATGTCAGATGAGACGGGCGCCGCGCCGGTCCGACCAGCCGAAAGCGAGCCCGATTTTGAAGACGAGATTCCATTCTAAGCAATCCTGATCTTTGGATCACTTTGTACCGCTCATCCTTAACCGGGATGAGCGGTTTTTCTTTTCTTTCCTACGCCTTTTATTTGACCCAATGGCTGCTTAGGGCAGGGGCATGTTTAGACTATGTTCGGCGCTCATGATCATCGGCCTATTGCCCGGCCAAATGGTGTTCGCAGATTCCCGCTGCGGATTTGAAACCGGCCTGCTTGGCAGCACTGCGATCGGCTATCAATCGCCCCACGTCCTGGCGCCATATGATCGGGACGAGAACCCTTACCAGGATGGATCGACCAATTGTGCGGTTTTGACATTTGAACGACCCGGCACAGAGGGCGTCCTCACTGACTGCGATGACCTTATTTTCGTGCCGTCTCGCTATGTCACCGATGTCTATCGCGAGGGTCTGTCAGCGAACCCCTCAGCGTCGGAATATTTCGAAATCCAGGTCTTCGGTGTGGAGGGTCAGTTTCTAAAAGCCCGCCTCCAGGATGGCGGTGAGGTCTGGGTCAAGCATTCTGGTATGGTCTTCGCCTATCAATTCGACAATCGATTTCCTCAAAACCATCGCGGGATCCCCTGGACCGAACCAGTAGCCGGGTCTTCAGTTTCACCGCTTTTTCTGGAACCGGATCTCAGCGCTTCCGACCCCGAGACGAAGCCAGCGGCCTTCCAGCTTGCTTATTCAGAAGACTGGATAGCGGCCCATACCGCATTCTTTGATGAGCCCGTCTTTGATCTGCTCGAGGCCCTTGGACGTTTTGATCCGCTGAATATCGAGACCCACGTGAACGGACCAAGCTACGATAGCGAATTTGCCGTCCAATATATCGCCACAGACTTCGTCAGGGCACCTGATGGGGCACTCTGGTACCAAGCCGACGAGATCATGACCCAGGCGGTCCGTTGGACCGCCCAGCGTTTAGATATCGAGGCGCTCGATGTTCCGAGCGCCCAGAAAGAGGTCTTTATGGCGCTTCTATATTCCATCGTCGAAAGCGAACCGCTTCGCCAAGTCTACATCCCGTATCGCGCCCCTGATGGAACCATCCTAACGGTGCTTTCCGAAGCCTTTTGCGACTGACGACTTTCACCTTTGCAGCCGAAACCATGCCTCTCGATCATTACATTTCTCAGGTCTATTTGCGCAAATTCCTGGCGCCTGATCTCGAAAACCGAATGCATGCTATGCGCAAGTCGGATCTCTCAACATTTGCACCGCGCACGCGCGATGTTTGTCGAACCCCTGACGGGAACACCAACCGTCATTTGCAAGAGTCGCGTGCGATCGAGGCTTTTCTCGAAGATGTCGAACCACGCTTCAATGCCGCTTATGACCGGTTCGCCGAAGGTGAGCCGCGCCAAGAAGACATTTATTCGCTTGCTGGCCTTCTCAGCTATTTCCTGACCTGTTCACCAGGCGCCATGCGCATAAACGCCGAACCGTTGCGCGCCCATGTCGAAGCCGCAGCGCGCGTCATGGATGAACAGGGGGCTTTTGATGACGCCCCGGAGACGCTGGGCGGCGGCACACTGACCGACATACTGGATGATGGACGCGTCGGGATTACGGTCGATCCGCAATATCCCGCCGCGATTGGCACAGCTGGCATTTTCGGGCGCGTGTCCTTGTTCGGAAACGGCCATTGGGACGTTCTCATCAATCAGCATGAGCGCTGTGGGTTCTTCACCAGCGACTACCCGATCGCCATTGAAGACACGCCAGATCCTCAGGTTCTCGCCCGAATTCTCCCGCTTTCACCCACTGTCGCGGTGCGCATCACGCCAGACAGCGCGCGGCGGCGCGCTGATCCTGATTTTAATTTTCCAGGGTTTCGATATGTAAGATCTGAGATTTCAGCCGCAGAGGCGCGCCGGATCAATCAATTGCTGGTGCGCTCAGCAGAAGACTTAGTCTTCGCTGCTGATTGGGATCCATGGCGCCCCCAATTTGTCGAACGCCACCGGCATTACCGCATAGAGACCGTAACCAACACAGTGCCAGTGCCGGGAGGTGAGATGCTACACTTTCGCGCCGAGATTTTGCCGTTTCAGCGCTGTTGATGGACCGGTTTGGGCGCCGCCCTTCGGGCCCGTGCTCTAGGCGCTCACGCGCCCCGAACCCCGTAAGATACGGGTTTCGGCCCTTCGGGTGACGATCATTCCCTCGGCCAGGGCCTCGGCTGGCGCGGGCTCCTGTTGCATCCATTTCAGCTTATCAGGTCCTGCGAGGCGCTTGGACAGATAAGCTCCGCAATAAAGGGCAGGGCTGATGGCGTTGAACGCGGATTGATGAGGACATGGGGTCCTCTAACCGCGCTCAACTTCGGAGCCTGAACCCATGAATGAAGAAGAAAAGACCGCTAAACTCGCGAAGCTCAACGACACGTTTCGCTCTCAAATACCCTACACAAATGCCGGACCTGCGAACATTCCAGGGCAAACCGTGATGACACGCGGGATTGCTCAATTTTCGCCTACCGTGCAATCCGCAATCATTCTGAAAGTGAAAACGTTTAGCGACTTTACCGAGGACAATGATCCTTATGGCACCCATGAGTTTGGCGCCTTTGATGTGCCAAAAGTCGGAACCGTTTTCTGGAAGATTGATATCTACGAAAGCGCAGACTGTGAGTATGGATCAGAGCATCCCACGGATCCAAAAAGATCATACCGGGTCTTCACCATTCTGCTCGCAGATGAGTACTGAATCAGTCAGTTTGAACACCCACCAACCGATCGTTTTTAAGCCGCAGACGCGGCTTTTATGACCCGAATCCGGCGGGCGGATCCGCGCTGTTCACCGGGGCTGGCCTTACGGCCAGGTCCCGGGCGCGGGCCCACCGGATATACTCTCTCTCAACTGGTTTGGTATCATACCAAGGTGCAGCAGCGACGCGTCAAGGACTGCGGGGCCCCACCATTTTTTCACCCTCCATAAGGCGCTACTAGGGTGACACACGAACCGATATCCGACAGTAAAAACAGTGCGATTTTGAGGCTCCGTTGGAGGGCGAAAAAATCGTTTCCCCCACAGCGGAGCGAGCGCTTAGCGCTCGTCCTTGACCCATCAGTCTGCGCACTTGGGTGTGGTGTTTCCACCGTTTTCGAAACGCGAAGACGGGGTGTTTTCTAAACATAAAAGGAGACTTCCATGGACACCCAATTCGACATTCTGAAGGGAAAATTGGCTCTGAAAAATGGGGCAGATCTGGATGAGTTTGCAGATGCAATCCCGCCCGATGAAGCTCTTTTTCACATCGTTACAGCAGCCTATTCTGAGATGGCTGATGCCCTCGAAGATGGACCGCTCAGCGCTTCTCTTGAGCGCATTTTAAAAGGCTGGACGGACGTGCTTCACCGCACGCTTGAAGGCCTCGAAAAGCAAGCTGACAGAGCCGAGCTGGAAATGAAAAATTGCGCTGCAATTCAGGACTATTCTGAGGTCATGAGCGTCGAGCTCGAACGCAAGACCGAGCGGCTCCGAAATATTGAGTCTGCGATGGAGGCAGTCGCGCTCATGAGGGACGCTGGCGCATCTGCATATGAAGCGCGATGTGCCTCGCTTTGGCGTCCAATGCATGGTTCAAGACCAGCATCGAAAATCATCACATCGGCGATGATTGATGCACGAGATCTCTCCCGATCTCGGAAGATTTTAGCCGCTGAAGGGCGGATGGTTTCGGGGGTAAAAATTGCTCTGTTTGGGGATAAAAACGATACCGATTATAAGCGGGTCGCAGACGTCCTCGATAAGGTCTTTGACAAGCATTCTGACATGACGCTTTTGCTCACTGGTCAGAAGTCCGGTGTGGATGCTTGCGCCATGTCCTGGGCGCAAACCAAGGGCGTTGATATCGTCATCTTTAAACTCGAAGGTCATGCCTCAGACCGCTACTTCCGGCGCAATGAACGCATGCTCTCTGAGACCCCGAAAGGGGTGCTGATCTTCAGTGAAAAATCAGCCTTTACACGCCATGCTATGGAGACCGCAAAGAAGATGGGGCTACCCGTCAAACGATGTGGTCTGGCGGCTTAAAAACCGCTTCCGAAATGACGCGTCGCAACCGCTCTGATAAGCGGTGCGGCGCGTCTTTTTTTTTGATCGCTCGCTGACAATTGAGACCAGTTTTGAATGAAGGCTGTTGACAGTTTCTGGTCCTTAGGCATTTTAAAGGAGCTGATATCACTGGTTCCTCATCCGGTTCTCGACTTGAAGGAGAACCGTAGATGATCGCCCGATTTGAAGCTCACCAAAACGCTTCACACTTTCCAAAACCATCGAGTCAGGGTGTTGTTTTTAAGCCCCAAGAGCATTGCCGCCTTCGCGGTGTCTGGGGGAATGCACAAGACACTACCCCCGTTCGGGGTAGTTTTTGTCGCGAAATCAAAACGTTATTTAGTCCGTGCGGTGTCGACGGTTTGTCGACGGATTGGCTTTCTCCGAAAAAGCTGAATAAAAACAATGCGGGGTGTCGTCATGTCTGATCGGCCACTCCCACGCGGGAACAATGACCGGATCATGTTTCGGCCGTCGCCAACCACCATGGCCGCGCTGACCGCCTATGGTGAAAAACAAGGGATCTCACCCTCAGTCGCTGCCAGGCGAATCCTCGACGAAGCGGTCCATGTCGGCCCCATTCAGCGCACACTGGATCTCGTCGTTGATCGCTTGCTCGTGCTCGATGAACTCGTTCGGCTGATGCTCTCTGACCTCGAAGCGGAACGCATTGGCGAGGCGGAACATTATGCCCGGCTACGAGCCATCTCCCAGACAGAGAAAGTGTGACCCATGGCTCGGCCTGCAAACCCAAATCACTCCCCCAGACATGATGCGACCAACAATTGGATGCGCACGCCAATGGACCGATTTGTCCGAGGCGGTCAGACCATCAATTTGCAAGTTCGAGAGACGATCCATCTGATCAAAATCATGTTGCTCGTTTCGGTCGGTTTGGGCTTTGCGATCTTCATTGCCTGGATGCTCGCGACAACGGATGCGATCGATCGAAACGGGTTTTTGAGCTTCACTCATATCAAGATCTTGGAGGCGATGAATGCCAATCCAGACCAGATTTTTTCCTGCCCAAAACCAGACGGCACACGGATCAATATTGAGTTGAAATGGTGTCTTGCAGATCCCGCCGTCAGCGCGGCTTGGAGACGGGTGGCTGAAGCGGCAACCGATGGCTTCTGGGTGGCGCTCGGAGTAGCCGCAACGTCGATGGCATTTCTCTTCATCTGGTTCAAAAGATTTGGCCAGGATTTGATCCGTGAGCGCCGAACACGCGGCGCAGAAGTTGTCTCTGCCAACGATCTGGACCGGCTCGTTTCTAAGACCAATTCCAAGCTTGCGAGCGACCCATTTTATGCTGGGAATAAGCCCTACAGATTGGCAGGTGTTTCGATGCCGCTCGGCGCCCATCATCGCCACCTCATGGTGGCCGGCACAACCGGCACTGGGAAGAGCCAATTCCTCTTCGATTTGATGGCGCAAATTCGGGCTAATGGCGACCGCGCAATTGTCTTCGATAAGACCGGCGCTTTCATCGAGAGGTTCCATGATGAGGCCAAAGGCGACCGAATTTTAAACCCGCTTGATGAACGCTGCGCGCCTTGGTCCATGCTGGCCGAAGCGCGGACCGAAACTGACTTCGACACAATGGCTCATGCGCTCATCCCGGATGAGAAATCTCAAGATCGGTTTTGGCCGGAAAGTGCGCGCTCGGTGCTCGCGACCGCGCTTACCAAATTCAAAGCCAAAGGCGTCAAAGAATCCCGGACGGTGGTCGACTTTTTGCTAACCGCCAAACAGAAGCAGATCAATGCATTCTTCGCGGGCACAACCGCCGCCCGATCGATCTCAGAGGACCTCGGCAAAACCAGCGGTAATATCATGGCGGTGCTCGCCCCCAGCATTCGTCCGCTGACGCTTTTGCCGTCCGATAACAAGAACCCGTTTTCGATCCGCCAATGGGTCGAAGATGACGCGGCCGCCTCCTGCCTTTATCTTTCGGCGCGCGCCGATCAGATGAAGCCCATGCGGGGCTTGCTGACGCTTTGGTTCGACACAGCCATCAAGGCGCTTCTCTCACTCGAGCGCAAACCTGGCCGAACGATCTGGTTTATCATGGATGAGTTCGCTGCTCTGCATGCGATCCCATCTTTGGTCGAAGGTCTTCAGGAAGCACGTCAATATGGCGGGGCCTTCGTGCTCGGCGTCCAGGACCCGGCTTTGGTGCGCGAGCAATATGGCGCTGATCTCACCCAGGCGATCACCGGGCTCTGCCGGACCAAGATGATCTATGGAACCGGAAACTACCAGAATGCCCGTGATTGTGCCGACTGGATCGGTCAGGCCGAAACCCTGCGCGCGGAACAATCGATGACTTATGGACCGAACGATGTGCGCGATGCGATTGGCGTGCACTCTCGCACCGAGCTCACCCACATCGTTCTGCCCGAGCAGATTTTTAAACTGCCAGACCTGCACGGCTTTCTGTCCTACCCTGAAGCCTTCCCGGTTGCGACGATCAAGATTGCGCCATTAGAGGGCGACATACGGGCTCGCGGATTTGTGCTCCGCAAGACCCCGCCAAAACCCCGGGTCCATCCAGACTTGTTTGACCGTGTCGATGAGACGGGCTTGACAATCAGTCAAAAAGCCATGGCAACAGCGCCGCCTGTTCGGACCGAGGCTGCCGGTCCTGAAACGAATAACCGCACGCCCAGCAAGAAGACGAGCGGATCCAGGCAGCCATCCCTCGACCTTAAACCAAAAGCCGAAGCGGACGAGACAATAGAACCGGCCGCAGCCGCTTTGCTGTCGCATAGTGAGGCGCGCGAACGCCGGCTCTCCCGGTCTCGATCTGCCCCGGCGCGCGATCAGAGACCGACGCCGCCAGCGCGCCCGACCAATGAAACAGCGAACAGCGGCGACGATAGCAGCGAAAGCTCCAGCGGCGGCTTTGGAATGGCACTCGGCGACACGCTGGCCTTGAGCGATGATCGCGCAATCCTGGACGCGATCTTGGAGGAAGACGAGGCTGAGGATCGCAAGCGCCGTGAAGCCCATGAGGCGCGGCTGGAGCGTGAACGCAAAATGCTCGCTGACCGCCGAATGCGCGATGGTGTGAGGCGCGACCAGATCGATATCGCCCTCGATCCAAATGAGCCCGACCTTTAGCGGTCAAGGATCCACGCCCATGTTCACCATCGTTCAGGTCAAAGGAGATGATGCAGGGGGCTATTATGGCACCCAGGCCAACTATTATCTTGGTGGTGAAGCGCCCTCTAATTGGGTTGGACAAGGGGCTGAGGCGCTGGGGTTCAAAGGTCCGGTTGATCCGGGCCAGTTTACCCAGCTTATGAATGGAGCGGTTCAACCGCCCGGTCAGGATCCCATCCAAGTCTTGAGCGGCGTTCGCAAAGGCTGGGACATGACCATCTCAGCGCCAAAATGGGCATCGGTCATGATCACGCTTGGCGGGGACAAGCGCCTGGCCGAGCATTGGAAGAATGCGGCCCAAACCGCGTTCAACTATGTTGAGCGCTTTGCGACGCATCGAAAATCCGTGGACGGCAAACAGGTCAATGTGGTTGGCGCGCGCCTGATCGGCGGGGCATTCCTGCACGATGCCAATCGCAACAATGAGCCGAGCATCCATGTCCATATGGTCGCCTCAGCGATTGGTGTGACCAAGGATGGCAAGCTGCGGGCGGTCGATCTCCAACACGCTTACAAGCATGCCAAACTGATCGGTCAGCTCGTTCACGCCAAATTTGCTCATACAGCCCGCAGGGATGGCTACCAGATCGGTTTGGATGACAAGGGCATGGCGGTGCTGGAAAACGCCCCACAGGGGCTCCAGGACGTTTCTGAGGCGCTTTCCACGCGCCGGGATGAGGTGCGTTCTGAGATAGACCGGCTAGGCGTTGCCACAAGACAGGGCGAAGTTGCCGTTGTCCGGGCCACGCGCGATGCCAAATCACCGGACGCTCCAGAGCTTTTGGGTCATGCCGAAGCGATTGCGACCGCCAAAGGCTTTGGCGCCGAGAAAATCAAAGTGCTGATCCCCGATGCGAGGCTGCCTTTAAAAGAGGCGCTTGCAGGCCACACGGATGGAACGCTGCCATCCTATGTTCAAGCCCGTCTCGATCGCGCTCAAAGGGCCGCCGTCGAACAAGTCGAACCGAGGCCTGAAACCGCTCCTACCGGGGTCTTGGAGCGGCTGGGACGCCAAGCGGTGGAATATGGCAAAGAGGCGTGGAACGCGCTGAATGAGCATCTCAAGGGCAAACAGCAGACAGACCTTGCCGCTTTTCCAGCGCCAACCCTGCAAGAGCCGGGGGCCAGAAAAGACGTCTTTCAGCCCAAAGAAGACTATCCGCTAGACCGGCTCGCAGCGCGCCATGAGCTTGCTTATCAAATCCGCCGCGTATCTGAGCGCCAGGCCGCCTTTGCTTTGCACGAGGTCGCACTGCCAACAATCATTTCAGGCCTGAAGGACGATCTGCCCGGCGTGACGCCCGAAACCGTGCACGCCGCGGCGCGCGACTTGACGTCTGAGGGCCTCATCAAAATCGGACGAGATCGAAAAGCGCTCTACACGGCGACCGCGCTGGAGATGGAGCGTGAAGATCGCATTCATGCTTTCACGACCTCGAATAAAGGCAAGGGTGATCCAGCGCTGTCTCGAGTGGCGTCTGTGAAAGCCATGCGCAGCTTTGAACAAGCAGAGCATCCTTTGACGAAAGGTCAGCGCCAGCTTGTCGGCGCTTTGATTGCCTCGAAGGACCGGTTTGTGTCGGTCCAGGGCGTTGCGGGAACCGGCAAGACCACGGCTATTCGCGCGGCGCGCACCATCCTAGATGATCATGAGAAACAAACGGGTGGCGCGCGGCTTTATGGTCTCGCCAATACCAAGGCCGCCCGCGATGAAATCCGCGCGCAGGGCATAGAAGCGCGCACCACAGCGGCATTCCTGTCCAGATTTACCCGCTACTTCCACACCGGCGCTTTGCCCGCTGGCGAGGACAAAGCCGCTTGGGAAAACACGATCCTGGTCTTTGATGAGACCTCATTTGCTGGCAATGCCGATATGGAAGCGGCTATGGCGATCGCCGATAGACTTGGCGTGCGAACCTTCGTCTCACAAGGCGATGTAGATCAGCTTCCGGCCATCCCAGCAGGCAACGTCCCGGATCTCATTGGTAAACTCAATCTCGGGTTCAACGTCACACTTGGCGATATTGTTCGTCAAACCAATCCCGATCTGAGGGACGCCATTCAAAGCCTGGTCGGCGCGAGGGCAGAAGAAGGCAATGCCAAAGGATATGTGCCGCTGGCAGGCGCGCGCGATGTCACTGAGCGGCTTCAGCGCGCTGTGACTGCGTGGGATCGCGCTGGAGCGATCAAGGATCTCAATCTTGATCGAGCCACGGACTCTGATACGCGTAAAGAACAGCTCCAAGAGATCGCTGAGACCGTTGCCGGCAAATGGCGAGCCTTGTCGCCCGATGAGCGGGCTGAGACGCTGGTTATCTTTCCAACCCACGAACTCCGAGCGCTTTATCATGATAGCGTTCGCGAAACGCTCCGCGCGGAAGGAGAGATCACAGGGGAAGACCGCGAACAGACCGTGCTGAGGCCAAAGCCACTCAGCGCAGCGGAAAAGGACCGGTCAAAGAATTATGCAAAGGGCGATACGCTGGTTTTCTCGCAATATGTCAGTAGGATTGGGGCGCGGCCCGGCGAACGTTTTGTCGTCGAAGATGTGAACAAAGACGCCAACACCATTCAACTGTCGGACGTCAAAGGGGAGAGCCATGGTTTCAAGCTGACGGACGGTCTCGCCAAGCTCCCGCGCTTTGAGGTTTTTCGAGACGCTAAAGCAAGCTTTGCGGTCGGAGATCGTATTCGTATCCTGCCAGGTGACCCGCGCAATTTGGCAGATGGCATGAGCGATTTGCGGATCACCAAAGAAAGCGGACGTGGGTTTCATGTCACGGGACGTGTGGCGGGCGACGATCCAAATGTAGAGCTTGAAGAGAAAACGCTGCTGCTGGCCAAAGGATCGACCACCGCGATGATGGTGGATCATGACTATTCGCGCACGGTCTATGCCGCTCAGGGCCTAAGCGCGCTGCGCGTTTTGGCTGGCTTTCATAGCCAATCCATCATGACCTCCTTCGCCAATCTCTATGTGATCGGCTCGCGGGCGAAAGAAGCGCTCTCCATCATCACCGATAGCCTTGAGCGGGCGATTGATGTGGTCGCGCATAATCCTGGTGTGCAGATGAGTGCGCACACGGCCATGGATCATATAGACGTTGATCACTTCATCTCGCGCGCCAAAGCCGAGATGGAAACGGCGCGAGACACTTCAGGTGCTGAGAAATCTGACTTTGATCGCTCCGAGCAAAACCCTGTTCTGACGGATCAAAAAGATGAGAATCCGAGTCTCGGCGATCGGGCCTTTGCTGACGAGCGTCCCTCTGATCTCGATCAGGAACAGACCCTCGATCTCGAAACCGATCTTGCGCCCGGTCTTCAGCCAGAACGGGAGGTGGGCGATTGAAACTCCGACTTAGCCTTCTGCTTGTCCTTGTCTTCGGGGTTTTTCCGGTCACCGCGCAAGCTGAGCGGCCTTGGTGGGTTGAGGGCGCGTTCGCGTCTGCTGACCTGTCTGAGCTTCGCGATCCGTTCGTTTTACCCGCGCACTTACCTGCTATGGAGCGCCTCCCATCGGTGCTCACCCTGATTGGCCAGACGGCCGACCGGTATGATCTCGATCCGGCTTTGCTGCGCGCTCTGGTCGCTCAAGAAAGCGCTTATGATCCCGGTGCGATTTCCGAGGATGGCGCAATCGGGCTTGGCCAATTGATGCCCGTGGTTGCCAAATGGTGCGGTGTCGAAAACCGGTTCCACCGCGTTCAAAATCTCGACTGTGCCGGTCGTCATCTGCGTGTCCTGCTCGACAAGTATAGCAGCGATGAGCGCCTGGCTTTGGCGGCCTACAACGCCGGAGAGCCCGCCGTCGACCGCTGCCTGTGCGTCCCAAACTATCCCGAAACGCAGGACTATGTGGCCCGCATTCTCGCCATCCGCGGACCCAAACTGGATCAAATGCTCTCACACTCAAATGGAGGATCGTAAAATGAACCAACTTATTGCCCCGCCGATAAAACCGCTCGCGGCGGTCGCCGCCATGACCGCTTACGTCTCCCGCTGGCCGCTTCGACATATCTATGGGGGACATTGGTTGCGAGATCGCTTTGCAGCCTCGCTGTCACGGGTCGGACCGAACACTGTCGCAAAGACCTATGGCCTGTATTTTCGCGATAGTGCGGCTCCACCGAAAGTCGACGATCTGGTTTTTGTGACCCTAATGCAGATGCTCGTACTGCTTGGGCTTGGGGGTCTGGTTTGGAGCTTCTGGAGCTTGTCTGGAGATTGGGCCATAGGATTGATCGCTGCGTTCAGCGTGTTCTACGCCGTGCCAACGCAAAAGGACTTTTTGACCGAAGGCGACATGGCGGACCGCGTTCCAACTTGGCTGAAACCCATAACAAGCGCGCTTTCTTTTATCGTCACTTTGCCCGCTATGATTGTGGCCATACCCATCGCTCTCATATGGGGCATCATAGGAGCAGCGCGATACTACCTTGAAAGCTCTGGAGCGGCGTAATGGGTTTTGGATTTGTGGCGAGCGCTTTTGTTCCAACCTTTTGTGAAGAAGCAATTCGCTCGAGTTACCTCTACTATTTGGCGGATAAAGGCCGTCGCCGCGCAGCGGTACTCGCGATTGCTGCCGTATTTGTCATTGGCGAGGCCATCTATGATGTGTCGCTTTATTCCGCTGCCCGTGCCGAGATTGGCGCCGGTTTTGCGACCGCGCTTCTGTTGGCTGCACTGGTATTGGGAGCGACGCTGCACCTGGCTTTGACCATTGGCACGGCACACCGCCAGCAAACCGGAAGAAGCGCTTGGGCGACATTTGCCGGAGCTTTAGGGTTTCATACCTGTTTCAATCTCATCGCGATTGCCGTGATTCATAGCATTATGAATCGTCCAATAATGGATCTGGCGATGACTCTGGCTGGATCGTGAACATGTGGCCCTGGTTGGAACGGTACGCGAGTGAATCTGAACATCCCGGCACCCTTCGGCAACGATTGGGTTTTGCTTTTGTAATTCTGATTGGAAGCGGAGCTGCAGGGCTTTGGTACGCCCTGAAGCCGTTCGCATGGATCGGTTTAGGTTTTTATGCCGCCGGTCTCCTGGCCGCGTGCTTTTTGCTTTGGCCAATCTGCGCAGTTTTGGACAACAGCTTTAAAGGAAAGACCTCAGAGCCTGAGCTGAAACCAGTTGAAGCGGTTTCGACGCCAACACAATGTGAACTGACGGCTCCAGCAAAAGTCGTTCGGCGTAGAGCGCGAGCGAGCCAACAGACTTTCGACTTTGACGGTATGCTGGCGCTGCGAGCGCTAGACACGATCGACGGTGCATGGCTCGTGGCGGAGGCGTCGCTGGAAGTGATTGAAACGGTGCGAGTCGCTTGTCGTGCTGCAGCGCCAGAAAACGTCAGAATGGAAAGGTGGTTTGAAATTGTTCTCGCTCTTAACGCAGCAAGACATGCAAAAGATGATAAAGCTGAGGTGCGCAGGTCACAAGTCGCGGAAGAATTTGGTGTGAGCGAAGAGCAGACCCGTCAGATCGATCAGGGGCGATATAGTCCTCTCAACCGTATTATCGCGCTCATAGACCCGGGTGAGCTGTGATGAGAACGGGTTACACGCCATGAAACGCTGTTTGCCCTCGATTTACCTGCGAATTACCTCGCAAAATGATCAAATCGTTAACAGCCTGTTCTTGCCCAAGGACGGAGAAAAACCATGGCTGAACTCGACACACTCCTCACTTCTGCTGAGGTTCTAAAAATCACCGGATATAAAAGCCGCTCAACAATTTGGCGAAAAGTGAAGGCTGGAGAGTTTCCGCAGCCTGTCGCTTTGAGCACGCAGACAACGCGCTGGAGCAGGAAGGACATCCAAGACTGGAAAGATGCGTTGCCGAAAGTTGCGTATGGGGAATAGTCCAATGTGCTAAACGCGTTTCGCGAACCACAGCTAAAACTTTGGTCGAAGAAATGCACCTAAGTGGCACAATTTCTGGACGCAGCGACTTGCTGAGCCTATGGATACATCCTCACCTGAGAGGGTGCTTCAATGGGTTTAAGCTGCGATGGAAGAGGGTTTGGCGGAAGAGCGCTCGAGTGTTGAACGTGCGATCAAGCACAATAAAGGGCGCCGCCAACAATTACGGGATAAAGGCCTTCGACCCATCGAGGTCTGGCTAACCGAAGATCAAATAAGCGCCATCGACTATTTTGTACGCATTCAGGAAAGCGCCAATCGGGTCGAGGGGCTCGCAGACTGGGCCACCAGTATGCAAAAACACGTTCTTTCAGATCCCATGGTTACAGAATTGACCCGACGGTTCGACCTTCCAACTGTCTATCATGGAGTTGTGGTGGCACTTCAATTCCTACGTCATCTATCAAACAAACATGATGCAAAAATAGATGAGGCTGCCGGGCTTGAATGCTTTCAGTTCTTGCCAGATGGGCGCGTGCGCTTGTCGGATGATACTAAAGGTGATGATGAGCCGGGTCGCTATAGAGTCGAGTAAGGCCAGCCAATCGAGAGCCCGTCTGATATGACTCCGAGATTTTACCTTACCGTAGTGCTGTCATGCTCGTGCGCATTTGGGTTGTTCGGTCTTGCCGGGTGCGTGCCCGCGGAAACCAAACCTGTCTCAGAAATCGCCTGGTCAGATGGTGATAGCGGGCGTGTTGATGGCGTTCGATTCAGGTTGGCGGATGTAGACGCGCCTGAGATCGGGAGTTCCGCACAATGTGACAAGGAACGAGTGCTCGGCCGCGCGTCGAAGACTTTCTTTGAGAGCATTACGGCCAATGGTGATGTTAAAATGGTGGATTGGGGCGAAGTCGATCGCTACGACCGGAAAGTTATCGATCTACTGATCGGCGAGCACAGTCTCGTTGATGTGGGTATCGCTAACGGTCATCTTCAGCCATGGACTCATATTGATGGAAGCTCGATCGGGCCGAAGCCCGATTGGTGCTGATAAGCTCGAGCCTTGAGTTCGGCCAACGAACCTCTGCCAAAACTTGGTCTAAGTTGCGATGCCAATCGGCGGAGCAATCTTGACAGCCACTGGTGTGTAAATGTCGACTTCTGTCGTTGGTGTGGTGAGAGAGACAATCAGACTGTAGCGGCCTCGTGCGGAGCCGCGCCCCAGATAAGAGCGTTCCTTCCACCACCCAGAACGTGGAAAAACACCGACGACGTTCGCAGATCGGGCTTCGATCGCCATCATTTCCACCCAGTCTCTATGTATCGATCCTCTTGGTCTTCCTGCTTTCGGTCCAATCGTCCATTTGACACTTGGACCGCCATAGTCTGTGCCTTCGGGTTCTCTAGCCGCTTTGTTGAGACGCGTTTTGAAGTTATCAAGCGTTTCGGTCGGATTCTTAAGGTTGAAGTCGAGCCCGAAGGATCGATACCTGTATTTATCTCGCCAGCCGATTTCACCCGGACCAGGCTCTATGAAGTAAGACAATGTCACGTCTATCCGAACCGGTGTGTTGTCCGGAAGTTCAGCAAGCGCTTCTGTCGGCCAGGGTAGTTCGTACAAATGCATGTCCTTCGCACGAGAGTCAGTGCTGCCTGGCTTCTTTGGCTCAAATGGCTGGATCTCTTCCTGAGCAATCAAAGTAAGACTGTTTCGCGCGGATTCTCTGGCTCGTGTGAAGTCAGGAACGCCATAGCCGCAAATCCGCAACAGTCTTTCAATGTTTGCTTTTTCAGAATTGCCAACGACTTCGAATTGAGAACGCAGCTGATCCGTCCAACGTGACGAGTGAACAAGAAGAGCGCGGATCGTTTCTGGCCAGGCATCCGGATACTCAGCCATCAACCGTACCGCCATTTCAGAAGCTAAACCGGAAGCGGCACTCGTCATTGCGGTGCTTTGGAACAGAGCTTCTTGCGGTTTGTGATGCAAGCTCAGCAAAGAAAGATCATCAAGCTCTGTGGTAAACCCAGTGCCATCCATTCCAAGATTACCGCCTTCTAAAACGATATCGGGCTTGTTCGGCCATTTGGGTTCCCAAATTGCGGACGTCGAACTGTACGGCGACAACTGTCCGCCTCGTGCAACGGGTTTGTACAGAAAAGCAAGATCCTCGTCTTGGATGCGATCCTTAAATGTCACGGCACCTACCGTCAGAGCGTTCCATGCTTGTGCTGGATCATGGACGGTGTTTGTCAGATTGGGATTTGGATAGTCTTTCCACTCGCTTGGGTCCGTTACGTTTCCTGCTGCAAGTACCAATAGCCGCTTGGGGCCGCCGTCTATACCCGCGGCGATCTGATCGATAGCGCCAGACCAAGACGAGGGGCGACCGAAATCTCTTCCGTCTTCGCTGGTGATCGCCAGACATAGAGCGCGGCGGATATCCGGACGCTGTACTTCAGCGCGGCTGATCGCCTGACGGGTCCGCTCTCCGTAAAGCCGACCATCGGATTGATGCCCGGATACTGGGATGAGTTTGCTCGACTCGAGGCGGTAGGGCAAAACAATCGGGTCGGCCGTCTCCAGAAGGTGTCGCAACCTATCACCAAAAGCGACGGTCCCACAGATTAAAGTCCCGTGACCGTCAGCGTCGGCCGTTCCCCAGTCGGCATCCACAGTGTGGCAGTCATCATCTTCTAGCACGGGAGCTAAAAGAGGGTGTCCATTATTGGCGCCGGTATCGATCACGCAGATGCTGCAACCAGTGTCGGGATCGACTGATAGCCGTTCAGCGAATTGCTCAGCCCACTCCGCTTGATCGGCATTCGGAAGTCCGGTCCAGAAAGCGGCAGTTTCTTTGGCGCGTCTAAACTCAGCCACATGATCGGACGAGCTCAGCAAGGCCGACAAGTCTTCGTCAGACGCCTTTATCGTAACCACTTCGCGCTCGGGAAAACTCAACCGCGTGTCGCGTGTTTCAATTTCCAACTCAGCACAAAGGGCGAAGAAGTCGGCGACAACCAGATCCGGATTGCCTTCAGACCTCAGCCAGACTTCGCACCATACTGTGTTTTGTTCACTCGGGAGCAGACTGGCTGGATCATACCAAAACGATTGCAACACCGCGCTGCGCAGATTATCGATGCTTTCCACGAGTTTGGCATTTCGGAGCTTTTTATCGTTGAGAGCGTCTTCGCGGTATCGCTCGACTTTGCGCGCTAAGACTTTTTCTTTGCCGAATGGAACGTATATCGTTGCGCGTTGCAATTTGCGTTTGTCTTCATCAAGATGCTCTCGGACATTTAGCAATCTGATGCCCGAGTTTCTTGCTTCCAGGCTTTCAAATTTCAATTCAAATCCCGGCGCGCTTTCAAATTCGATGTAAGTGCCTGAACGCGCCGGCATCGAAACAGCTTTGCGATCATCAGCTTCTTCTCGCGCACGGGTCCATGCACGTTCCAATCCATCGAGCACGCGTTGAGCATGGGCAGGTCTGTCTGGACGAGGCGGCAATGCGAAGTCGCCGCCGCCACCAACCGGGTTTATGTAATCAATCGGTTCGGCGGTATCTGTGAGAAAGAGATGGGGATACTCAGTCTCTGCCATCGTTTACAAGGCTCTGCTATAAGCCGCCTTACGATCTGCAAGCATGGCGACAATTGTCTTCTGCTTGACCTTGTCTTGATCGCTCAAAACGGCATCCTTGATCGCATCGTCACAAGCTTGGGTGATTTCGGCATGGCTCAGACCTTTTGCAGCGCGCACGACTGGGTTCAAACTATAGTCGCCTAAGAACACATTCAGCCGATTGGAAACGAGCGCTTCGATTTGAGGGGCTTCAGGCTTGCCGTAGTGAAGCACGTCATCGAACCGTCGAAACAAAGCGATATCCAGCGATGACAAACTGTTGGTAGCCGCGACGATCAGGCTCGATGACTCGTCGCCTTCGATAAACTGGAGCAGGGCATTCAATACGCGTCGCATCTCACCAACATCATTGTCGCTGCCACGTTGTGTACCGATCGCATCGAACTCATCAAATAAGTAAACGCCCGGACGTTCACGTATCATCGAAAAAATTTGGCGTAGTTTCGCGCTGGTCTCACCGAGATACTTGGTCACCAGTCGGTCGATCTGGACTGCGAAGAATGGGAGTTTTGTGCGCTCGGCTAAAACCGCGGCGGTCATCGTCTTGCCTGTACCGGGTGGGCCAGACAGCAGGATTTTCCGGCGATTGTCTAATCCGTGCTTGGCGAGTTTTTCCGCCTGATGAAACTCCTGGACAATCCTATCTATTTTTGAGGTCAGGTCAGAACTTAAAACCAAACTGCTAAGGTGTTCGCCTGTCGATTCGCTTGAGACGAGGTCGTCGAGATCACCGCTGCCCGAGACGACCTTCATGTTACGCTTGGAGCGGGAGTCTATCAGTTTCCGAATGTCCTGCGCCAACACCGAGTGGCCGCGTCGAGCTTCATTTGCAGCAAGCTGGAGCGCGACAGTTACAAAGTGCTCGTCGTCCCGTTCAAGATGAGACGCAATCAACGCTTTAATCTGTTCCGCTTTTGCCATGATCGCCCTTCATCCGATATCAGTATCATATCCGTGCTGTTTTCATATGCATATACAATATGCATATGCCACCGATTCCGAGATTTCGTTAACGGTATTTGGATCTAAGTCTAGAGAGGCATAAAGCACCCGAAAACTTGATTTCTGGCTACCGCTCCCATCGATCGCGAGCGAGAATCAAAAGTCCAAAACTACCCTCGTTTATTTGAGCATCTCTTCGGATTTCAACCAATCCTCAAAATTCTTGGCGTCCCAGGGACTCGAAAAATGAAACCCAACCATATGTTGACCGTCGACTGTTTTGGCGTGCTGCGCCCAATAGCCCTTTGCGTGAATCGAGAGCCAATGTGTGAGCTTATCCATCCGGCGACTTATGCCATCTGCGGGAATAGGAATATCGACTGTGAAGGGCAGCTCACGTGCATCCTGCTCTGCATCAAGAACTGATTTGTATCGACCCATTTGATGCCTCGTAAGTTCGTGTTTTGTTCTTTTCTGCGATCATGTGGCATTTGGCAAGATTGTGAAGCGGCAAACTTGTGGATGACGATACTGTGGAACGATCAGTGCTCCTCGTGGTACGTATCCTCAATATCGCAAGTCTGTCGGAGCGTTCACTAAAGATTGACTCGCTGTAATGGGACTATGGCACGGATTTGGCTTAGATCCCGCTCATGGCCGACGAAGTCTCAAAGAAACACGTCTTGGATGTGACGTCCGACCTTATTGCTGCATTTGTAAGCAATAATCCGATCAGAGCCGAAGACCTTCCCGACCTGATGCTCTCGGTACATTCGAGTCTTACCGAGCTTGGCAAACCCGAGCAAAAGCCAGAACGACTTGAGCCAGCCGTGCCTGTTAAAAAGTCGATCACAGACGATTACATTATCTGTCTCGAAGATGGCCAAAAACTCAAAATGCTCAAACGCTATCTTCGCACACGATACAATTTGAGCCCCGAAGAGTATCGTCAAAGGTGGGGGCTACCCGGAGACTATCCGATGGTAGCGCCAGAGTATGCTCGACGGCGTTCTGAATTTGCGAAAGAGATCGGGCTCGGAAAAGCAGGCCGAGCTTAGATCAGTTCCCAAAAAAACCGGTTATGCCAGGGGTGCCCGATTTTCCGACAGGTGTTGATGCGTCCCATACGGGTCAATCGCGTACCCCCCAGTTCCAGAACATTTTAGGGGCCAGTGTTCTCACTGTTTGGTAGATCATAGGTTAAGAGATGTTGCGCCCATTTATCCATGATTACTACCCGCTTTTCCCAATAGTCATCTCTTAGGTATGCTCGAGTCACTTTGGATCCGACTTGGTGAGCAATAGCGGTTTCCGCAACTTCGAATGGTACGTCGATGTGTGCCATCCATTCTCTAAAAGATGTTCTGAACCCGTGTGGTTTATAGATCTCTCCACGATCTCTCATGAACTTCGAACTCATCACATCAGTGATTGGTTTTCCGCGCGTTCCAGGAAAAATCCAGTTACCCCCAGTCGTGTCTTTGCAACCCTGCACCACTTGAAGCGCCGCCTCGCTTAGGGGCACACGAAACTCTTGAGTTTTGCCTTCTCGACCCTTCATCAAATCTGCGGGGATAAGCCACTCGTTTCCCGTGATTTGATCGAACCTGGCATAGCGTACTGGAGGCGTACGCGCAGCTCCGCCGGTTAAAATCATAAAGCTTAGCAACCTTCTTACTGTGCTTGATGTTCCAAGGGTTCGGTAAAAGGACGGGACTTCTTGCCAAGGCATCGCCAAGTGATGCTGGACTTTGTGACCGCTGACACCAAGCAAAAGTCGGGCGCTAGTGACGATGCTTAGGTTTACATCATGTCCTTGAGCGACCGCATACTCTAAAGCGACGTTGATTCTGCCCAGTGCTTTTTCTGCCGTAGGATATTTGGTTCGCCAGATCGGTTTGAGCGTTTCATATAAAATGTTCTGATCAATGTCCGTAACGAGTAGATTCCCGATTTTAGGGATGACGTGCAACTCGAGAGGGGAGAGCCATCTTCCAGCTTTACCGGCATCGCGAAGACCGGCTTTTCTGGACTCAAAAGCCAACTCGACGACTTCCGCAAAAGTAGGGACCGCCCTTCGTGCAATACGCGATGCATTCCGTTCTCTTATTGGGTTCTTTCCTGCGCCAATCAGTTCGCGCGCACTAGAAGCGCGGCTTCTTGCCTCCGCGAGTGAAATCTCTGGCCAAGTCCCGAGCCCCATTTCTGGGCGTTTGCCATCAAAAGAGAAACGAAAGAGCCATTTACCGTTGGCTTTGGTTCGTTTAACCAAAAACAGACCTTTTCCATCTTGCAATTTCCCGGGTTCTGCGTGCATAATTTGCCTGGAAGTGAGCTTCATAACGGTAGTGTCTCCATGTGTTCAGCCCCCCAATTAGCCCCCCAAATGCCGTGGGTTGCTAAACAACACAATGCAACAGAATGATCAATGGATGAGAGAAAAAATTATTTAAAAATAGGGGCTTGAAAAACCATATGCAGCGAGATGAGACGCGATGAAACACATGCTTATATTCGTCTCGGCCGCACCAATCTCTCATGAAGACTATTCATCCGTTTTTGCGGAGCCGATCGATCAAAAAGGTCTGCGTGACTTTCGCTAGGCTTGATTTTGTTTTGCTTTGCAAACAAAGTTTTGAGTGAAAGCGACCAGGCAATTGGGCGTGATGCTCAATAGGATCAGTTTGAGTGAGGGGCGAGCGTGTCGGAACAATTGTCTAGCCATGGACCATTGCGGAAGGGGAGTTCGGAACCTGTTGGTCCGATCTTTGTGTCATCGTCTCGCGCGGACTTCCGGTTTGTCGAAGATTTGGAAACATTCCTGAAGCTGTCCGGCCATATGATCTCCAATTCGAGAGATACGATTTCGGTCAGCGAGTCTTTCGAAGATCAGTTGGTGAAGCAGATCCATGCGAGCCCCAATTTTGTGTTCGTCCTCAGCAAAGGGTCGATCGAATCCTCAGTGTGTCGATACGAGATTGAGTTGGCAGTCCATCAGAACAAAAGGATTTTTGTAGTCACGTCAGGCCCTGTCCCTGACTATTTGGAAATCCCGGCACCCCTCATTCAACGCCAATGGTTGCATTGTTGGTCAAATCCGAAACTCGTCGGGTCGAGTCAAACTCAAGGGTTCGCGCAATTAGAGGCGGCACTCTCAGGACATGATAACTGGAAGGAGTCAGTCGCCTCCAAAGTGCTGTCTCGCAGTGAAGTTGAAGCGATACTGCAACACACGGACGATGCTGTAGAACAGGAAACTCTCGACGAAGGCGAATATGATGATCTCCAGTTCGAGTTTCCCACCGAACCAGATTCAGAAGAGAGCGGCTTCACAAAGATTCAAGCTCGGACGGCAGAGGCAGACCTAGACGACTATCAATACGATGTATTCTTGTCTTATGCGCGTGCGGAAGCAGACGCGGTACAGCCCATTTGTGATTGGCTTACGAGTGCGGGATTGAAAGTCTTCTACGATCTGGACGAGATCGAGGGCGGCGATGAGTTTCCGAAGCGGATAGAAGATGCGCTCAGAACAAGCCGCACCGTCATCGCTTGTTTCTCCGAAATCTATTTCACGCGACGATGGTGCAAGGTAGAGGTGAACTGGGCTTGGGAAGCCGAAATCTTGATTCCCGTGTTGATCGAAGATTTTGAGGTTCCCATTCAGTTTCGAACGACAAACTATATCAACCTCTCTGACTGGCAGGGGGAGTCGCAACACCCGAACCTGCGCAAACTTAGAACAGCGATCAAGAAAACCAGCGGCTCGCAATCGTCCGTGCAAATTGAAAGCGCACCGATCAGCAATGGTGCCGCCCCGATTTCAGCGCACATGTTGGGCGATCTTCGCGAGACCTGGGGGACGCTCAAGAAAAGCAAGGATAAATCCGTGCTGAAGCGCTTTTTCAAATTGGTCGAGAAACAAGCGCCAGATTCGGGACTGGCCTTCGAAGTCGCGTTGCGCATTGGTGAATTGCGCAAATGATCCAAGCGGTTTGCTCGCCCATCTATATAGGGCATTTTGGATGATGAATCCAAAATCAGCCGCCAATATTTGACTTCCCCTGCGTCGCCGACCCACCTCGTGTGAGAAAATCACCAAAGAGGAAACGTTATGAAAGTCGCAGCCGTCAAAAAGCCAGGTGGACCTGGGAATCTGATCATTGAGGAGCGGCCTGATCCCGTTGCGGGGCCGGGCGAGGTATTGGTCCGGATCAAGGCGTCGTCTTTGAACTATCCCGATTTCGTTGTCGTGATGGGGGGCATCCCAACTGATGATGGTCGTATCCCAATGTCTGACGGCGCCGGTGAAGTTGTCGCGATCGGCGAGGGCGTGACCAAGTTTAAGCCTGGCGATCATGTGCTCAGTCTTTTCTTTCCTGATTGGCTCAAGGGCGAGATTGATGCGCTTGGCTTTGGCGGTGTTCCGGGCGATGGCGCGGATGTGTTTCCGGCTGAATTGGAGGCGATGCCGGAATCCGCGTTT
>JABSQA010000044.1:0-15943 GCA_013213825.1 Henriciella sp.
GGCCGACCCAGATAAATTCGGACAGACCGTGCTGCGATTTCAGATAATCGGCGATGTGTACTGCATAGTCCGGCGTACCCCATGTCTCATCCGGACGCGGGGTGTCGCCGAAGCCCGGAAAATCGATCAAATAGGAACTGGCGACTGGCGCAAGCGCTTCAGCAACTGGAATAAAGTCGCGATAGGTTCTCCCCCACCCATGCCCAAAAATTCCGGCGGGTTTCGAGGGATCCCCAATTTGAACCAAATTTGGCTTCAATGCTGTGGTCATAGACTGGCTTGATCCCGCTCGACGCTTCGCGCTCTAGACTCTACGCGGACCTTAGACTTAAGACTGGTGAAAAATTGGCAAAATCGCTCAAAACTGTGATTATCTTTGGCGGCGCGAGCTCTGAACACGATGTCAGCGTCGTCAGCGCCCACCAATTAATGGATGCTGCGGACGTCCGAAACACCGATGTTTTGCCGGTCTATACGGATTTCGCCAACCGATTTTGGACCGGGCCGCATTTACGCGATATCTCCAAATACACGCCGCGGCCGCCGCTTGGGCAGCAAGTGACGTTCCGATGGAGCGATAATGGGCCGGTCGTCTGCGCCATGGATGGCACAGTGATTCAGCCCGTCGATTGCGTCTTGCCCGTGTTTCACGGCACCTTTGGTGAGGATGGCCGCGTGCAAGCCTATTTCGAACTTTTAGGCATCCCCGTCACCGGCCTATCATCGTCGAGCACCTCAATCGCGATGCGCAAAGACGTGACCAAAGCTTTGGTCAAAGCCGCTGGCGTCAATGTGTTGCCGCATATTACCGTCTCTCGGGCGCAGATCGAAGATGCGGATATGATCCTGCCAGACGTAAAAGCTGCGCTTGGCTATCCGGTCATCGTCAAACCCGCCAATCTTGGTTCAAGTGTTGGCGTCGGCTTGGTCAAAAGCGAGAATGAAGATCTTTGGCCGCTGGTGGAATATGTCCTAAAGAAAGACACGCTGTGCCTGATCGAGCCGCAGGTCCAGAACCTTGTCGAGTATAATATCGCCATGATCGCCAAGGGCGAAGAGATCAAACTCTCGGCGATTGAGCGCCCGAAATCCGGCGCCGAGTTGCTCGATTTCCGCGAGAAATACATGTCCGATAGCGGCGGCACCAAAGGCACGTTCAAACCGTCAGAAGGCATGTTGTCGCTGACGCGCGATATCAATCCAGACATTCCGAAAGAGTTGCAGGATCGCATTCATGATTTTGCGCGTCGCACGTTCGCAGCCCTCGGCAAACGTGGCGCACCGCGCATTGATTTCATGTCGAATAAAGAAACCGGTGAGCTTTGGTTCAATGAAATCAACGCGATACCAGGATCATATGGGTTCTTCCTGTGGGAAGCCGCAGCTGAACCACTGCTCTTCCCAGAGCTCGTGCAGCATCTGATCGACGAAGCGGTGAGCGACACGATTAAAGGGTTTGAGGACCCTGTGCCGCAGGATGCGAGACTGCTGCCCAGGCGGTAGGGGACACGATGTCGGTGATCTCGTATGCGTCTAGCAAAGCGAGCTTGGATAGCGCACGTCCGACCAGTTTATTGCTCTTGATCGCCTTTTTTGATCGCCAGCGCATGCACCTCAAATGAAACGTCATCGCCAATCGGCCCGATCGCGGTGGAGACGCCATAGTCGCTCCGCTGAAACCGACCTGTCGCTTTGAAGCCAGCCGCCTGTTGCTTGGTGACTGGATCTACGCCCAGCTTATTGAGTTCGACTTTTAGGCTCAGCGGTGCGCTGACCCCTTTGAGAGTCATCTCGCCATTTACGACAGCACAGAATTTGGGACAGCTCTCGCTCTCAACCAACACAATTTCAGTCGACCGAAAATTGATCGTCGGATGTGATTCAGCATCGAGCCAAAATGCACCGCGCACAATTTCTTCACGTTCAAGCAAGTCGGAGCGTAAGCCAGACAACTGAATCTCAGCGGTGACAGAACTGGCCTCGGGTGTCTCTTCATCGAGCATCAGTTCACCAGAGATTTCGGTGAAGGTCCCGACCGTGTTTGTGAATCCAAATCGATCCACCTGCCACACAATATGCGTGTGCTGTCCATCGAGGAGAAAGGGTTCAGGGTCCGCCTTGGCCGGTGCTGTCGTGCAACCGACGAGCACCAGAGCCGCAATGATCAGATTAGCTTTGGGGGTCATTCGCATCTCCAGTCTTCCATCATAATATGTATTACAATGTAGTATATTGATATGAACTACATTGTAAAGTAAATGGGGTTTATGGCGAAACCAAAAAGCCTCGGCGAATTTGAAATCTTAGTTCTGGCGGCGCTGCTGCGCCTTGAGAAAGACGCGTATGGCGCCAGAGTCCGCACCGAAATCGAAACCCGCGCCAAACGCTCGGTTTCGGCCGGGGCGCTTTATGCCACGCTCGGCCGGTTGGAAGATAAAGGTCTGGTTCAGTCTTTCACGGGAGGCGCCACTGCCGAGCGCGGTGGGCGCACGAAGCGATACTATGTCCTAACGCCGCTCGGCCAAGAGAAATTCGATACCGCCATTTTCGGGCTCAACGCTATGCTTAAAGGAGTCACGGCGTGGACCGAGATTCCGACCCGATAATCACACATCATCCGCCACGTTTTGCTGAGCGTATCATCAGCGCGCTTAGTCAAAAACAAATCTGCGATGCTCTATTGGGCGATTTGTCTGAAGAATTTCAGGCAAAGGCGGTCGTGTCGCGCCGTCGCGCATGGTTTTGGTATTGGGGGCAAGCCATGGGCTCTGCGCCCCATTTGATCTTTGCGCGGCTACAGACAAAGCAAAGTCAAAAAGTCTTCTTCGGCCTGATCATCATCGTGCTCGCAACCCTGTTCATGTTGGCTTGGGACATCATCGTGTCTCGAAATTCAGCACGGATGGTCGCGGCCGCGGACAACCCACCCGTCCTGACCGTCATTCGCGCAATCTATTTCATCGTCTTAAGTATCGGCGCAGCTTTTTGCGGGATATTGGTTGCGCGCTTGGCATTCTCGATCCAGCGCACCTATTGGCATAATGTCACTCTTTATCTTGCGCCAGTTTTCTTGATCCTGGTCGTGCTAGCCATGCTGAGCGCATGGGACCGTGGGCTCGTGAGTACGTCCGCCTATCTGCTCATGCGCACCGGCGCGATATCTCTCTCAATGCTACTCGCGGCCGCGATTGTTTTCCGTCTGAGACAACGTCGTTAGGATGATCATTGATAGGAGCGCTTTCCTTCTCACCCCACCATCAAATCATACACCTGTTTCGCAAACCGCGCGATCTCGCCCGCGAAGTCATGGTCCTCTGGCAGACTATCGGCGAGGACGATCAGATAGAACGCCGCTTCCGGACTTTCGACCACAGCAATATCATGTACGAGCCCGTTCAACGTGCCAGTCTTGTGCGCGATCACAGCGCTGTCAGGGAGATGTCGCGGGATCCGCTCATTGCGCAGATTGTTGCGCAACATGTGCTGTATGAAATCAAACTCTGGTTTGGCTTCCACGCATTTCAGCAAGCTTAGACAATCTTCAGCGCTGGTCAGATTGGCGCGAAGCGGTGGGCCGAGTGAGTCGTCATCGAAGCCCACGGATAGGTTGGTGTCATTGAGCTGATTGTCTTTGAGCCAAGCATTCACCGTCTCCATACCAACGGCGTCGAGAACGGCGCTGGTGGCGGGATTGTCGCTGACAATCAGCATCAGCCCGATTAAAGCTTTAAGTGAGATCTGATCGCCAGGCTCGAACGCTTGAAGGATGGAACAGTAAAAAGTCGGGTCGAGATCCTCAATAATCCTCGCCTCTGCCAAGTTTAAGTCAGGATCTGAGGCTGCAGCGCAAGCAATGGCGATTTTGATCAGACTCGCTGACGGAAATGAAAGCGCTGGATTGATCGCCACGCGATGGGCGGGATCAGACTTGGACTGCACAATAACCGCGATTTGACCGGGCTGATCGGCGAAGGATTGGCAGGCTTGTTTGAGCGCAGACAAAGAAGGATCTGACATAGTTCTTGTCTGGCCTGACTTGGTGAAGAAAGCGAGTCCAACCCAATTAGTTGCATATGCAACTATATTGCGCTATAGGAGCCGCAGTACCACGAAAACCGAGATGAGGAGACGGCACCATGGCCGATTTGTTCGAGAATCCAGCCGGACTAGATGGGTTTGAATTTATTGAGTTTTCGGCACCTGAAAAAGGCGTCTTGGAGCCGGTATTTGAGTCCATGGGCTTTACCAAGATCGCCCGTCACCGCTCAAAACAAGTTGAACTTTGGCGCCAGGGCGGGATCAATTTCATCACCAATTATGAGCCGCGCTCAGCCGCGTGGTACTTTTCCCGTGAGCATGGCCCAAGCGCGTGTGGCATGGGCTTCCGCGTCCGAAATGCCAGCAAAGCTTATAAGCATTTGATGGATCAAGGCGTTGAGCCGGTGAGCGTTGAGACCGGCCCGATGGAACTTCATATTCCAGGCATACGCGGCATTGGCAGCTCGATCATCTATCTCATTGACCGCTATGATGATGGCGAAGGCAGCCACACGATTTACGACATCGATTTTGAGTATCTACCAGGCGTAGACCGTGAACCTGAGGGCTGCGGGTTCCAACTGGTCGATCACCTCACGCACAATGTCTATGGCGGGCGGATGAAATATTGGGCGGACTTTTATGAAAGCCTCTTCAACTTCCAGGAAATCCGCTATTTCGACATTAAAGGCGAATATACTGGGCTGACCTCTAAAGCGCTGACCGCGCCGGACGGCAAAATTCGTATCCCTCTGAATGAAGAAGGCGAGGGCGGTAAAGGTCAAATCGAAGAATTCCTTCGCGAGTTTAATGGCGAAGGCATTCAGCACATTGCGCTAATCTGTGATGATCTGGTCGCCTGCTGGGACAAGCTACAAAAGCTCGGCGTCCCGTTCATGACGGCGCCGCCAGAGACCTATTACAAAATGCTGTCTGAACGACTGCCGGGGCATGGCCAAGCCGAAGGTGAATTGAAAAGCCGCGGCATTTTGCTGGATGGCACAACCGAAGGCGGCGAGCCGCGTCTGCTGCTGCAAATCTTTGCGCAACCGCAACTCGGTCCGGTCTTCTTTGAGTTCATTCAACGGGTTGGCGATTACAAAGACGGCTTTGGCGAAGGCAATTTCAAAGCCTTGTTCGAATCCATTGAACGTGATCAGCTGGAGCGTGGCGTATTACAAGTTGAGGAGCCCGCTTAATGAACCGACTGTCGCTGCCCGCCATCGCAATCTTCCTGCTTGGCGCGATTGGCGCGACATTTCTGAAAGACAATTTCTTGCGCTTTGAAGGCCCGGCTGAGTTTATGGCCAGTGCCGCCGCGGGCGCAACAGGGGGTCTGATCGGTGCCATTATCGGCATGATCTTGTTTCCAAAGAAGAGGCCTAATGATGAGTGAGGCTCCTAATCTGCAAGGCGTTCACCACGTCGCCTATCGCTGCAAAGACGCCAAAGAGACGGTTGAGTTCTATCACGATGTGCTCGGCATGGATTTCCAATTGGCGATTGCTGAAGACCATGTGCCGTCGACTGGGGCATATGATCCCTACATGCACATCTTCCTCGATGCTGGGAATGGCAATGTGCTCGCCTTTTTCGAGCTGCCCCAGCAACCGGATATGGGGCGCGACGAGAATACGCCTCAATGGGTGCAACATATCGCCTTCAAAGTCGGCTCAATGGAAGAGCTGCTGGCCGCCAAGGCGCGTGCCGAAGCGCATGGATTAGACGTGCTCGGCCCAACCCATCATGGCATTTTCAAATCTATCTATTTCTTCGATCCGAATGGCCACCGTCTGGAACTCGCCTGCGATATCGGCACGCCGGATCAATATGCGGAGCTTAAACGCGTCGCGCCAGACATGCTTGAAGAGTGGAGCCAAACCAAAATAGCCCCACGCCATGCCGCCTGGCTGCATGAGAAGATTGCGGAAGAGAGTTAAGCGACATTGCGAGACGGCCTGTTTGGATCACTGCTATTTGTATGCGCACCCATCGTGATCATCTCCAGCTTAATGTTCTGGTTCGCGCCACTCGGATTGGGGTTCCAGGATGGTGTTTCGCAAAGAATGCAAAACCCCTTCGTTGTGATCACCTATTGGACTTTTTTCATATCTGCGCCTTGCGCCGTCTTTGGCGCACTGCCCTTATCCGCCGCCTTCGTAACTCGGCCAAATACGCGACGTTTAGGGTTCCAAACGCTCTTAGGCACCACATTGGTGCTTCAACCCGCTCATTTCCTTTTTATTCTATGGCTCACTCGCTAATCTCACGGGACCAATAATATGAAACTCGCTACCCTCAAGAATGGCTCCCGGGATGGGCGCTTGGTTGTTGTCTCGAAAGACCTAACCCGTTGCACCGATGCCGCGCGGATTGCGCCAACCATGCAAGCCGCGCTAGATGATTGGGAGGCAGCCGCCCCACGCTTGGCGCGCATGGCCGAAGGCGTTGAGCTTGGTTCCGTTCCAACATTCCGTTTTCATGAACATGATTGCGAAAGCCCTCTGCCACGCGCGTATCAGTGGGCAGATGGGTCGGCCTATATCAATCATGTCGAATTGGTCCGCAAAGCGCGAGGGGCGGAAGTGCCAGAGAGTTTCTATGATGACCCGCTCATGTATCAAGGCGGCTCAGATGCGTTTCTTGGACCGCGCGATGATATCCCGCTCGGCGACATTGCCTGGGGCTGCGATATGGAAGGCGAGAGCGCTGTCATTACTGATGATGTGCCCATGGGCGTGAGCGAGGCTGAAGCCGCCGATCACATTAAACTGGTCATGCTGTGCAATGATGTCTCTCTCCGCGGACTTATCCCGCCAGAGCTCGCCAAAGGGTTTGGCTTTTTCCAGTCCAAGCCGCCAAGTGCGTTTTCGCCAGTGGCTGTGACGCCAGATGAGCTTGGTGCGGCGTGGAAGGATAGCCTCGTCCACTTACCGCTTCGCGTCGATTATAATGGTGCGCCGTTCGGGCGGGCCGAAGCGGCCGTCGACGCGACCTTCTCTTTGGCGCGCCTTGTCGCGCATGCGGCCAAGACGCGTCCGTTGACAGCCGGAACCGTGATTGGGTCAGGTACGGTTTCGAACAAGGGCGCGGATGGTGGCCCCGGCAAGCCGGTTCGTGAAGGCGGGCTCGGCTATTCCTGCATCGCCGAGATCCGCATGATCGAAAAGATTGCCAGCGGCGAGTTCCAGACGCCCTTTATGAAGCCTGACGATACGGTCCGGATCGAAATGATGGATGCAGCGGGCAAGTCAATTTTCGGCGCGATTGAGCAGAAAGTGGTCGCGGTTTAAGTCCAATTTTATTTGACCAAACCAACTCATCACCGCTTTGCCAACGCAAGTTGGCACCCAGGGCGGCTGGCTGATTAAAGTCCCGGCCGCCATGGGTCCTGACGTTCGTCAGGAATGCGGTGAAATGATGAAGGGTCGCGTTTCAGACGGAGACTAATCAGCGAAACTCCGCCTGCAGTGCACTCAGCGCCTCAGCCCCTGGATTCAGCTCCGCATACGGGATCTCATTCAAAGGAAGGGCTTCCATATTCTGCGTCTCATGCAGGTCCGGCTGGCTTTCATCAATGTAGAGCAGTCCTGTCAGGATCTCATTGGCTGAATCGCTCGCCATCACGCGGCTAAATGCGGCGCCGCGATCGGTCGGATCATAATCCGCATCGATTTTGCGCAGTTGGATATAGCCGCCATCGTGCAGCTCCACTGGCATCACTTCGCCCTCGTCATAGGCGGCGACGATTTCCTGGCTTGGCGCGATATAATCGGCATGGACGGCTTTGCTATAGAATTCATAAGTATGGGCGTACGATTTGGTGGAGCCCTTATGGTCATTGAAGCTGACACAGGGGCTGATCACGTCAATCATGGCGAAGCCTTTATGCTTCAGCCCAGCCTTGATTAGGGACACCAATTGCTTGCGGTCGCCTGAAAAACTCCGTGCCACGAAGGTGGCGCCGACGGACAAAGCGAACGCGACCGGATCGATGGGCGAGAACTCGTTCGGGTCGCCTTTTTTGGGCAGAGAGCCCAAGTCTGCAGAGGCCGAAAATTGGCCTTTGGTGAGGCCATAAACGCCATTATTTTCAAGCATATATAGCATATTCACATTGCGACGCATGGCATGCGCCATTTGGCCGAGACCAATCGACAGACTGTCGCCGTCGCCGGAAATACCGATCGTGGCGAGGTCATTATTTGCTGACAATGCCCCCGTCGCAAATGAGGGCATCCGGCCATGCACTGTGTTCGCGCCATGCGAGTCATTCATGAAATAGCTGGTCGTTTTGGACGAACAGCCAATGCCGGAAATCTTCAGCGCACGATGTGGCGGAATGGAGAGCTCGTAAAACGCCCGTACGATGGCGGCCGTAACACTGTCATGTCCGCAGCCTGCACAAAGCGTGGACATGCTGCCTTCATAATCTGCGCGGGCGAGACCGAGTTCGTTTAACGGCTCATTGGTGCGGCGGATCTTGGGTTTTACGAAAGAGGTCATGCGATTTTCCTCAGTTTAATCCGTTTCTCCAACGCATCACAAACGAAGCGATAGTTTAGCGGCTCCCCGGAATAATGCAGGATGGGGATCAGCTTCTCGCGCGGGACATTGGTTTCGGTCAGCAGCATGTTGAGCAATTGTGCGTCGCGGTTTTGTTCAATGATGAAGACCTCATCATGATCGGCCATGAAGGCCTCGACTTCGTCCGTAAACGGGAAGGCGCGGACGCGCATATAATCAACTGGCATGCCATCCGCTTCCAGCCGCGTTCGGGCTTCCGTCGCAGCTGCATCGCTGGTGCCGATGGCGATCATGCCATAGCGCGTTTGACTGGCTGCTTTCTGGACGATTGGCGCAGGAACCGCGGATTTGGCGCTTTCCCATTTGGCCAATAAACGGTCGACCACTTCTTGATATTCGTGGCCGAGTTCCGTGTAGCGCGCATGTGCATTGTGGCCGGAGCCTCGCAGGAAATATGCCCCTTTCGGGTCTGTGCCGGGCAGGGTGCGATATGGAATATGATCGCCGTCTACATCGAGGTATCGCGAGAAGGATTCCATTTTGGAGAGATCATCTTCTGACAGAACTTTACCGCGGTCAGGGATATAGGAGTCGTCCCAGGTAAGTTCATCGACCATCCAGTCATTCATGCCGAGATCAATGTCTGACAAGAAGAAGACCGGCGTCTGGAACCGCTCCGCCAAGTCGAATGATTTGGCCGCGAAGTGAAAACACTCATTCGGGTCAGACGGGTAAAGGACAATATGTTTTGTGTCGCCGTGCGATGCGTATGCGGTGGTTTGAATATCGCACTGCTGTGTCCGGGTCGGCATGCCGGTTGAGGGACCGGTGCGTTGGATGTCGAAAAAGACAACCGGAATTTCAGTGTAATAGGCAAACCCAATCCACTCCGCCATGAGCGAGATGCCGGGGCCTGACGTTGGCGTGAAGGCACGCGCACCATTCCATGCAGCACCGATAATAAGGCCTGCGGCGGCCAACTCATCTTCAGCCTGAATGATACAATATTTGTTCTTGCCATTCTCCTTATTGACCCGAAGCTTCTTACAATATTTGAAGAAGCCATCCATCAGCGAGGTTGAGGGTGTGATCGGGTACCACGCCCCGAATGTTGCACCAGCATAAACACAGCCCAATGATGCGGCTGTATTGCCATCAATCATCACTTTGCCTTTGGTTTTGTCTAGTGCCGAAACCCGGAAGCGGAGCGGTGTCTCATAATGTTCTTTGATATAATCGTAGCCGAGTTTGACCGCCTGCATATTGCTGTCGATCAACTTGGCTTTCGCGGCAAACGTTTCTTCGATCAGCGATCGAATGACGCCCAGATCGATATCCACCAGTGCGGCGACGGCGCCGACATAGGCCATGTTCTTCATCAGGATGCGTGATCGCGCCGCTTTGACGACTTCATTGCACATTTGCATCAGCGGAACGCCGATCACGGTCACATCTGGACGGCTTTCCAATTGCGGGCGGGGCCATGTTGAATCATAGACCAACACGCCGCCCGTGCTGAGTTCGGCGAGATCCTGATCATACGTGGCCTGGTTCATCGCCACCATCATATGGACTTCGCCTGAGCGACCGGCATGGCCGTCACCAGAGACCCGGATCTCATACCATGTCGGCAAGCCTTGAATGTTTGATGGGAACACATTCTTGCCGACCACCGGCACACCCATGCGGAAAATGGACTTCATCAAGAGGCCATTGGCACTCGCGGACCCGGTGCCGTTCACTGTGCCGATTTTTATGACGAAGTCGTTTAATCCAGGTCCGCTCATCTTAGGCCTCGCTCAGTTCGCGTTGGTCGGCGGCATGGGCAATTTCGATCACGCCTTCCTTCATGTCCCAAGCAGAGGTTGGGCAACGCTCGGCGCAGAGGCCGCAATGTAAGCAAATATTCTCGTCTTTGATCATCACCCGTCCGGTGAGCGGCAGCGGGGCAGACACATAGAGGTCTTGATCCACGCTATCGTCAGACGCCGTAAGGGCCGCCCTCAACTCGCCTTCGGTCTCGGCATTAGGCGTGATCGTCAAGCATTCGACCGGGCAAACATCGATACACGCATCACACTCTTCGCATAGAGGCGGGTCGAAGACCGTGTGGACATCGCAATTCAGGCAGCGTTGAACTTCTGTTGCGATCTGTTCCGGGGAGAAGCCAAGCTCGACTTCTGTGTCCAGTTTCATGAACCGGTCGACCAGCTCCACATGCTGCATCTGGCGGCGGGGCGAGTCATCAAAGGCATTTGAATAGCGCCACTCGGCCATACCCATTTTTGCCGAGCTGAGCTTGATGCCGTCTGGCAGCCGGTCTGTGAGCGGAACGCCGCGGCAGTGATTGTGGATGGAGATCGCGGCTTGGTGGCCATGCTCAACCGCCCAAATAATATTTAGCGGCCCAAACGCAGAGTCGCCGCCAAAGAACACGCCTTTGCGCGTGGATTCAAAAGTCGTTTTGTCGACCAGGGGGACGTCCCATTTGTCAAATTCAATGCCCGCATCGGCTTCAATCCATGGGAAGGCATTCTCTTGACCGATCGCCAAAATGACATCGTCGCAGGGGATTACTTCTTCACCGACAACCCGCTGATCCGTGATCTTTCCGCCGGCATCGACATCATATTCCATCAGCTCGAACAGCATGCCGGTCAGCTTGCCATTCTCATGCACGAACGCTTTTGGAGAGTGATTGACGATAATGTCGACATTCTCTTCTTCTGCGTCTTCCAGCTCCCATTCTGACGCTTTGAAGAATGCGCGGGGCTTGCGGGCCATGACTTTGACCGACTTGGCGCCGAGGCGCAGCGATGTGCGGCAGCAATCCATCGCGGTATTGCCGACGCCGATGATCAGGACTTTCTCACCGATCTTATCGGTATGATCGAAGGCGACTGATTCCAGCCAATCAATACCGATATGGATATTATCGTCGCTTTCCTGCCGACCGGGGAGGCCGAGATCTTTGCCTTTCGGGGCGCCTGTGCCGACAAAGACGGCGTCATAGCCTTCTTTCAGCAAGGCGCTCATGCTCTCAACGGGCGTGCCGAGTTTAAGCTCGACGCCCATATCGAGGATATAGCCCAATTCTTCCATCAAAACGCTTTCCGGCAGACGAAAGGCTGGAATATTGGACCGCATCAAGCCACCTGGCTTGTCGAGCTTTTCGAAGATGGTGCATTCATAGCCAAGTGGGGCGAGGTCATTAGCGACCGTGAATGAGGCGGGTCCGGCACCAATCAGCGCGATTTTCTTGCCATTGGTCTGGGCAGGTTTTTTCGGCAATCGGTCTTGGATATCGTAGCGATGGTCAGCGGCGACACGCTTCAAACGACAAATCGCGACTGGTTTTTCTTCGACGCGCGTACGGCGACAGGCCGGTTCACAAGGGCGGTCGCAAACCCGACCCAAAATGCCGGGAAACACATTTGACGCCCGGTTGACCATATAGGCGTCGCTGTAGCGTCCTTGCGCGATCAGTCTGATATAGTTGGGGACTGGCGTATGTGCGGGGCAGGCCCATTGGCAATCGACCACTTTATGGAAATAGTCCGGATTGCTGGTATCGGTAGGTTTCATAACCACGAATTTTGCTCCCTTACCGGCCAAATCTTGGACTCTATTAAGAGCCTCCGATGGACGTCTTAACGAAGAATGAAGCGCCGAATGAACCGGAAGTCGAGATATGAACCGACAAAAATTTCGTGATCGTCAATTCGGCGTCTAAAGCTCCGTAGGGTCAACTTGTTGCGATAGGGGGGCTTAGCGGGCGTGAATAGTATCGGACGCTCTTCAGGCTCGGTTCGAAGACCTGCTCGCCAATCTCTAAAAAACCAAGTCGTTTGTGGAAGCGGTGAGATCCGGGATTTGGCGGTTCGACATTCACTTCACATCCGATCTCATCACAGCTCGCGAAGTGCTGAAAGGCTGACTCATAGAGCGCTTCGCCGATGCGTTGACTGCGCGCATCCGGCGACAGCGCAATGCGATCGACATAGATCAGAGTTTTCCGCGTGTGTGCGACATAATCCTCAAAGCATCGCAGATTCGGGCTCGCATAAGCCGCCGTCCCGGGCGGGAGAAGGGTAATAAAGCCGATCGGCATGTCGTCCTGACTCGTGGCCACAAGGCATGTAGAGAGTGCGATGATCTCTGCCATTTCTTTTTCCGTGGCCTGGCCGACAGCCGGAACGCAGGCCACATTGATGCGGTGCAGCGCCGACAGGTCGCTTTCGTCATAGGGGCGAATGGTCATGCTAGCCTGTATGCTTATCGCCGACCCAACCTTTTGGCGCGAGATGCGCTTCGGCAAAGGCGAGGGGGCTATCTTCTAATGTGGTGGCGAGTGTATCATTCCAACGATTGAGGAAGCCGAATAGCGCAATCACAGCGACGATTTCGACAATCTCATCTTCGCTATAATGACCTTTGAGCGCCTCAAAATGCGAATCAGTGGCTTGGTTTGGCACCGATCCGGCGGCCAAAGCCAAATCGAGCGCAGCTTTTTCAGCCACTGTGAACAGGTCACTGGTCTCAAATTCCCACAAAGCCGCGAGTTTCTCAGCGTCGCCGCCGCGATGCTCTGCACCATGCGCCGTATGGGCCTGGCAATAAGCGCACCCTGCTGCGGCGCTTGAAATATGCGCAATCATCTGTCGCAAGACCGGGTCCAGTTTGGCATCAGGGCCGAGAATGGCGGCCGAAAGGCCCATAAAGCCCTGCAAGATCGCGGGTTGCCGGGCCATGACTTTAAGAGAATTGGCTTCAAACCCCATCGCCGCCGCGGCCAAATTGAGCAGATCTTTGCTCGCCTCCAATTGCTGCGACGATGCTGGCGCGATACGGGTCATGCGGACCTCCCTGTGTTTTGCCAAGAGCGAAGCGTGGATGCGCGAGGAGGGCAAGCTTAAAAGCAGGATTGCTCGACAATTTCATGCTTGCATCCTGGTGGATCTGTCGGCATCGTGCGGCAAAATGATGTTTATGGGGAGACCATGCTTATGGACGTGCAATCTGGAGAGACTTTGCGCATCAATTTTGAACTCGGTGCAAAGGATATCGAGTATTTCCGCAATCGCCTGTCTAAGGCCCGTAAAAACCGCGCTTTGCGGGATGATGACCGGGTGATTCTGGCGGCTGAGGCCTTGGCCGTGAAAGCCTTGGAGTCTGACCCGCCAACATTTGTCGTCTCGCGCATGCTGACGCTGCAAAACATGGTCAATATGCTCAAGGACCGCGATTGGAATCTTGAAAATGACGATCGCGATCGCGTCCTGGAAGTGCTCGCTTATTTTGCCGATCCGAATGATATCATCCCAGATGACCTGCCCGGGATTGGCTTCTTGGACGACACGATCATGGTCGATTTGGCTGCAATTGATCTTGCACCCGAACTCGAAGCCTATGCTGAATTTTGCGATAATCGCGATGAATTGGCCAAGCAAGAAGCGGATGCACAACCGTTGAAAGTTGCCCGTGACGAGCTTCAATCCCGCATGCGTCGTCGCCGCCGTCGCCGGTCTGGTGGGGCCGCGGGAACCGATATGATCACCTCGCTTTTCCACGCCGGATAGCGCGTAAGTTTCCAAAATTCCCGAATTCCTCCATGATGCGCCCACTCATCTGGAGGGAGAGGGACTATGAAAACATGATTGCTGAGGCCATCGGCACCTTCACTTTGGTTCTGTTTGGCTGTGGCGCTGCCGTTCTGGCGGGCGCTGGAACCGTGGGTGTCGAGGCCGTGGGACAGCTTGGAATCGCATTCGCGTTCGGGCTCGCCATTGTCGCCATGGCATATGGTATTGGTCCAATATCCGGGTGTCACGTGAATCCCGCGGTGTCTTTTGGCGCGTTCATATCTGGCCGGATGAGTGCGGGCGAGATGGTGCAATATTGGGTGGCGCAATTTATTGGCGCCACGGTTGCGGCTGGCGTGCTCTTGCTGATCGCGTCCGGCAAGGCGGATTACACGCTGGCCGATAATGGTCTTGGCGCAAATGGCTGGGGCCCCGGATATCTCGGCGAATATACCTTGATGGCCGCCTTCGTCTTCGAAGTCGTGGCGACCTTTATCTTCTTGGTTGTCATCCTAGGGTCGACCCAAAAAGCGGCACCGGCGCAGTTTGCCGGTCTGGCGATCGGCCTGACCTTGGTGCTCATTCACATTGTCGGCATTCAAGTGACCGGTGTGTCGGTCAATCCAGCGCGCAGCTTCGGCCCGGCGGTGATTGTCGGTGGCAGCGCGCTCAGTCAGCTTTGGCTCTTCCTGATCGCCCCCCTGATTGGCGCGGCTTTGGCGGGTGTTCTGTTTAAGCAGAAGCTGCTCGAAGCGGACGAAGACTAAGCTGAGAGATCAGCCTTCGTCGCGAAAGTGGGCAAATGTTTCAGCCATGATACGCGGTCGCTCTTCATGGGTGATCGGGTCCCACTCGCGCTTGGGCGTCGATAAGAAATCGCCTTCATAAATATGGATGGCGCCGGTCAGGCTTTGGCTGGGATTGAAGGCGGTGTGGATGTCATCCGCTGACATTGCATAAGTATCGCCCGCCGCGAGAGTGAGGGACCCAATCGGTTTGATGCCCTCGCCATCGCGGGCCCAGAGCAGATTATCTTCACGGCCCTGATAAATGCCGATCACCGCCCAGCTATTATGATTATGAGGCTCCGTGATGATGCCTTTGGGCCAGATAATATTCATGATGGTCAACGCATCATCACGATAGATGACGGAGAAGTCTCCGCCGGCGAGCGGTCCAATCCAATCCGGCGGACCGCCCCAGCTTTCTAAAAAGGTTGCGAGGACATCCCGCACGCCATCGCGTCCACCGGATTCATGGGCCGTTTTGATAGCGTCGATGAAGTGCGTTTTGTCTTCCATCCTTAGCCCATATTCATGTCCATCGCACCGAGATATTCGCGCTTGCCAATCGGCACGCCTTTTTGGCGCAGCAAATTATAGGCAGTGGTCATATGGAAGAAGAAATTTGGCATCAGGAATGAGGTCAGGAAGCCGAGGCCTTTGAACGGCAATTTGAAATCGCCGAGCACGAAAACCAAATCATTGTCCAGCAAGCTGTCCAGCTCGGACGCCTCGATGCTCTTCAGTTCGGCAATCGCGTCGGTGAGCAAAGTCTCAAGTTGCGCATAGGTTGAGATCGACATGTCTGGCGGCGGGCCGGCTTGGCCAGAGCGCATCGACTGAATGCCGCCAATGGACTGATGACACACCGCCCGGATCTGGAACGAGAAAGGCAGCATATCGTCGACCAGCTTTTCATTGATGAAGGCGTCCGCATCATCACCAAGAAATTCGCGGCCAGCGGTCATAATGCCAACAAGCGCTTCCGCCTGGCGGATCATCACGCCAATGGTC
>JABSQA010000044.1:15953-25536 GCA_013213825.1 Henriciella sp.
ATAAATAGGGGTGGTCATTAAGGGCTCCTCCAGCCGAGATAGTTTGACTTAGGGCGATTTGGGATCGCGCGGGCAAAGACGCAAGTCCAAATCTCTAATCGCAACCAGAACGTTTTGGCCGATCCGGGTCCGCTAAGATGTCATCAAGAACATCCGTCCAGATCGCATAGCCATCCAGGTTCATGTGCAGCAGATCAAAAATGAAGATCGGCTTCGGCGCGCCATCCGTCATCATTGGCGTGGCAATATCGACATAGATCAAATCGTCCCGCTCATTCGCCATATCCGCGATCAAGGCATTCGTCTCGGCCTGCGCCGCAAGCTCGCCGAACCGCGCAACCGAAGGCTTGAGCGATAGAAAATAGCCTGGCGCATCGCCAAGCTTTTCTGTCTTTAAGCCCATAAAAGCGTCAAATCGAGCCGCCACATCCGCCGGACTGATGCCGGCATTGATATCATTCTCCCCGGCATAGAAGATGATTTCTTTGGGCTGGTGACGAGTGAGCAAGATGTCGAAATAGCCGATCACGTCGGTGATCTGGGATCCGCCAAAGCCGCGATTGAGCGCATTGAGGGCTGGAAAATCATCGTCCAGCGTCAGCCAAAAGCGAATGCTAGAGCTGCCGGTAAATACGGTGCGGCACGCAGTCGGTTCGAACAAAGCGTCTTGGACGAAGAAATTATAGATCTCTGAGGCAAAAGGCGCCTCTGCATTGAACTCATAAGGCGCCGTAGAAACAATCGGATTGGGCTCGGGGGCGGGCTGAGCCTGCGCCGCGCCACAGACCAAAGCGGCGAGGGCGAGGGGCTGAATGGATTTGAACATCGGGGCCTCTTTTCTGGTCCGGTTCAAAAAATTGTGCGGGAGAATGGCCCAGAAGGCAATGGCGACGCGAGGGCGGCTCACATGCCCAAATCATAAGTCTCGTTCAGCGTGTCGACGAATTCGAACGCGTCGCGGGCCAATGCGCCAATTTCTGCGCGAAGGGGGGATAAGTCCAAAAGATGCAGTCGCAGCTCGACTTCGCTCCAGGGCGCGTCGGCCGCGGTTTCAAAGCGACTAATGCTCCAAACCAAGTCCTTGGGATGGAGTTTGGCAAAACCATGCGCCAGGAAATTCCGTAAATCTGTCAGCACAGACAGGCGCTTCGCCAGTCCAACCGCCTGATCGCGGAACGGGGCGATTTCAGTGGCGGTCTCGAACGTATGAATGATCCGATCCATGCGCGCCTCCACTGTCCAAGGCGGGCTAGGCTGACGCGGCTCAAAATCCGAAGCCGGGGTCAGTTTAGAGGCCAAACGCCCGAACAAAAACTCCGTCTGGGCGAAACAGGCAATCACCCCGCCGCGGAAGACATTGAAATCTTCAATATAGACGCTTGAAACCTCATGAGGGGGCGTATCGACCATAGGCAGCGTATTCGTTCCAGTCTGGCATCCAAGCGCATGTGCAGGCTGAAACACTGAGATAATTTGCCGGGGCAATATATGACTGGGCGTCTCAAATTGGGGGGATTGTGTGGGGTGGTCGCTGGCGCGTGATTGCGTATGCCTTCACCTTTAACCGTCGCTATCGCTATTTGGACGCGTCAGAACTGTAGTGCAAACTGCTCGCTCAGGTCTCTTGCGAAGTACATGAATTCTTGTGTTAGAAGCGACATGTCGGAGAGTTTTGGCGCTATCTCAGAAACGTGAATATCAAGTGCTACTTCTTCCCAAGGATCCTTCTTGCTTGGTAAAATTCGGCGTATCGTGAACGTCATGTTTTCCGCTTCATATCGAACGATGCCATGAGCAAAGTAGTTTCTTAATTGGTCCTTAGCGCGCAACCGAGAGCAGAGCTTCAAACCTTGAGAACGGTAACTGCGCAATTCGTCGCGCTCTTTCAAAAGTTTTTCGAATGCAACTAACCGACTTTCGAATCGAAATTTCACGCCATCCTGGGATCCAGAGAAAGGCGAAGTGACGTTAAATCGACTAAGCAGCCGACCAACCGTGAATTCCATTTGGGCGTATGAATTCAGAAATCCACCACGGAAAGTGTTGAAATCGTCTATTATTGCTTGAGTTTGAGGAGTTGGAGGGCGCGATATCCATGGCATCACCCATTCTTCCCAAACTTCCGATCCCGCCCGGCCAGGATCCGCAGGCGCAGCGCGTTCAGCTTGATAAAGCCTTCCGCATCCTTCTGGTCATAGGCGCCGTGATCGTCTTCGAACGTCACAATATCCTCGCGATATAGCGAGTAGGGGCTTGAGCGGCCGACCAGGTGGACGCCGCCTTTATACAGCTTCACTTTCACCTCGCCGGTCACATAGAGCTGGGAATGGTCAATCGCGGCCTGGAGCATTTCGCGCTCTGGGCTCCACCAGAAGCCATTATAGATCAGCTCAGCATAGCGGGGCATTAGTTCGTCTTTGAGATGGCCAGCGCCGCGATCAATCGTGATGCTCTCCATGCCGCGATGCGCGGTCAACAGGATGGTGCCGCCCGGGGTCTCGTAAATGCCGCGAGACTTCATGCCGACGAAGCGGTTCTCCAGCAGGTCCAAGCGGCCGATGCCGTGCTTGCGGCCATACTCATTTAGCTTGGTCAGAATGGTGGCTGGGCTCATCGCTTCGCCATTGATCGCGCAGGCATCGCCTTTTTCGAAGCCGATCGTAATGATCTCAGGCTCGTCTGGGGCGTCTTCGGGCGACACGGTCCGCAAGTGGACGAATTCCGGTGCGGCCTCAGCAGGGTCTTCCAGGACTTTGCCTTCGGAAGAGGAGTGCAGCAGGTTGGCATCAACCGAGAACGGCGCTTCGCCGCGTTTGTCCTTGGCGATCTCGATGCCCTGGCTTTCGGCGAAGGCGAGCAGATCGGTCCGGGATTTGAAGTCCCAATCACGCCATGGGGCGATGACTTTGATATCTGGATTGAGGCCATAATAGCCAAGCTCGAAGCGGACCTGGTCATTGCCTTTGCCGGTGGCGCCATGACAGACCGCAACGGCGCCCATCATGTCGGCGATTTCGATCTGGCGCTTGGCGATCAGGGGACGGGCGATCGAGGTGCCGAGCAGGTAAACGCCTTCATAGACGGCATTGGCGCGGAACATTGGGAAGACGAAGTCGCGAACGAATTCTTCTCGGACGTCTTCAATGAAGACGTTTTCCGGTTTGACGCCGGCAGCGATCGCTTTGGCGCGGGCCGGCTCAATCTCTTCGCCTTGGCCAAGATCCGCGGTGAAGGTGATCACCTCGGCGCCAAATTCGGTTTGCAGCCATTTCAGAATGATGGAGGTGTCGAGCCCTCCGGAATAAGCGAGCACAACTTTTTTGGGCGCAGAGGACATTGTCGACTCCATCGGATTTTTGATTCCCGCGCGTATGGCGCGGCTTGGAGAAGAGCGCAAGAGACTTCCGCGATTAGCAGGCATTCGATTGTGGTCTGCTCGGCATTTCGGACCGAATCCGGACGGGAAAAGACCAATCTGAACAGACCATGACTGAATTCTGATTTCTCGGTCACAAATAAGGTCAAAAAGCCATGATTACAGCCGGTTGATTGCCTTGTTTCAAAACGAGACTGCTCCCATCGAACAGCGAAGGGAGCGCAATCCATGAAACGAACCACTCTGACACTAACCGGCGTCTTAGCCGCTGCTGCGGTTGCTTTTGGCGCCCATGCGAAAACCAAACCTAGTCCTGAACCGATTGCGGCTACCCCGAGTATGAATGCTGTGTCTTCTTACATCCTCCTCGACCGAACTGGCTCCATGTCCGATATTTGGGATGAGGCGCTTGGCTCGGTAAACGCCTACGCTGCGGCCATTGGCAAAGTCGAAGAAGGCGAAGCCGATGATCTTGAAACTTCGGTCACACTGGCCGTCTTCGACCATCAAGAAGGTTTCCAATATGACGTGTTGCGCAAAGAGGTGCAGCCTGACGCTTGGACCAATGTCACCAATGATGAGGTCAGCCCGCGCGGTATGACGCCTCTGTTTGATGCGATTAACCGCACCATCACCATGGCCGAAGCCGACAATCCTGAGAAAGCCGTCATCGTGATTATGACCGACGGACACGAAAACTCTTCCCGCGAAGTCACACGCCAGGGCGCGAAAGCCGCGCTTGACCGCGCTGAAGCCCGCGGCTGGGAAGTGGTCTTCCTGGGCGCTGAATTCGCCAGCTTTGGCGACGCGGATGCGGTGGGCGTGAGCTCAAATAAGCAAATGGCGGTGAGCGCCGGTACGCTTTCCATCACTCAAGAGCGCTTGGCCAAGAAAGCCCGTGACTATGGCAAAGGTTATGAGTCCGACATCGAATTTGATGAAGAAGATCGGGCCATTGCTGAAGAAGAAGACGTCAAACAGCGCAAAGGCAGCAATCGCTAAACCCTAGATGACGTGAGTGAGCTTCCCCGCAGGCTCGGGACGTGACGCGGGTGAGAGGAAGGCGCAGAGATGTTTCTCTGCGCCTTCTATTATTGTTTGCGGGGCGATGACGACATCAAATTTTGTTTAGGCATGGTAAACCAGACTTGCTTCATAAGAGAACTTCGCGCAGCTTACTGCGAGAAAAATGGCAAATTTCACGGAATTGATTAGTCCGCTCGAAGCTTTGCTCCATTTATCTGATATGCGTTGAATCATCGAGGTTTGTTATGTTCAAAGAGCGGGCAATTAGTACGAGAAATGCAGCCACCGTGGTGGCCCTTGTCTTTGCCGCCGGAATGGTCGCCGCCTGTGGTGGCGGCGGTGGCGGTTCAAGTCCAGCCCCGACGCCGATTGGCGTATCTCCACCTCCGCCCCCTCCACCTCCGCCACCACCACCTCCGCCCCCGCCCCCGCCCCCTCCGGCCTCGTCGGTGGATATTTCGGGGAAAATCACGTTCGACCGTGTGCCGCACCAAAGTGACTTTAGGGGCCTCGACTATGATGCCATCACACAAGACCCGGCGCGTGGCGTAACTGTTCAAGCGGAAAATGCCAGTGGAACGGTGCTCGATACCGATGTCACAGACGAGAATGGCGACTATCAAGTGACGGTCGACTCCGACACGGATGTGCGCATCCAAGTTCGCAGCGAAATGATCCAAACCACAGGCGCCACCTGGGATATTCAGGTCTTGGACAATACCAGCTCTAACGCGATTTACCTGCTCGCGGGTAGCCTGACCGATTCCGGCAGCGTCGCATCTACTCGCAATCTGAACGCTGGATCAGGCTGGGGTGGAACCAGCTATACCGGTACGCGAGCAGCGGCGCCGTTCGCAATGTTGGATACGCTTTATGAGGCGATCACGAGTGTGGCCGCGGTGGATGCCAATGTCGATTTTCCAGAACTTGATGTATTGTGGAGCATAAACAACGTCCCGGTCAGCGGTAATGTCGCGGATGGTGAGATTGGGACCTCATCCTACACGCGCAGCAGTGCTGGGATCCCAAACATTCGCATCTTGGGCGATGCTGGCAATGATACGGACGAATATGATGAGCATGTCGTTATTCACGAATTCGGACATTATTTCGAAGACCAACTGGGCCGCGCAGAATCTCCTGGTGGGCAGCATAGCCTGTCTTCCCGGCTAGACCCGAGACTGGCGTTTAGCGAAGGTTGGAGCAACGCTTTCTCGGGCATGGTTCTAGATGACCCGAACTATCGAGATAGCGCGGGCAACCAGCAGAATAATGGCTTTACGTTCAGCGTTGAGCGGGACCTTACCGTCACGCCTTCGACGACAATTGACAATCAAGGCTGGTTCAATGAAACCTCCATCCAGCAAGTCCTTTACGACGTGTTCGACAGCACCAATGACGGTATAGATAAAATTACGGGTGGGTTCGCACCTTTCTACAATGTTCTGACCGATCCTGATTACCAAGCCAGCGTGGATTTTTCGACGATCTTCTTGTTTGCCGATCGCATGCGCGCCCAAGGATCGATTGATAATACGGTGTTCAATGCGCTCCTCACCGCGGAAGATATCAATGGCACAGGTCCGCGCGGTACGGGCGAGACGAATAATGGCGGGTTAGCGCAATCGCTTCCCATTTACAAAACGATCACGCAAGGTGGGACGGATGTCACGGTCTGTTCAACCGCTGACAATGGTGACACCAACAAGCTTGGCGTTCGCGAGTTTATCAGTGTGACGCTTCCCGCGACGGGGGCCGTCACAATGACAGCGACAGAGACGTCTGGCCCACCAGCTGGCACAACCGACCCAGATTTTCGCATTTGGGAACGCGGCCGCTTGTTTTCGCGTGATAGTCGCGGACAAGACCGACGGGCCGACTCCGGTGCTGATGGGGTTGAAACCTGGACCGGGACGCTGGACGCGGGAACCTATTCGATCGAAATTTATGACTTCAACAATTTTGAGAGCGGAACGGCTGCGGATAGCTGCTTCAGCTTCTCTGTTTCTTAGATTGGAGGCCCAAAAATGACTCACTCGAAGTTCGCTACTTGCGTATTGACCGTTGGTTTTGGCCTGGCATTTGGGGCCATGGCGCATCCTACTCAAAAGCACCCAGTTGCTGAAACCGAAATTGAGGTCGCCGACCCAACCGAGATGAAAACGGATGGTCACAAAGACGGGCATGTGCACCCCAAACCCGGCGCATCCGTAACGTTTTCGAGCGAAGTTTCTGGCCCCATCGCCGCTGGCGGGACGTCTTTTGTCGAGATTCAGATCAAAGAATACTACCCGGCTGGCTCAATGACGCTCGAGGCGCGCAGCACGGACGGAATTGAGGTCAATGGGGCTGGGCGTTCCGTTCGAAAGGATATGTCAGAATCCGGTCTACATTCCTGGCGCGTCGACTTTCGTGCGGGTGAGGATGGGGTCTATTACATTCCCATCGTCGCGACAGTGACACCTGATGCTGGTCTCGAACAGTTCCGGTCCTACGCAGTCCGCGTTGAAGTCGGTGACTGGAAAATGGTCAAAGACGCAAAAGAAGCTGGCAAACCGATGGCAGCGCAGGCCGATGGCGAAATGGCCTTCATCATGCAAGCTGAGGAAACCATCGAGTAAGACAGGACCAAGGCAGGCTAGACGATATAGTCGGGACTGACGCGTTTATCTGGGGCGCCACGATAGACGAAAAAGGAATAGATCACGCTGATCAGTGCCGTGCCGACGGAGCACCCGGTCACCAAGAAGCCCAATCCGATGCCGTCCACTAAGAAGGCGCTGACGAGACAGACGAAACCCACGGCGAAGAAAAGACGGCCTGCCAAGCGATGGGTCTTTTCCCACGTATATTCGCTGGATAGTGTCCAGGGCGTGCGAATTCCTAGGAACCAGTTCTGTCGGGTTTTTGGCAAATAGTTGCCAAGGACGATAAACAGAATGCCTGTGCCGGCGATCACAAGGCGCACAAACTCGTTCGACAACGACTCTGCGCTGCTCGCGCTCACCATCATATAGGCGATCCCGGCGTGAATGCAGAGAAACAGGATCATGGTTGAGATCCAAACCGCATTATAGGCTTTGCGGCTTTTATAAAGATTATCACGCATCGGTTCGATTTGCGGTAGGAGACAGAAGACCAAGGCTCCGAACAGCGCCGATCCGGGCAATAGCCACAGCATCAGCATGGCTTCTTGACGGTCCGCAAAGCGGTCTGCGACGCCATTCGCGTTCCAGTGAACCGGAATGTTCTCAGCGGGCAGCAATTGCCCCGCCCAGATTGCAATGCCGGCCATAAGGACGACTGCGATTGCGGATACGATTAAACCTGCGCGGATCATTCGGCGGCCTCCTTTAGCTCATCATCGCCATTGTCGCGCCCGATCATGCCAAGAAGCGCAGTCACGGCGTCCTCAATAACGCTTGTATTGGTGCGGTAAATGATCGATGTCCCCTGGCGCTCGGCTGTGATCAGGTCAGCATCCTTCAATACGTTGAGATGCCGCGTCACAGTCGGCCAGGCTGCGTCAAACGCTTCAGCCAATTCGCCTGAGCTCTTGGGGCCTTGCCGGAGCAAAGCCATAACTTGTCGACGCAATGGATGCCCGAGCGCTTTGAACACTTCATTTGCCATAAACACTAATTAGCATTTTTGATAATTATGAGTCAAGCTAATTGTTGAAAACGCTAATTACTTATCTTCCAATAGCTGGATGACCGCGTAGCGATTGATTGAGTTTGGATCGATGGCGCTGTCGCCAGCGGACAATTGGCGATGACGGCCCCAGCTTTCAGCCGGGATGACGCTATTGTCTGGCAGACCGAAATTCTCGGTTATGAAGTCAAACACAACATCGCCCCGATTTCGGCAAAGCGATGTGGTCCGCTCCGTCGAGTCGCAGCCCGAAACGATGGCGATGCTGCGGGGGCCGAACTTTTCGGCATGTTCCCGCAGTACAAAATGAACATAGGCTTTCAGCTCAGCTTGGCTTTCTTCGGTAAGTTCGGCACTTCCGGGGTCGAAGAAAACGAAATAGCTGTCTTCGCGCCGTGAATAGGTCGGGTCGCTTTTAAGCATGCGCTGCGTCATGCCCAATCGGGCCGCGACTTGTTTCGGCGCGGTTTGCCAAGGCAAAACCAAGCTCGAAACCGTTTGATCCACGCCCAAAACGTCTTTAACGCGAGCCTCTTCTTCCTCGATTTTCTTCAAGTCTTCTTGCGTAGAGTCAGGGCTGGCTTCCGATGAGCGACCGGCGCCAAAATCGGCTGGACGCTCCAATTCAGCAATGCGCGCTTCGACCATGCTCCGACTTTTGGTCTCGGGAAACGCTTCTAGGAACCCTTGCAGTGTATCGATATTGTCTGAGCCAATGATCGCCGCCAGAGCCGTCGCCTCAGTGCGCTGATCATTGGTGCGTTCGCAGCCTGCGAAGCAGAAGTCGGTTTCGCCGCGCAATCCGCTTTCGGTCCATGGCAATTGGCGTTCATCGGTGATTTGCTCGACCCGTGTCGCGACCACCCGAAAGAGGGTTTCCGCCGAATGGCCGGGTTCTTGAAACAAGCTGGCCAGCGCCGTAGTGAAGGGGCTGTTATTGCCAACGCCATCGGCTGCGACTGAGCCTGGTGCCGTTGAATAGGCGATGAGCGTGCCTCTTACCCGGCCAGCAGCGGCAAGGCCGCGATCGTCGACCGAACGCGTGGCCGCGGGCATCGGATTGTTTCGGCAAGCATCTAAGACGATGAAATTGGTACTGTTCCCGGCACGCTCAATATAGCGGAACAGTAGGCCCAAATTTGGGGCCTCACGCCACAGGTCGGCTTCATTATAGACTTCAGCGTCGACCGGAACGAGATAGTTCAATCCTTCAGACTGGGCGCCATGGCCAGCATAGAAGAAAAACCCAATTGCGTCTTCACCTGCCTCGCTTAGACGGCTGCCATGGCGCTGAAACGCCTCTTCCATCTCGTCAAGCGAAGCATCAGTGACCACTTCTACATCGAACCCGACCGCTTCTAGGGCTTCACTCATGAGCGTGGCATCATTGACAGGATTATCCAGCGCCCAGCCTGGTGTTCCATAATTATCATTGCCAATGACCAAAGCGATCCGGTCCTGCGCGAAAGCAGGTGCGCTGAGGCAAAGGCTAGCCGTCTGACTGGCGAGTAGTCTTCGCATCTTGAT
>JABSQA010000045.1 GCA_013213825.1 Henriciella sp.
GATTTCCGGCGAATGCGCCAGCCGCTTCCTACACAAAACGAAAGCTCCGACGCCGCGCGCATAGGGTTGAAGTCTGCCTTGGTTGACTCCATTTAGAGTGAATTGCCGAACGGAGGACCGGCCAATGGACCAGACATTGGAACCCAATCCTGACATTGGGGCTCCACCACCTGTCTGGACGCGGCTACGCTTCGAAGCCCGTGCTGCAGCCGCGGATGAGCCGACCATGGCGAGTTATATTGATGCGGCTATTCTCAGTCATGAGACGATTTGCCAGGCTTTGGCATTCCATCTTGCGGAAAAACTTGCTGGCGCCGAAATGGGTGCTCAGCAAGTCCGGCAAGTGATCGCCAATGCGTACGATGCAAACCATCATTTGGTCGAAGCGGCGGAAGCCGACATGCAAGCCACTTTAGAACGTGACCCCGCGTGCCGGGGCATGCTTCAGCCCTTCCTGTTCTTTAAGGGCTTCCTAGCGCTACAAACCCATCGCGTCGCCAATCATCTTTGGAAACAGGGCCGCGAGACTCTCGCCTTTCATTTTCAATCGCGCGCCAGCGAGCTGTTCGCCGTCGATATCCATCCCGCTGCGACGATGGGCAAAGGCGTGATGCTCGACCATGCCACTGACATCACGATTGGTGAGACCGCTGTCGTCGGCGATGATTGTTCACTCCTTCATGGCGTCACCTTAGGCGGCACCGGCAAGGAAGTCGGTGATCGCCATCCCAAGATCGGAAATGGCGTGCTCTTATCGGTGGGCGCGAAAGTGCTTGGCAATATCCAGATTGGCGATGAAGCCAAAATCGCGGCGGGATCCGTGGTGCTTAAGGATGTTCCAGCGCAATGTACCGTGGCAGGCGTTCCCGCCAAACAAGTGGGCGGCCCTTGCTGCGAGCCGGCCCGCAACATGGACCAAGCCATCCCAGACGATATCGCCAAATAGCTAGATCCGATTGCCTTTGATCTTGTTGCAGCGCGCATGCGCCAGCTGTAGATTTTCGGCCGTGTCTTTCCCGCCTTTCGAGCGTGGAATGATGTGATCGTACGTGGCTCGCTGTTTGGCCCAGACGCGGGCATGCGGGGCCGCAAATCGGTTGCGAAGCATCCGTTCACCACAAAGCGCACAATTGCCCGATTGCGCCGCCCAAAGCGCTTCAAACTTTTGCCCTGCAGCCAAATAAGACTGGGCCATTCATTCAATACCCGTAAGGATGATCTTCAGATCTGAATGTGAGCCCATACCAAATCGTACCGCCTCCTATGAGCGCACAAAGTGTACTGATGGCCAACATCCCCCACGCCTCAAATCGATAAGCTTGTATGCCCGATGTCATCCCACCAATAAAGGTCAGCAGACTTAAGGTGAAAACAAGGGTTCCTAGTAAGCTGGCGGGTACAAATTTTCCAGTGCTCATACTCGGCCCGACAATAGAACCCTTTACGCGATAGAACCAAGGCTTGGGGTTAGCTTCTTCGACTTCACTCATAGAGAAGATGGTACTTTCCAACCGCGCCGCGCGCAAGCGGCGATCACGGTGTTACGAAGCAAGCAAGCAATCGTCATCGGCCCGACTCCGCCAGGCACTGGCGTAATCGATCCCGCCACCTGAGCGCAGCTGTCAAAGTCAGCATCGCCAACCAATCGCGTCTTGCCCTCGCCTTTCTCGGGCGCGGGGATCCGGTTGATCCCAACATCAATCACGCATGCCCCTGGCTTGAGCCACTCCCCTTTGAGCATTTCAGGCCGTCCCACAGCGGGCACAACAATATCGGCTTCGCGACACAAAGCCGGTAAATCTGCCGTGCGTGAATGCGCTATGGAAATGGTGCAATTCTCAGCCAAGAAGAGCAGCGCTGCGGGCTTACCGACCAAAATCGACCGGCCAATCACGACAACATGTTTTCCGGAGAGATCGTCGCCCAGCGCGCGTTTGGCGAGGATCACACAGCCCGTTGGCGTGCACGGGCGCAAACCCGGCTTGCCGAGACTGAGGCGCCCGGCGCTGGCTTCGGTCAGGCCATCGACATCCTTATCCGGGTCGATTTGCTCAATCGCTGACGCCTCATCTAATCCCTTTGGCAAAGGCAATTGGAGCAATATGCCATCAACTTCTGGGTCACTATTTAGAGCGGCGATCAAATCTTCGACTTCGGTCTGGGTCGCCGTGTCAGGCAAATGATGGTGCAGCGAGCGCATACCCGCTTCTTCGGTCATACGAACTTTGCTGCGGACATAAACTTGGCTGGCGGGATCTTCACCCACGAGCACAACTGCAAGCGTTGGCTGTCCAGGCAACGCGTCCACGGCGGCTCTGACCTGGGCGCGCACATCAGCGGCGACCTCTTTGCCGGATATGATTGAAGCTGTCATGACTGACAGAATTCCTTTCACCAAATGGGGATCGAGCGTCCTAGAAGACGTTTGGATAGATGTAATAGGCAATTATGCGTTGCAGGAAGATAATCGCTAAGATCAGCACGAAAGGCGAAAAGTCGATCTGCCACCCTTTCGGCATTAGGTTCCGAATGGGACGTAAAAACGGTTCTGTCGTCTGATACAGAATGCGCCATACGGTCGAAACAAACTGATTGCGGGTGTCGAGCACCCGAAACGAGACCAAAAGCGAAAACACTACATAAATGAACACCACCAATGAGGCGAAGTTCAATAGGATCAAAATGATATCGAGGATCGCGCGCACTGCTCAGACTCCGTAATTGTTGAGTGTCACCTAGGGCGGTTCACCCTTACCCGCAAGCGTTTGACTACTCCGTTCTGCGGAAGCGCGACGATTGCGCACCGACCATGGCTCGGCCCAGAGGTTCTGGTAGGATCCGGCTCAGCGTCGCCAGGCCTTTATTCACGGCGCCAGGCACGACCACAGGGTGCCCGCGCTCGCAGGCCGTAATCCCGGCTTCAACGACTGGGGCAGCTTCCATCCACATCCAGTCCGGCATCTCATTGGTCTTTTCGCGCGTCCCATTCACATCGTGGAACTCAGACCAGGTAAAGCCAGGGCATAGCGCGGTGCAGTGAACATCGTCATGTCCCGCGGCTTTGGCCTCTGCATTGATGGCTTCAGAGAATTTAATCAGGCCAGATTTGACGCTGGCATAAAGCGTATGGCCATTTGATCCTGGCGTGTAACCCGCCAAAGATGCGACATTGATAATCCGTCCAAATCCACGTTCCGCCATGCCCGGCAGCACTTTATGGGTGAGCTCAATCGGTGCGGTGTAAAGGACGCGTAAGAAGGCGGCTTGGTCTTTCCATTTCGTGTTGAAGAAGGTCCCAGGCAGGCCGTAGCCGGCATTGTTCACGACGCCATCCACATGCCGTCCTGCCTCTTTGATCTCTTTCAAAATCGTATCGACGCTACTGGCTTTCGCTAAGTCTTGCGAAATCACGATGGTCGCGATTTTGTACTTCTCTTCCAAGTCGCGGGCGAGTTTTTCGAGTCGATCGGCACGCCGCGCCGTTAAGGCCAAGTCCCAGCCTAAAGCGGCATATTGCTTCGCGAATTCCTCGCCAATGCCAGCTGATGCGCCGGTGATGAGCATGAGTTTGCGGTCAGTCATATTCGCGTTCCTGTTTGGTCAATTGTTCGATGGAGCCGCTTAGATTGCTCCGCGCTTGTGTTTCCCATTGGGCAAAGAAAAAGTCCGAAAAGTAAAGCCGGTCGCGTTTCAAAAATCCCTGCAGAATTGCCCGTCGTGCTTGCACATAGACCGGTCCGGGCACGAAGGCATACTCGCTACGAATGTGTGTTTCATAGGTGTCGAATACCGATGGCGACGCTGCCAAGATCGACAAGTCGATGTCTAGGAAAAGCTCCAGATCCGCTTGATCTTCAGCCGCAAGCCCTGCCGGCACCAAATGCTGTTTTGTTGCTCGAATAATCCGATCGGCACGTGTCAAAGAGGCCGCAGGCAAATCGCTTGCGGCCATTTCAAGCAAAAGATCTGCGCTTTTGTCTTCGTTGTCGCTGGCTTGCGGATCATAAATGGCGTCATGCCAATAGAGCGCCCAGAGAACGGAATCGGGATCACTCAGCTGATCGACGATTGTTTTGAAATGCCCGAGCAAAGCTTCGATATGTTGCCAATTATGATAATGCCGCTGGGCTTCGCCATACCTTTCTTGAAGCATCGTTAGCTGCTCGGTCGATGGCATCAGCATTAGCTTACGCCTCGCCTTTGCGCCAAACTCGGACCTTGGTCAGGAAGGCGAGCTGTAGCCGTTCGGGGGTAAAGCCCGCGGCCTCCATGTGCGGATCGAAGGCCCATTTCAAATAGCCCTTATAATAGGGCTCATGAAATCCTTCTGGGAAATATTCCAGAAAGCCATCGACGCCTGGATTGTCTCCGAATTGTAGGCTGGCGGCGATAATGACCCGGCCGCCCGGTTTCAAAACGCGGGCCGCTTCCGCCAAAACTTGCGGGCGTATGCGCGGTGGTAATTCATGGAAAAGATAGATGGAGATGAGGTGATCAAAGCTCTCATCTTCAAACGGCATGGCCTCGGCAGCGCCTTCGACAATTTCAACATGCGGCCACCGGGCCACATTCTCTCGCGCGGCCTGCGCATATGGCGGCGACAGGTCCATGCCTGTGAGCGCGAGTTTCGGCATCGCGCTCAAGACTTGGCGCATAAACCCGCCCGTTCCGCAAGCTAGGTCTAAAACCCGAACTTTGCGTTGATCCTGCCCTTGAACCTCTCGTGCAAGCTCGGCCAGAGCTGCCCGGCGCATGGCTGCCGCTGCGCCTGTGAACAGAGCTTCGACCTGATGATCGTAAATCTCCGCGCTTTCCTCACTCAGCCAACCATCTGTTTGATAATGGAAATTTTGTCGAAAATAGGCTGGAAATCGCTCGGGGTCAGCCGCATCGCTTTCGCGAACCTCTGTGCCGTTCCGGTCTAAGCGACGGCGATCAACATCTGCAACATCATCCAAAAAGCGGCGCGCACGTCGCACGGCGCGAGGCAGATCGCGCAGTCGCATCTCTCGGTTTACAGGGTCCGGATACAATCCAGCCTCTATATTTGCTCGATCTTGCCGGAAAAGATCGAAATAGGCTTTTCGCAATGCCTTTAAATTTGGCTTGTTGGAGGGTTTAAATACGGGTTCTCCCGGTCGATTGAAGCCCGCCGAACGCCGTCGCGCCAGTGCATATTGTCCGCCATACCAGGCCGAACGCAGCCCTTGCGCTGCGGTGTATCGGGCGCGGCCAGCATTCTGTCGGACAGTTTTGATCAATCCCATCTCATATAAATGGCCGCAACCGGGTCCTCCGTCCAGGGGCGAGCGGTCGCGGTCTTCAGCTTCCATTCAGATTGCTTCAGGCACAGTTTTCGCAGATAATGCCAAGAATGGGCGAGAATGCCTATTGATGAGAGGACTTGCGAACATGATCCGAACCAGCCTTCTGGCCTCTGCGGCTGCGCTTTTTTTGATTCCAGCCGCTCAAGCCGATCATGACCGGTATGGCCATTCCTATGGCAAACAACCCACCATTGCGAGCGCAGCTTGTGAACGTCAGAGAGACAATGACCGTCTTGCAGGCGGTGTTGTGGGTGCTGTCGCAGGCGGATTAATTGGCGCGGCCATAGGCGGCGAGCTTGAGCCCGACAATGGCTTTAATCGTTATCGTGGGTATCGGGGTTACCGTGGATATCGCGGTTATCGGGGTTATCGTCGCGGTTTTTATCATGATCGCGGCGATGATGGCGCCGAAATCGCTGGTGCTGTGATTGGCGGCCTTCTTGGGGCTGCGGTTGGCAGCGAGATTGCTGGCGATGCAACCAATTGTTCGCGCACCTATGATTATGGTGGCGCGCCGAGCTATGGACACAGCCATTATGGGGGGTCGGGGCTCAGCGGCGTTCACGCACCGACACGCTCGCCCACGGGGCCAGCCTGGGACAATCCAGACGTCCAACCATCGAATGTTCGAACCGTATCACAGCCATACAATTCAACTGCGCCCGCTTATCCAAGCGAACCGGCTTATCCGGTGGATGAGGATTATGGGTTAGCTGGCGGCCCGGACGCACCGATCATTGAGCAAGAGTGCACAACCGTGCGCCGCGAGACCCGCTTGCCAGATGGCACGATCATTCGCGAACCGGTAGAAGTTTGCCAAACGGAAGACGGTCGCTGGCAGATGCCCCGCGAAGTACCTGAATTCTAAAGGCCCTTTCCTCTCGCGCCCATCAAAAACATCTATAGGGAAAGTTCCGCACTTCCCCTGATTGCAGCCTCGGCGTATGAGGCAGTCATGACTGAATATTTTAAACCTATTTCCTTTCGGCAATGGCCGACGGATAAGACTGCGTTTGCGGACGCGTTGGGTCGCTCATTCCGCGAGACCGGATTTGCTGTGATCAGCGACCACCCCATCCCCCAAGCCGTTATCGATCGGGCTGTCGACGCCTCTAAGGCCTTTTTCGCGCTCCCAGCGGAGGTAAAGGAACAATATCATGATGCTGCCGGCGGACGGCAGCGCGGCTATACGCCCTTTGCGACTGAGAATGCCAAAGGTGCGGCTGCAGCGGACTTGAAGGAATTTTGGCATACCGGACGTGCCTTGCCTGCTGACAGCCCCTATCGCGCGACGATGAAAGAGACGCCCGTGGTGCCGGAAGTGGCGGAGTTCGATGAGGCCACACGCGCATTTTATGAAGCGATGGATACGTTCGGCGCTCAGCTTTTGCACGCTGTTGCATTGCACCTCGGGCTGCCTGAAAGCTGGTTTGATGACAAAGTCCAAAACGGCAATTCCATTCTGCGCTTGTTGCACTATCCGCCCCAAGACAACCCGCCTCCGCAAGGCACCGTTCGCGCCGGAGCGCATGAGGACATAAATGTCATCACGCTTTTGCTCGGCGCTGAGGAAGCAGGACTTCAGGCATTGCACCGCTCGGGCGTTTGGCTTGATGTTAGTCCACCTGCAGGATCACTGGTGATCAATTGCGGTGACATGTTGCAAAGGCTCACCGGCGGTGTCTTACCGTCGACCACGCACCGCGTGCTCAACCCGGCGCCTGAACGCTCTAAGTTCCCGCGCTATTCGACACCCTTCTTCCTTCACTTCAATCAGGATGTAATGATTGAAGCCTTGCCGCAATGTTTGGCGGAAGGTGGCAAAGCGGAAACGCCGATCACGGCTCAGGATTATCTGATGGAGCGGCTGCGCGAAATTGGTCTGGTTGCGTCTTAATCGACCGCGCTTTGCTGCGCCGACCAGTCGGTCCGCGTCACTTCCCAAACACGCGACGGTCGGGTGCCTCCATCCGGCCGATGGCTGACAATCTCGCCTTTGCGTTCAAAACCGAGGCCATCCAACATGCGCGCGGTGCGCACATTATCGAGCGCGGCTGCGGCGACGATCAGTTCCAAATGAAGCGTCTCAAACATCCATGAAAAGGTGCGTGCCGCGCCGCGAACGCCCGCCCGTTGTCCTTGTTGATCGCGGCGCAATGCTCCGCCGAGATCGCCCGCGCCCCATTGCGGCCAGATGTCTAGTTCCGAATAGCCCATGATCGCACCGTGCGCGTCAATGCGGAGGAAGAGCAATCCTTCGCCGCGGTCGCGCGCTTCCAACTTGCCGGCAATGAAATCGCGGACTCGATCTTCGCTCAGTGGCTTGGGCAGATTATAGATCGGCGTATGGATGGCTGGATCGCTTAGGAAATCGAGCAAGGCTGCGGCATCTTGGAGAGTCGCAAGACGGCTCGGTGCGACATCGAAAGGGATGCCCTCTGCTGTTCGAACGGCGGCGCGGATCTGCTTTTGCCGCGCATCGGAGACAGGTTGGCGCGTTAGCGGCACCTCACTCATGAAGGCGACTCTGAAAGCAGCTGATCGACTTGCGCCCGCCACGGCAAGCTCGGCTGAGCCCCCGGTTTGGTCACCGCGAGAGCGCCTGCGGCCGAGGCAAAATTCAGCGCGGCCTGAGGCTCTTGCCCTTCTGCCAATGCGCATGCCAGCGCCCCACAAAACGTATCCCCTGCCCCGGTCGTGTCGACGACATTGACAGGATAAGCTTTGGACCGAGCGATCTCTCTACCTTGTTTGAACAGGACTGCGCCTTCGCCTCCCAGCGTGAGGGCCACGAGGCCGCCATCATGATGCAGCGCTTCGCCATAAAAAGCCGCTTCAATTTCATTGACGATGAGCAGGTCGGCACGATCCAACAAGGTCGACGGCACCTCCATCGCAGGGGCCAGATTGATCGCGAGCAAGGCGCCCGTCGCCGTGGCCCGATCGGCTGCCGCTTCGATCGCGTGAACGGGCACTTCCAATTGGCACAGAATGACGTCACAGTTCGGCAAACCCGCCACATCACTGGGGCTAACATTGGCATTGGCCCCGCTTGCGACGGTTATCTGGTTCTCGCCTTCTGGTGAAACAGCGATCAGCGCCACGCCTGTCGGTGTGCCAATCTCGCTCATCACTGCGCCAACATCGACCCCGTCTTGACGCAACAAGGCCAAAGCCGTTTCGGCCAGAGCATCATCTCCGACGCAGCCAACCATCTTTACCTCAGCTCCAAGACGCCGCGCCGCCAGCGCTTGATTGGCCCCTTTGCCGCCTGGATGCTGCGCGAACCGGGCACCCGTAACGGTTTCACCCGCGCGTGGCAGAGGGGCGCCGCTGGCGACAAGGTCGAGATTGATCGATCCAACAACACCGATTGTAACCGTCATTTATAGGCTCCTAAATGCTCGCCCAGTGCGGCGTATACCGCATCGCTATCCGCGCGCTCATACCAGACAATATGACCATCCTTTTGGGAATGAGGCACGGTCCGTCCGAACTGCTCACCTGGTTCCGTGATGACGCTTACACTTACGCGGCGGCCAGAGAATAAGTCTGGTCGGGTCACCGCGATGACCGTGCTCGGGTCGTGTAACGGCGCATCGCGCGCGCCATTTGCCGAGAATTCGAGCTGGTTGGACGCGTCCAACAGGCTGGCCGCGATTTGCGCCTGCTCTGTCTCGATCTCCCGCACCTGTGCGAGCCGAGATTTGGTGGTGCGGATCTGATGCGTCACATCAAGACTGAGGCAGCGCATCGGCACGCCAGCGCCAAACACGATCGCCGCTGCATGCGGATCCGCAAACACGTTAAACTCGGCATAAGGCGTGATGTTGCCACCCTCGCGATCGGCGCCTGCCATGACGACAATTTCTTCAATACCTTCGGTGATATTTGGCGCCATCGTGAGGGCCAGCGCGACATTTGTCATCGGCCCTGTGACAATCAGGGTCAAAGGCGCTGCCACAGCGGCGCGACAGCTGCGAATGATCTTATTTACCGCGTGGGCGCGGGATAAAGGCAAACGGGGCGATGGGAATGGCAGATTGCCAAGCCCGGTGCTGCCATGAAAGTCCTCCGCAGTGACCGCGTCACGCAACAAAGGCCGCGGCGCGCCCGCGCAGACCGGAATCTCCCGTCCGCGTCCCGCAGCCTCGCGGATGATCCTCGCATTGATCGCCGTTTGTGGACCTTTGACATTTCCCGCCACGGTCGTGATCGCCTTCACATTTAAAGACCTCGCGCCAAAGGCCGCAAGGAGGGCCACCGCATCATCCAAACCAGGATCACAATCAATAAGCACAGACTTCATTCTGTTCGTGTGCGGCGTCGAATTCACCTTGGCAAGTCTTGAAACCGCTCAAACCTTCGCTAAACCCAAGGGGACATCAATTCATCAGGAGCGTTTCATGAGCGTCACCACCCGGATCGTAGACTATGAGCAGGACGGACAAACCTATGAGGGGTTTCTTGCTATGCCAGAAGGCAAACCGAAAGCCGTCGTCTTGGTGGCGCATGCTTGGGGTGGTCAGTCGGCATTCGAACAGGAAAAGGCCGAATTGCTCGCAAGCTGGGGTTATGCTGGATTTGCGGCAGACGTTTATGGCAAAGGCCAGCGCGGCGAAACCAATGAAGAATGCGAAGCCTTGATGACGCCGCTGGCGACCAATCGCGAAGAGCTGCAATCGCGCTTAGCGTTTGCGCTCGACATCGCGAAGAAAGAAGCCGGCGTCGATGCAGCTGCGGCGATCGGGTTCTGTTTTGGCGGTCTCAGCGTCCTTGATATGGCGCGGAAAAACATGGCCGTGTCTGGCGTTGTGAGCTTTCATGGCCTGTTTGGCGCGCCCGGGAATACAGATGAAACAATTGGTCCTAAAGTCCTGGCGCTGCATGGTTGGGAAGACCCGATGGCGACGCCAGATGATGTCATGGATTTCACCCGCGAAATGAACGAGGCGAAAGCCGACTGGCAATTGCAAGCCTATGGCGGTGTGATGCACGCTTTCACCAATCCGGCCGCCAATAATCCAGACTTCGGCACCTTGTATGATGCCGGTGCCGACTCGCGGAGCTTCCAAGCCTGTCAGAACTTCCTGAGCGAGGTGCTTGGCTAATTGACGGACGTCCTGTCAGGCCTCACGCGCAGGCATCTCTTAGGTGCCGTGCCGTTCGCGGCGCTGGTCAGTTCTGGCTGCGGAAGTGCTCAACGTCCAGAAGACATCCTTTCGCAATTGATCGATGGCCCTGCCCTGGCGCGTGCGCCCGCGGCTGGCTTCGTAATCATGAAGAATAATCTGGTGATCGCCCAAGCCGCGGTCGGCGAAGCCCATTTGGGTGAGCGGGCATTCACCACTCGAACGGCATTGCGAGCAGCGTCCATCTCGAAACTTGCCGTCGCGCTGACCGCTGAAAAATTGCACCATGATGGCGCCGTCGATTTTGACAAGGGGATCCGCAATTGGCTCCCATTCTATCCGCCGGATACGGTCGCGGGGCCGGACGGTCCAAGCCTTCGCGCTTTGCTCAGTCATACGGGCGGGATGAAAGACCCCGAGATTTATTGGGTGGAGCATCCTGGCCAGATCGAAACACTTCTTACTCGAGATGCCTTTCGCGCCTCACTCGATTTTGAATATTGCAATCTCGCTTATGGGGTCGTCGCCAGCGCGCTTGAAGTGGCGACGCAAAGGCGGTTTGATCGGCTCGCACGCGACTTGGTTTTAAAGCCCATGGGCTTGGACGCAGGCTTTAACTGGTCGGGCGTAAGCACAGGCAAAATGCAATCGGGCGCCACCTTGTATCGAGAGACGACGCGCGGTTGGGTCGCCCAGACGGATGACACGGACATCCTAAATGGCGAGTCTCCCTTCGCCTTGAAGCAAGACGGGGCAGATCTCAACGCGTATGAACCAGGGACCAATGGCACACTGTTTTCACCACAAGGTGGATTGCGGGCCAGCCTGATGGATCTCGCCACGATTGCTGGGCGATTGGCTTACGCGCCCGAATTGACGCGGCGGGTTTGGCAGTTGGATGCGGGCGAATCCAATGGGGTCCACGATCAGCGCTACTTCACTGAATTCGGGACTGGCGTGCAAATCCACCCTGCGACTGAAAGCTTGTGGCCGGGCTATGAGCTTTGGGGACATCCTGGCGAGGCTTACGGTCTCTATTCCGGCGCCTGGTTTGTCCCTGCGCTGGATATTAGCTTCGCCTATGCGGTCACCGGAACGCCGGAAACACCGCCACCGCGCAGCGCGAAACACCCTGCTCTGAATACATTCACCGAACGCTTGATGGACGCGGTGATCGCCGCTTACGCAGCCAGCCCTGCCAGTAGATAGAGCCCGGTCGCGGCCATCCCACCTACCAGAGCGTAGGGTAATTGTGTCCGCACATGTTCCATATGATCACAGCCAGAGGCCAAAGAGGCGATTATGGTCGTATCTGAGATGGGCGAACAATGATCGCCAAACACGCCGCCGCCCATGACAGCCGCGATCGCAAGCGGCATTGGAATGCCCGCTCCAATCGCTAATGGCACAGCGACTGGAATGAGAATGCCATAAGTGCCCCAGCTGGTGCCCGCTGTGAAAGACGTGATCGCTGCCGCGAGAAAGAGTATCGCGGGGATGACCCATGGCGCGGGGAAGCTCGATGCAATGCTGGCAATGAACTCGCGCATCCCGACCGCATTGAGACTCGCGCCGAGTACCAGCGCGAGGAAGATCATCGTCACCGCGGGCAATAAGTCCCCCATGCCTTTAAAGCCAATTTCGACCAGCTCACCTTTGGCGCGTTTAGAATGGGCGAGGCAGAAAAAAGCCGCGACCGTGGCCAGAATGACAGACCATAAAATGGCTTGCGCACCAGAGCCCTGCCGAATGTCGCCATCCCCTGTCCAAATCATGAAGCCAATGGTTCCACCAATCATAATGATCAATGGGATGGCCATATAGATGGCTTTAGAAGCGGGTTCTGGCGCCTGGTTAAACGGGCCGCTTACGGGCGAGCTTATGGCGCTGGCGCCGCCTTGTTCCAACGCAGCCAAGGGACCAAATGTGCGGTTGGAAAGGACGGTAAAAAATACCAAAGCGATGGTAATCCAAGCATAAAAGTTCAAACCAATCGTCGCCATCAAGACGCCAGTCGCGCCTTCAACACCATTCTCGTTTAACAGACCGAGCAAGTATGCGCCCCAGCCATTGAACAGGATCAACACGCTGATCGGCGCGCAGGTTGAGTCGATAATGTATGCGAGCCGCTCACGGCTGACTTTGAGCTTATCGAAGAGCGGGCGCCCGAGAATACCTGTGGTCAATAAGCTGATATTGGTCTCGACGAAAATCAGAACACCGCAAATTGCGGTGACCAAGCCCGCGCGGCGCGGGGTCGACGCGAAGCCTGAAGACTGTAGCTTCTCCACCATCGCACTGATGCCACCGGATCGCTGCATATAGACGATCAACGCCCCGATGATCAGGCAGAATAGAAGCACCCGCGTATTGTAGGAGCTGTCAAACACGCTAACGGCCCGATCAATACTACCAAGCGCGCCCATGAAAGGGTTGAACCCAGCAATGATGGTCTCACTGAGCCAGATGGCGATGCCAAGTGCCCAGAATACGTTGCGTGTCCAGACCGCAACGATAATCGCCAAGAGAGGTGGCGTGATGGTCAGCCAATCCATGGGATTAGTTCAACACATTTGGAGAGACGAGTTCGGACTCGCGTGCAGCATCCGCTGCGCGCACCAGGCGCATCATATTGCCGCCCCAAATCTTCTCGACATCCTCATGCGTGTAACCGGCCGCGAGCAGGTCACGCGTAATTTTTTGCAGCATGGAGACATCACTCATGCCATCAACGCCCCCGCCGCCATCCCAATCGCCGCTAATCCCGACATGATCCGGGCCGATCACATCCAGAACGTGGAATGTGTGCTCCATGAATTTTTCATAGGTTGAGCGCGGTGCCGGATAGGTCCGGCTCAATTCTTGCCGGGCGGCAAACCAGGCTGCGAGCGTCTCTTCATCCATCTCCGCTGGATTTGATCCATACTCAGCGTTCAACTCCGCCAAAGCCGCCGAACGCTCCGGCGATGGCACCAGCTGCTCGAGATATCCGCCAAAGATATTCATCTGAATCACACCGCCATTGGCGGCGAGCTCGAGCAATAATTCATCATCGATATTACGCGGGTGATCATAGATCGCCTTCGCGCCTGTGTGGGACAGAATGATTGGCGTGGTCGAAATCGCCATCATATCCCGCACGGTCGAGTCAGCGGCGTGACTGCCATCGAGCAACAAACCAAGACGATTGGCTTCTCGCACAAGTTCTTCCCCGAGGGGGCTTAGGCCGTCATAGATTTGGGCAATATCCGTGGCGCTATCAGCGAATTGATTATTGGCGAAATGAACCGGAGCAATCATGCGGAGACCGCCAATGTAGAAATGCTCTAATAGAGAAACGTCGGTGCCCAGCGGGTATGAGTTCTCCATGCTTTGAAACACGACTTTTTTGCCATCGGCCAAAATTCGTTCGGCATCATCGGCGGAGAAAGCCAATGCCACTTCTTCATGATATTTAGCCGCGAACTCGCGGATCGCAGTTTGGCGCATCAATCCATGCGTCCGCGCCGCGGCATAGCTTGCCTCATCGAGCGGACCTTGGCGCGTGAAAATGACCCAAAAGCCGCCATCCAGACCGCCTTCATTCATCCGCGGCAGGTCAACATGTGTGCCGTCCTCTTCGAAACTTCCTCGCTCGGTGAAAACATAGTCCGGCGTATGGAAGAGTGCGGGCGTGTCGAGATGGCTATCGAAAACAGCAATCGACTCATGAAACGCATCATCATCCAGGCTGGAGAGCTCAACCGCATCTTCAGGCGCTTGTTGAGGAGTGATCTTGCTGCCTGTTTCGGGCAATTGTGGCGCACAGCTCGCCAGACAAATGGCAAAAACGCTTACGAGCCCCGTTCGGACCATGATCAAACTCCTTTTGTTCAGGAGTCTGACCTAAACGAGAGGATTTTTAAGGCAAGTCTGTTGGATGTGCCGGATCCCAAATCAGATCGCGAAGTCCGACAAATCGTAACATTCGCAGCAATTCTGCCTCAACTTTGTTCGCCCGCGCTGGAGTCCATTTCACTTTCGGTTCAAGCCAAAGGTTCAGCACGCACAATTGGCTCGCCTTGCGGTCTGCTTTGGCCTCGATCCGACCGATGAAGCGATCTCCTTCCAAGATTGGATAGACGTAATAGCCCCATTTTCGCTTCGCGGCGGGGACGAACATTTCGACTGTATAATCAAAGCCGAAAAGACGTTTCAAGCGTACACGATCCCGCGCAACCGGATCGAACGGATTGAGGATTCGCAGACGCGTTGTCGGTGATGGAACGCCGGCTAAGCGCGCTTCAATATCTTCGCCTGCATACAGGTCGAGCCAGGACCCGTCTGCTGTCTCGACTTGGACGGGCACCAAATCGGAACGGGCCTGAGCCCATTGTTTCGCTTCTGCATTGCTGACCGCATCCCAAAATCGCTGAATGTCGCCCTCGGACCCAAAAGCCATGCGCGACAATGCATTGGCGCAGAGCCAATCGATCTGCGCTTCGTCTGACGGCACGTGTGCCAAGTGGTGCTCGGGTATGACGCGCTCGCTGAGATCATAGAATTTGGTGAAATTCACACGATGCGAGGTCGAAAGCTCGCCCGCATACCACATATAGTCGAGCGCCAGTTTATGCGGGGGCCGGGCCCACATTTTCTTCTCACCCTCGATCTTGGTGTCAAAGGCCTTGGTACATAAAGGCCCTTCATCACGAATTCGGTCCTTAATCTGATTTCGACCGTCCGCATCGAGCATTCCGCGATGCCACTCCCACTTCTGCACCTTGGCTTCCAGACGTCTGAATTGGCGTTGCCACATCGGATAGAAGTCCATGGGAATGACCGAGGCATCATGGGTAAAGTGCTCAAAGACATGACGGTGCTCAGCCATATGGCGGTTCAGCATGGGCTCGCGATAATTCTGGTTACGGCTCCAAAGGATATGGTGATGCGCACGAGAAATAACTTGGATCGTATCGAGCTGAACGAATCCCAACTTTTTGATGAGCGCGTCTAAATCCAATGGCCCCGTCGGCGTATCGGCCAAACCTTGCGCGTGCAGCCAAAGGCGTCGGGCGTCTCGGTTTGAGATACGAAGGGGCGTCTGCGAAGACATGATCAGTTCGCACCTCTGTGCTCATCGCCAAACCAATCGCGCATCAGTCTTCCTCGTTTTTCGCGCGAATGGCACGCCATTTGGCCAAGCGTTCGGCAATCGGTCCTTCACGGCCATGTCCTTTTGGCTGATAGAAATCGACCCGTTTCATGCCATCTGGAAAATAATTCTGGCCCGAGAAGCTGTTCTCCTGATCATGATCATAGGCATAACCATCGCCATAGCCCTGCTCTATCATCATTTTGGTGGGCGCATTCAAAATGTGTTTTGGCGGCATCAAAGAGCCGGTTTCGCGCGCAGCCGCGCGCGCCCGCTTCAGGCCCATATATGAGGCGTTTGATTTTGGCGCCGTGGCGAGATGCACGACGGCGTGCGCCAGTGGGATCAGCCCCTCCGGTTCGCCCAGTCTTTCAAACGCACGCGCCGCTTCACGCGCCTCCATCATCGCAGTTGGGTCTGAAAGGCTGATATCTTCACTGGCCATGACCACAAGACGACGCGCGATAAAGAGCGGGTCCTCGCCGCCTTCCAACATCCGCGCAAACCAATAGAGCGCCGCATCTGGGTCAGACCCTCGCACCGACTTATGCAAGGCGGAGATGAGATTGTAATGCTCATCACGGTTTTTATCATAAGCAGGCGCACGTTTCTGTAGCGCCTTGGTCAAAGCGTCCAGAGAAAGCGTTTTTCCCCCGTCTGCCAAAGTGAAAGCCTGTTCGGCCAAATTGAGCAAATAGCGTCCGTCTCCGTCCGCCATATCTATGAGCGCATCGCGCGCGCGCGCGTCTATGGGTAAAGCGCGCGCCATCTCGGTTTCCGCACGCTTCAGCAAAGTCTCCGCCGCGGTTTCATCGAGCCGGTTCAGAACCAAAACGGCGCAGCGAGATAACAATGCCCCGTTTAATTCAAAGCTTGGATTCTCCGTTGTCGCTCCGACCAGCGTCACAGTTCCTGCCTCCACATAAGGCAAAAACCCATCCTGTTGCGCACGGTTGAATCGGTGGATCTCATCCACGAAGAGCAGCGTTCCTCGACCAAGATCGCGCCGCTGTTGAGCCGCCTCAAACACGGCGCGAAGGTCTTTCACGCCAGAAAAGATGGCCGAGATGGCTTCGAAGTGGAGATCGGTTTCTTGCGCCAACAATCTCGCAATTGTGGTTTTACCGACCCCCGGTGGCCCCCATAGAATGATCGAGGATAAATGCCCATTGGCCAGCATCCGACCGAGTGCACCCTCAGAACCGATCAAATGGTCTTGTCCCACCACATCGCTCAACACTTGAGGGCGCAATTTATCAGCCAAAGGACGCGGTGCGTCATTCGACATATCTGAAGCGGCGAACAAATCACTCATCCCGTCAGCCATACCCCCGTCCCGTGCGTTTGATAAGTTTTCCATTGTCATGATTGGTGCGGCAAGACAAGAACATAAAAAGAACAACCAAGGTCAAAAACTCAACCCTTATCTAACCGGACTTGTCTCCCCACAGCCGCTGTGACAAGAGCGGTCCTGCTGCGTTGAAACGGAACAAATCAAGGCAGCCATATGATATCCCCCACAAACGGTTCCCCGACCAAAGGCTTGGTCGTCGCCGCCCCGCATTCCAGCAGCGGCAAAACCACATTCTGCTTAGGACTCGCAGCCGCCTTGAAAGCCCGTGGACTGAACGTGCAAGTGGCCAAATGCGGCCCAGGATATATTGACCCCCAATTCTTGAGCGCTGCGATTGGGCAAGCCTGTTTCAACCTCGACAAATGGGCCATGGGCACGGAGCAAATGCGCGCCCGTGCCAGCCAGATTTCTGCCGGAGCAGATGTGTTTCTCTTAGAGGGCATGATGGGGCTGCTGGATGGCGCGAATGGCATGAGTGGATCCACAGCTGACATTGCCGCGGATTTAGACCTGCCCGTCGTTTTGCTCATCGATGCCAGTGGACAGTCGCAATCCATCATCGCCACCGTCTACGGCTTCGTCGCTTTGGCCAAGGGCGTTAAAATATGTGGTGTGGTCGCCAATCGCGTGGGCAGCGAGCGTCACGCGAATATGCTGCGAGAGGCTTTGGAAGAGATCAACATCCCCCTTCTCGGTGCTGTGATGCGATCTGATAGCCTCACGATCCCATCGCGACATTTGGGGCTGGTACAGGCCGAGGAAGTCAATACCGGATCCCGCCTCGTGGAGGTCGCGCGGAAACTGGCGCGCGCCGGCAGGTTTTTCAAAGGCCTCCGCGAGGCCGCTGCGCGCGGTACGCTAATCTATGGCGAGTGTGGGGGCTATATGGTGCTTGGGCGTCATCTCATCGACAGCAATGGTGCGCCCCATCAAATGGCGGGGCTGCTGGACCATGTCACAAGCTTCGAAACCCCGAAGCTACATCTCGGCTATCGCGTTTTGATGCCGCAAGACACACGGCAATGGCGAGGGCCATTTCGTGGTCATGAGTTTCATTACTCAACGCTGCACGAGCGTGGCGCGGATGCGCCTTTGTTTCATGTTGAGGACGCCCGCGGAACGGCTCTGGGGTTTGCCGGCGGCCGCCGCGGGTCTGTTATGGGCTCTTACATGCACATTATCGATCGCGGACCGGTGGCGTGGCGAGGTTAGAGATTGACGAACCCGCTAATGGTTCGGCCATTGCGATCGATTTCGATTTCCCAACGGCCAGAGTCGCGATCAAGCGCTGCATCTAAATCATCTAGCGTTTTGATCGGCTGGCCGTCGACCGCGGTGATGATATCGCCTGAGCGCACCACGCGACGCGCATAGGACCGGCGCATAACACGATTGACGAGCACACCGCTTTCAAATGGGTCACGCCCCAATTCCTCGGCCAAGCGGGGCGACAATTCAGCAACCTCTGCTCCGGTAAACGGATGGCGCCCTTCTAAGAGAATGACCTCAGCCTCACTGGTTCCCGGTGGCGGTGACAGGGTTACGGAAATCGAGTCCGTGATCCCGCCGCGCAAGACTTCTAAGGTCACTTGCTCGCCTGGGGATTTCGTTGCCGCTAGAAATTTCAAGCCGCGCTCATCAAACACTTCGCGGCCATCAATCCGCATGACCAAATCGCCGCGTCGTAAATTCGCTATGTCTGCAGGACCGTCTTCGTAAACCTCGGAAACAATAATCCCCAGCGGACGTTCAAGCCCTTGCGCCTTGGCGATGTCAAATGTCACCGACTGACCTTTCAACCCAAGCCACGGCCGCACCAATGTGCCTTCATTGACCGCCGCATCTACAACCCGCCGGACCATTTCAGACGGGATGGCAAAGCCAATCCCGTTCGAGCCACCCGAGCGAGAGAAAATCGCCGTATTGATCCCGACCAAATCGCCGCGCGCATTGACCAGCGCACCGCCGGAATTGCCAGGGTTCACCGCCGCATCGGTTTGCAGAAAGAAAGCATAATCCGAGACGCCAACGTCTGTCCGCGCCGTGGCGGATATGATCCCAGTTGTGACGGTTTGCCCGACTCCAAATGGGTTGCCGACAGCGAGCACCAGATCACCGACTTCGACGCCGACCGTATTAGCATAATCTAGGGTCGGCAGTGGCGCACCTTCAGTGTCAATCCGCAACACAGCCAAGTCGGTGCGTTGATCCGCCAAAATAAGTTCTGCTGGATATTCGCGTCGATCCGATAAAACCACGACAACTTCATCAGCGCCGTCGATGACATGATTATTGGTGACAATCACCCCATCTTCGCCAACCACGACACCAGAACCGAGCGAGTTTTGGACGCTTCGTCCGCCCTCTTCACCAAAGGGCCGTCCATACATCAATTCGCGCATGGTCAGACGTCGTTGAACGGTCTTCGTGGTATAAATATTGACCACAGCTGGCGAGACTTGTTTGACCAGTGGCGCGTAGCTGAGTTCGACCTGCGCTTGATTTTCCGGAACAACCTTTTCCCAGAACCCTTGCGCGGATGCCGAGCCATAAAGCGGGCTGACCAGAACCACGACTAATGCCACCAGCACCAGCACTATGCCGACCAGAACCTTTGAAACATGTTTTGTCATTGTGTCAGAGTAAATCATGAATATGGCTCTATTCCGGCACTGTGGCGGAGGCAATTGGGCACATATGACAATTCAGTTAGATAGCTGTTATTGCGGCACTTATTGCGACTATTCGGCCTGCTTTGCCGCCAAAGCTTCGAGATTCCGAGCGTGATCCTCTCGGCTGATGCGGTAGAAGCTGATCGATATGATCATCAGCATCCAAACCACAAATAGCGTCGCGCCATAGCCAAATCCGAGCGTAGCGACCGATTCAGCGCTGGCATCTTCTGGCCGCGTACCAGGAGGGATCGCCGCAGCGGCAAGGATCACCGAAGCCGATAGAACGCCAATGCCCTGTGAGAGTTTGCGGATGAATGTGATACCCGCAAAGAAGGTGCCTTCGGATCGACGACCCGTTTTCAATTCACTCTCTTCGACGATATCCGTCACCAGAGATGCGGCGAGCATTTGATATGCAATAATCAGAGCGACGTCGAACACCGTCACAACCAGAATGATATAGAACAGCTCAGGCGTGCCATTCTCCGGTAACAATCCCAATAAACGCGCAAAAACTGGCGCGGGCGCGAGGGTGAACGCCATTAAGCCAATCGTGATGGCTGCCCTTTTCTTCCCCCAGATACGACCCGCAGCTGGGGCCAATGCAAGCGCCATGATCGCCGACATGAAGACGGCAAAAGTCAGCGCACCAATCTGCTGGCTGTTAAAATTCCAAAAAAAGCTGTTGATGTATTGATTGAGTGTCGCTGAGATGCCCGTTGCGAGTAATCCAAAGAGCGTTGCGACGAACAGCGCCCGAAAAGATGGATTGGATAGCGTCTCCCAAATCTCCGAGAAGATTTTTCCAACGGTGAGAGTTCGTTCGGTCGGCGGACGCATCAAATTCGGAATTCGATGGTGGGTGCCCAGTGCCGTGATGAGAATAGCGGTAAAAATCGACGATGCGCCGACCAATCCGTATATGTTCCACCCAGGGATATGGAAGAAGCCTTGAGGGTCACCTTCGCTCGGCTGTAAGAAGACGAAAAACAACAATACCTGTACCGTCAATCCGCCGACCCATGCGAAAAAGTACCGAAACGACATCAATGACGTTCGCACATCATAATCTTGGGACAGTTCCGCGGAAAGGCTGAGACTTGGGACCTCAAACAATGTGTAACTCACGCGAACGATTATGGTCAGCGTTAATAGCCACGCGAAGAGAGGCGAACCTTCTAGCCCTGTTGGCGGGTTCCAAACAAAGAAGTAAGCAATAGAGGCTGGAAGCGCGGCCGTATAAAGAAACGGGTGTCGACGTCCCATTTTGGATCTCAAATTGTCGGACCAATACCCCACAATGGGATCGGAAACCGCATCGACGATCAAAGCAATCCAAATCGCACCAGCCACCCACCATCCGGGCAAACCAAGGATCTGCGAGTAAAACAGCAACAACACATAATCGAAACCGTTATTCTTTATCCCGCCCGCAGCGCCGCCGACGCCAAAGGCAATGCGCGTTAGAACCCCAAGCTTTGGCGTGGTCGCAACAGTTTCACTCATGAATGCTCCTAGGCGTTGTGGCGCTTAAGCGCTCGCGGGGCCATTTTCTTATTTCTGTTCAATCACATCTGCGCCTTCTCGACTACGCTGAAGTGCGGCGAGATTGGCTTCATGGTCTTCGCGCGAGATCTGATAGCGGAACAGGAAGGCAATCGCGGACGCCCACAGCGCGAGCAGTCCAAAGGCATAGCCGGCGCCAAGCATTTGCAACGTCCCCTGCGGGACCTCTCCTGGCTGGATGTTTCGGGAAAGCTCTGCGGCGGCTAGGACGATGGATGCCAGAAAGAGACCACTGCCCCGGGCCAGTTTGCGCATAAAGCTGATGCCAGCAAAATAGATGCCTTCCGACCGACGCCCGGTCTTCAGCTCATTCTCTTCAACAATATCCGCGATCATCGAAGCCGAGATGATTTGATATGCAATGATTAAGGCGACATCGATGACCGTCACACAAAGAATGACATTGAATAAAAGCTCACTGCCATTGGGGGGCATTAGGCCGAACAAGCGTAAGATGACCGGCATCGGCGCAACCGAAAATGCGATGGCACCAACGATGATAGCGCCGCGCTTCTTCCCGAGGCGCTTCGATGCGAGCGGGGCGAGCACGAGAGCAATTGCAGCAGAAAGGAAGACAGACACCGTCAGCAATCCCGTCTGAGCTGTGGTGAACTCCCAGTAGAAGCCGTTGATATAGTAGTTCAGAGACGCCGCGACTCCAGCCGCCATGAAGCCAAACAGAGCCGCCATGAAAAGGCCTTGGAAAGACTTGCTGGAAAGGCTCTCACCAATCTCACGAAACACGCGGCCCAGAGTGATTTTTCCGGCGTCCGGCGGCTTGCGCAAATTAGGGATATGCCGATGCGTGCCGAGCGCACAGAGCAGCATTGAGATGACGATGGCGATGGCGGCAATATTGCCATAGGTTCGATAGCCTTCGACATTTAGGAAGCCGCTGCCATAGGTCTCTGTCTCAACCAGCAGAAAAGTAAGCGTGTAAGCCGCAATCGCGACCCCGCCCGTCCAGCCAAAGACATAACGGAACGATAGAAAGGATGTTCGCTCGTCATAGTCATCCGTAAGCTCAGCCACGAGCGCACTGCTCGGCACTTCGTAGAATGTATAGCAGACCCGAACCACGATCGTGATCATCAATAAATATGGGAAAAGCGCATTGCCGGTGACGCCTTCTGGCGGGTTCCAGGCCATGACATAGGCAAAGGCAACCGGAATGATCGCAAGGTACATGAAGGGGTGGCGGCGGCCCCAGCGCGTTTTCAAATTATCTGACCAATAGCCGACGATGGGGTCCGATATGCCGTCGACAAATAAGGCAATCATCAAGGTCGCGCCAACCAGCGCAGAATCGACACCTAAGACTTGGCTGTAATAGAAGAGCAGAAAATACTCGAAGCCATTATTGCGGATGCCATTCGCTGCCGCGCCAGAGCCATAGGCAATCTTGGTCCAAATGCCCGCTTTACGCGCAGCTGCCTCCGCCATGCTTCCTCCTTGGTTTTGCGGCGGGCTTCTTTTGTGGCCCGCTCACAAGATAAGTGCTTGGACTAAAGCCCAAGCACCATTTTCGACATGATATTGCGCTGGATTTCGTTTGAACCCGCGTAAATCGATGCTTTGCGATAGTTGAAATATCGAGGCGACACGGTGGCCGCATATTCTGGTGTGGGCAAATCACTATTCGCCCCGGCCCGAGCGACGGCGAACATGTCTTCCACAAATGGCGCCGCATAACCGCCAACAGCCTCCAGCGAGAGCTCGGTGATCAGCTGTTGCACCTCAGAACCAGCGCATTTTAGCATTGAGCTTTCCGGCCCAACGCCCTGCCCAGCCGACAAGGCGGAAAAGATTCGTAGCTCCGTCGCATTCAGAGCTTCGATCTTCATTTCCATATTAGCGATTTTGCGTTGGAAATCTGGGGCTTGAATCAAAGGGGCGCCATTTGATTGCTCAACACTGGCCAGCTTTTTAGTCTTTGCCAGCATGCTCTTCAGGCCGGGCGCATAGGCGTTCCCGCGCTCGATTTGGAGAAGGTATTTGGCATAGGTCCAACCTTTATTCTCTTCACCAATCAATGCGTCAGAGATCTTCACCCTGACATCTTCAAAATAGACCTGATTGATCTCTTGTTGATTCTCCATCGGTCCGTCCAAAGTCGGCAATGGCGACACCGAAATGCCAGGCAGATCCATGGGGAAGATCAAAAAGCTGATGCCTTCTTGCGGTTTACCCTCTTTCGATGTGCGCACCAGGCAGAAGATCCAATCCGCCCACTGCGCGTGCGTGGTCCAAATTTTAGATCCATTGAGCACATATTCATCGCCATCTCGTACGGCGCTCATTTGAAGAGATGCCAGATCCGACCCAGAGCCCGGCTCAGAATAGCCTTGGCACCACCAGATCTCAGACCGTTTAATCTTTGGCAGATGCTCAGCTTTCTGGGCATCATTGCCGAAGGCCATAATCACAGGCGCAACCATGGACTTGCCCATGGGCGAGGTCGTCGGCGTTCCCGCGGCGGACATTTCCATATTCAGGATGTAACGCTGAGCCGCTGTCAGTCCAGGACCGCCATACTCATCCGGCCAATTGACCACGAACCAGCCACGATCATCCAGCTGCCGCTGCCATTTGATCATGCCTTCTTTGTCCAGATAATTGGTCTTGGACAAAGAATTCTGACGCTGCATATCTTCAGAATAATTCTCTGCGATCCAGTCTCTGACTTCTTTTTGGAATGCGAGTTCTTCTTGAGTGAATGAAAGATCCATAGCGGTTTCCTATTCGACGATGTCAAACATTTCGATTTTCGGGGCGCCGGCCAGACACGCGCCAAGGCCCGGTTGAGCGGCCTGGAAATATTCTGTCTGCCCGTGCGCCTTAAGCGCATCGCCAGAAGCATATTGCTCCATGAAGATATAAGTCGTTTCAGACCCTTTGGCCTTATACAATTGATAGGTCAGGCAGCCGGGTTCATTGGCTTTCACTTTGGCCATTAGATCTTTGGCAACGGCTTCAAATTCGCCCTGCTTTCCGTCCTGTATTTCCAGTGTCGCGACAACCCCAATCATGGCGGTCTCCTCATCCTCAAATCATGTTTGTCAATAACACTATGGAGCTGACGCCGAACCACAAGCCCTCCCGCCGGGAAAAGCAAAGCGCCCGCACCTGCCTGGTCCGCCATTCTGGCGTGTTCGCACCACGAACGGAACCCGCCAAACGATTAAGCTAGGCCATGACCGAATGCTTTTCGACGGCCTCCAACGCCTCATCCAAAACGGCGAGTCCGGCTCCTGGCTTCGGTCCTTTTTCGCTAAGGGTGCGACGCCATTGGCGCGCGCCAGGCCGACCATTGAAAAGGCCTAACATATGACGCGTGATTGATGAGAGGCGAACACCTGACTCCAATTGCTCTTCAATATAGGACCGATAGAGTCGAACCGCATCAAACGGGCTGATGATGGCGGCATTTGAAACGAACAAGGTCTGGTCACCCTCGCCCAATAGAGACGGGGTTTGGTAAGCCGCTCGCCCTAGCATGACACCATCGAAGTCGGCGCAATGTTCGGCGCACGCACTTAAGGTCTTGATGCCGCCATTCAGAATAATCTTCAAACCCGGCCGTTCGTTTTTCAATGCTTTGACCAGATCATAGTTGAGCGGGGGAATTTCACGATTCTCTTTGGGGCTTAGCCCCTTCAGCCACGCCTTACGCGCATGCACCGTGAAGACCTCGCAGCCTGCGTCTGCGACCGTGTCAACAAAACGAAATAGCGTCTCTCGCTCAGGATCTTCATCAATCGCAATCCGACATTTCACCGTAACCGGTATCTTCACCGCTCTTCGCATGGCCCGCACGCAGTCTGCGACAGTCTCTGGTTCGCGCATCAAACAGGCCCCGAAAGCGCCGGACTGCACACGGTCCGAGGGACACCCGCAATTGATGTTCACCTCATCATAACCAAACGCTTCAGCGACGCGTGCAGCCTCTGCCAGCGTCTCAGGCTCGTTCCCGCCAAGTTGCAAAACGACAGGATGCTCGTCTGATGAAAACCCAATGAGTCGCTCGCGATCGCCATGAATAACCGCATCCGCGGTCACCATGTCCGTCCATAAAACCGCCCGCTTCGACAATACCCGATGGAACGACCGGCAGTGCCGGTCGGTCCAGTCCATCATAGGGGCGACTGAAAACGTATAGTCTAAGTTCTCGCGCATCGCATGGGGCTC